>NZ_CP046509.1:4090981-4395438 GCF_009738185.1 Erwinia sorbitola | reverse complement strand
TCGCGTGGCGCTGGGCATGGGCCAGGAGGATGTTAAAGCACTGCGTGACGTAGGCCGCCTGCTGGCATTCCTTAAAGAGCCGGAGCCGCCGCGTGGTTTCCGCGACTTCTTTGATAAAATGCCGCAGTGGAAGCAGGTGTTGAATATGCCAACCAAGCGGCTACGCAGCGCTCCTTGCCAGGAGCAAATCTGGCAGGGGGATGAGGTCGATTTGAGCCGTATTCCAGTAATGAAATGCTGGCCGGACGATGCTGCACCGCTGGTAACATGGGGCCTGACGGTGACCCGTGGACCGCTGAAAGAGCGGCAGAACCTGGGTATTTACCGCCAACAGGTTATCGGCAAGAACAAGCTGATTATGCGCTGGCTTTCTCATCGTGGCGGCGCGCTGGATTTCCAGGACTGGTGCCAGCAGCATCCGGGTGAACGTTTCCCTGTCTCTGTAGCGCTGGGCGCCGATCCGGCAACCATTCTTGCTGCGGTTACGCCAGTGCCTGATACGCTTTCGGAATATGCATTTGCCGGGCTGTTGCGCGGTACAAAAACGGAAGTGGTCAAGTGCGTCTCTAACGACCTGGAAGTGCCTGCCAGTGCTGAAATTGTGCTGGAAGGTTATATTGATCCGGGTGAGATGGCGCCGGAAGGTCCCTACGGTGACCACACCGGCTACTATAATGAAGTAGATGACTTCCCGGTGTTTACCATCACGCATATTACGCAGCGTCGTGATGCGATTTATCACTCTACTTTTACCGGGCGTCCACCGGATGAACCTGCGGTGCTGGGCGTGGCGTTAAATGAGGTCTTTGTGCCGATCCTGCAAAAGCAGTTTCCGGAAATTGTTGATTTCTATTTGCCACCGGAAGGGTGCTCATACCGCCTGGCCGTAGTGACGATTAAGAAACAGTATGCCGGGCACGCTAAACGCGTCATGATGGGCGTCTGGTCGTTCCTGCGTCAGTTCATGTATACCAAATTTGTTATCGTTTGCGATGATGACATTAATGCGCGTGACTGGAATGATGTTATCTGGGCAATTACCACGCGTATGGATCCGGCACGTGATACGGTTCTGATTGAAAATACGCCGATCGACTACCTCGATTTTGCCTCGCCGGTTTCCGGACTGGGGTCAAAAATGGGGCTGGATGCAACCAATAAATGGCCAGGTGAAACGCAGCGCGAATGGGGTACGCCGATCCGTAAGGATCCAGCCGTTACCGCTCGCATTGATGCGATTTGGGATGAGTTAGGCATCTTGAGTGATACACCGGCGCGCTGATGCGCTGGCGGTCAAACGATAATGACGACCCGACAGAGGGAACGCATGACAACCTTAAGCTGTAAAGTGACCTCAGTAGAGGCTATTACCGATACCGTGTACCGCGTACGTATGATTCCGGAAGCAGACTTCAGTTTCCGTGCGGGTCAGTATCTGATGGTGGTGATGGACGAGCGAGATAAGCGCCCTTTCTCGCTGGCATCAACGCCAATGGAAAAAGACATTATTGAACTGCATATCGGGGCTTCTGAACTCAACCTTTATGCGATGGCAGTGATGGAGCGTATCCAGCAGCAGCGCCAGATCACCGTGGATATTCCTCACGGGGAAGCATGGCTGCGTGAAGAGGGCGAGCGTCCTCTGGTGCTGATTGCTGGCGGCACAGGTTTCTCCTATGCACGCTCCATTCTGCTGACAGCCTTGTCACAGCAGCCAGACCGCCACATTGCCATCTATTGGGGCGGGCGTGAGCTGAAGCATCTGTACGATCTGGACGAATTAAATGCTCTGGCCATTAAGCATCACAACCTGAAAGTCATTCCGGTTGTTGAGCAGCCTGAAGAGGGTTTTACCGGACGTAACGGAACGGTTCTCACCGCCGTGATGCAAGATTATGGTTCTCTGGCTAACCATGATATCTACATTGCCGGTCGTTTCGAGATGGCCAAAATCGCTCGTGAACGCTTCTGTGCCGAACGTGGCGCACAGGAAGCTCGTATGTTTGGCGATGCTTTTGCCTTTATCTGACCTCTGGGGGCAGCCAGGCTGCCCCTTGTCTTCCCGGCCTGCATAAAAAAACCGCCCCTGACAGGCGGTAAATTTTAGCAATAGTCCTTCCAGGTCAACGTATTAAAGACGTTCGAATACTGTTGCTATCCCCTGTCCCAGCCCTATGCACATCGTTGCCAGACCGAACTGTGTATCGCGTCGTTCCATCAGATTAAGCAGGGTTGTGCTGATACGTGCCCCTGAACATCCCAGCGGGTGGCCGAGTGCAATCGCACCGCCGTTCAGATTGACCTTTTCGTCGAGTTTATCCATCAGCCCCAGATCTTTAATACATGGCAGGGTTTGTGCAGCAAAAGCCTCGTTCAGTTCAAACACGCCGATATCGCTGATACTCAGGCCCGCCCGTTTCAGGGCAAGCTGCGATGCGGGAACCGGGCCGTACCCCATAATGGATGGATCGCAGCCCACTACCGCCATGGCACGAATGCGGGCGCGGGGTTTAAGGCCATACTCCAGCGCCAGTGACTCGCTCATGATCAGCATGGCGGCGGCACCATCGGAGAGAGCGGAACTACTCCCCGCCGTAACGGTGCCATTTACCGGATCAAATGCCGGGCGCAGCGCTGCCAGACTCTCTACTGTGGTCTCGGGGCGGATGACTTCATCCGTGTCATAGCGTTTTAATACGCCGTCAGCATCGTGCCCAGAGACAGCGACAATTTCACCGGCGAAATGACCTGCTTCCGTGGCGGCCCACGCGCGCTGATGGGAGCGGGCGGCGAACTGATCCTGCATCTCGCGGCTGATACCATGAATTTTAGCCAGCATTTCCGCCGTCAGCCCCATCATACCAGCGGCCTTCGCCACACTGCGGCTCAGACCGGGATGGAAGTCGACGCCATGATTCATTGGTACGTGCCCCATATGTTCGACGCCGCCAATCAGGCAGGAGCGGGCATCGCCCACCATAATGGCGCGTGCGGCATCATGCAGTGCCTGCATCGAAGAGCCACACAGGCGGTTGACGGTAGTGGCGGGCACCGTGTGGGGGATCTCTGCCAGTAATGCGGCATTACGCGCGATATTAAAACCCTGCTCCAGTGTCTGCTGCACGCAGCCCCAATAGATATCGTCCAGCGCTGTGGCATCCATAGCAGGGTTGCGGCTTAACAGGCTGCGCATCAGATGGGCGGAGAGATCCTCTGCCCGTACATGGCGAAATGCGCCGCCTTTCGAACGTCCCATCGGCGTGCGAATGGCATCAACGATTACAACTTTTTCCATTTTGATTCCCTCACGCCGTTTTCAGCGATAAATCGTTCAGCGGTGCCGCCTGCGGATACCAGCTTCCGCCCTGCGTCGCTTTGTCACGTAACCCTGCGGGCACCTGATAGAGTGCGCCAAGAGGGGAGAAAGGTTCGGCCTGAGCAACAAAACGGTCGCTGCCAACCGTATCCAGATAGCGGAAGGCGCCACCGTGGAATGGCGGGAAACCCAGGCCGTATACCAGCGCCATATCGGCTTCTGCCGGGCTGGCGATCACGCCCTCTTCCAGGCAGCGAACCACTTCATTAATCATCGGGATCATCATGCGGGCGACAATCTCTTCGTCACTGAATACCCGTCCAGGCTGACACACGCTTTGCAGCAGACGATCGGTTTCGCTATCCGTTACTTTTTTGGCTTTGCCTTTGCTGTCGGTCTCCCAGCGCCAGAAGCCCTGCTGATTTTTCTGGCCGTAACGTTTGGCTTCAAACAGGACGTCAATGGCATCACGATAATCTTTCTTCATACGCTGCGGAAAACCATCAGCCATCACCTGCTGTGCGTGATGCGCAGTATCGATTCCTACCACATCCAGCAGCCATGATGGCCCCATTGGCCAGCCGAACTGCTTTTCCATCACTTTATCAATCTGGCGGAAGTCAGCACCGTCGCGCAGCAGCAGACTGAATCCGGCGAAGTAGGGAAACAGTACGCGATTAACAAAGAATCCGGGGCAGTCGTTGACTACAATCGGTGTCTTACCCATTTTGCTGGCCCATGCCACAACTTTAGCGATGGTGCTGTCAGCGGTTTTCTCACCGCGAATGACCTCAACTAACGGCATTCGTGGTACCGGGTTAAAGAAATGCATACCGCAGAAGTTTTCCGGGCGAGTCAAAGCTTTAGCCAGCAGGCTGATAGGAATGGTGGATGTGTTGGAGGCAAGGACAGCGTCCGGGCGGATATGGCTTTCTGTCTCAGCCAGCACGGCTGCCTTGACCTGCGGATTCTCAACTACGGCTTCTACCACCACATCGACCCGGTCAAAACCGGCGTAGTGCAGCGTTGGCTGTATAGTGCCGATCACGCCAGCGAGTTTCAGACCATCGATCTTGCCGCGGGCCAGCAACTTATTCAGCAACTTCGCCGCCTCACCCATCCCCAGCGTCAGCGATGTTTCACTGATATCTTTCATGATCACCGGTACGCCTTTCCAGGCCGACTGATAAGCGATACCGCCGCCCATAATACCGGCGCCCAGCACGGCGGCCTGTTTCGGGGCTTCAACGTCGCGGGTCAGTTTCTTCGCTTTGGCTTTTACTGCCTGATCGTTGAGGAAAATACCTACGAGGGCTCGGGCTTCATCGGATCGCGCCAGCGGGACAAATGCCGCTGTTTCCAGTTTCAGCGCTTCATCACGGCCCAGACGGGCGGCGGCTTCAATAGTTTTCACAGCGGTCAGCGGCGCCGGATAGTGCTTCCCGGCGGTCTGCATCACCATCGCTTTGGCCGTGGTGAAGCTCATTGCACCTTCAATGCGGCTCAGTTTTAACGGCTCCAGCTTACACTGGCGACGTTCACGCCAGGGCTGACGGCCAGAGATGGCATCTTTCAGCACGGATAACGCCGCGCCATGTAATTTCTCTACCGCCACGACGGCATCCACCAGGCCCACTTTAAGCGCCTGAGTACCATCAATATCTTTACCTGCTGCGATAATCTCCAGCGCACTATCGGCACCCAGCAGCCTCGGCAGGCGAACAGAGCCGCCGAAGCCTGGCATAATGCCCAGCTTCGTTTCCGGCAGGCCAATACGCGTATCAGCAGTAGCAATACGGAAATCTGTAGCCAGCACACACTCACAGCCGCCACCCAGTGCATAACCACTAATGGCAGAGACGGTCGGAACCGGCAGATCCTCCAGGCGATTGAAAATACTGTTGGCAAAGGCCAGCCACTGCGTCAGCTTTTCTTCCGGCGCGTTAAACAACGAGAGGAATTCTGTGATATCTGCACCGACGATAAACGCAGCCTTGCGAGAAGTCAGCAATACACCGCGCAGTGAGGGTTGTCGTTCCAGCACTGTGAGAGCTTCACCGAGGCTGGCAACCGTCCGGGTATCCAGCTTGTTCACCGAGCCGGGCGCATCAAAAACCAGCTCGGCTATGCCGTCTTCCAGCCAGTCGAGGGAAAGGGTTTCGCCTTGGTAGAGCATATCTGTCTCCTGAGCTGCGATAAGAAGGGATCTGGTCATACCAGATGATCGTGAGTGTGGGAGCGATGTTAATTATTTGCAAATGATACGTTGTCGATTTGCAAACAAGATCACAACTGCGGCAAAACGCCATACCCCTGCCGGCTGTGGTAAGATGCCGATAATTTCGTAATCACGGAGACAGGATAATGGAGTCACTCGTTACGCTTTATCAGCAGCATGTGAAAACGTTACAGCAGCGTGCACAGCAAGTGCTGGCGCGGCATAATCTTGATGGGATGCTGATTCATTCCGGGGAATTACTGACGGTATTTCTCGACGATCACACCTATCCCTTCAAGGTAAACCCTCAGTTCAAAGCATGGGTGCCAGTCACTCAGGTGCCTAACTGCTGGCTGTGGATAGATGGCGTTAACAAGCCGAAACTGTGGTTCTATTCTCCGGTTGATTACTGGCATAACGTTGAGCCTTTACCGCATAGCTTTTGGACGGGTGAGATCGATATCATCGGCCTGAAGAGTGCCGATGATATTGCGCAGCAGCTGCCTGCACAGCGTGAAAATATTGCCTATATCGGGCCGGTGCCAGCTCGGGCAACTCAGCTTGGATTTAGTGCCGGAGCGATTAACCCACAGGGTGTGATCGATTTCCTGCATTATCACCGCGCTTACAAAACGAATTATGAGCTGCACTGTATGCGTCAGGCGCAAAAGATCGCCGTCACCGGTCATCGAGCGGCGAAAGAAGCATTCCTGTCCGGTATGAGCGAGTTCGATATTAATGTCGCTTATCTCAGTGCTACCGGCCATCGCGATACCGATGTTCCTTATGGCAATATTATTGCGCTTAACGAACATGCTGCGGTACTGCACTACACTAAACTTGATCACCAAACTCCAGAGCAACGCCGCAGCTTCCTGATCGATGCGGGGGCAGAGTATAACGGCTATGCCGCCGACCTGACCCGCAGCTATGCGGCCAGTGATAAAAGTGAATATGCTCAGTTGATCAAGGATATGAACGCGGAAGAACTGGCGCTGATTGCGACGATGAAAGCATGCGTGCGTTATACCGAATATCATCAGCAGATGCATTTTCGTATCGCCAGCCTCTTGCTGAAACACCAGTTAGTGCAGGGCATTAGCGCGGAAGCGATGATTAAAGAAGATATTACCGGGCCCTTTATGCCTCATGGTATCGGTCATCCGCTGGGCTTGCAGGTACATGATGTTGCAGGCTTTATGCAGGATGACCAGGGTACGCATCTGGCTGCGCCTGCGCAGTACCCGTACCTGCGCTGTACCCGTATGCTGGAGCCGGGCATGGTGTTAACTATTGAACCAGGTATCTACTTTATCGACTCACTGTTAGCGCCGTGGCGTGCAGGTAAGTTCAGTCACTATTTTGACTGGGCGAAAATCGATGCGCTGAAGCCTTATGGCGGTATCCGTATTGAAGATAACGTTGTGATTCACGCTAACGGCGTAGAAAACATGACGCGCGACCTGCATCTTGCCTGATGGACGCTTACGATATTCCGGCTGATAAATTATTCAGCTTTAGCGAAGAGATTAAGAAAAGCCGCTTTATCACGCAACTGGCGCATACCGAGGGCGTGGAGGCGGCGCGTGGCTTTGTACAAGAGATCAAGCAGCAGCACCCGACCGCCCGGCATCACTGCTGGGCATTCGTTGCCGGGCCTCCCGATGATTCGCAACAGCTGGGGTTCTCTGATGATGGGGAACCGTCCGGCACCGCTGGAAAACCAATGCTGGCCCAGTTGATGGGTAACAACATTGGCGAAATTACAGCGGTGGTTGTGCGCTATTATGGGGGAATTCAGCTGGGAACGGGGGGGCTGGTTAAAGCCTATGGCGGGGGTGTACAGCAGGCGCTGCGGTTACTGCCTCGTCAGGTCAAAGTTCCGATGCTGCATTTCAGCCTTATCTGTGATTATGCACAGCTGGGCGATATTGAACGTATGGTGGCGCGTTTTGATGGTCAACTGCTTAATACTGAGTACCAGCAGAACATCACTCTACACCTTGCACTGCCTCATGCGCAGGTAGCGGGGTTCAGGCAAAATCTGTCAGACTTAAGTCGGGGCGCATTGCAATTAGCCTCGCTCAAATAACAATTCAAGTCAGGAAAGGAACGGCAGAATGCATTTTCGCGCCATTACCCGCATAGTGGGTTTACTGGTCATTTTGTTCTCAGGCACCATGATCGTGCCCGGGCTGGTGGCGTTAATTTACCGAGATGGGGCAGGGCGTGCATTCACTCAGACGTTTTTTATGGCGCTGATGATTGGGACGCTGCTGTGGTGGCCCAATCGTAAACAGAAGAGTGAGCTAAAGCCGCGAGAAGGGTTCCTTATCGTTGTGCTGTTCTGGACGGTGCTGGGCAGCGTGGGGGCCATGCCGTTTATCTTTGCTGAACAGCCCAATCTTTCGGTGACTGATGCATTCTTTGAATCCTTCTCTGGCCTCACAACCACGGGTGCAACTACGCTGGTGGGGCTGGATTCACTGCCTAAAGCAATCCTGTTTTATCGTCAAATGCTGCAATGGCTTGGCGGGATGGGGATCATTGTTCTTGCCGTAGCCATCCTGCCGATTCTGGGCGTTGGGGGTATGCAGCTATATCGTGCTGAAATGCCGGGGCCGTTAAAAGATAACAAGATGCGGCCACGTATTGCAGAAACGGCAAAAACCCTGTGGCTGATTTACGTGCTGCTGACGGTGGCCTGTGCAGTGGCACTGTGGATGGCGGGAATGCCGTTATTTGATGCAATAGGTCACAGCTTTTCGACCATTGCTATCGGAGGATTTTCCACGCACGATGCCAGTATCGGCTATTTTAACAGCCCCACTATTAACACAATTATCGCCGTCTTCCTGCTGATCTCCGGCTGTAACTATGGCCTGCACTTCTCTTTATTGAGCGGACGCAGCCTGCGAGTTTACTGGCGTGATCCTGAATTTCGTATGTTTATCGGTGTGCAGATTACGCTGGTAATTATCTGTACTCTGGTGCTGTGGTTCCACAATGTCTACCGAACAGGGATGGAAACGCTCAACCAGGCATTCTTCCAGGTGGTGTCGATGGCAAGTACTGCGGGTTTCACTACCGACAGTATCGCTCGATGGCCACTGTTCCTGCCGGTACTGCTTCTCTGTTCAGCCTTTATCGGTGGCTGTGCGGGTTCTACCGGCGGCGGCCTCAAAGTGATTCGTATCCTGCTGCTGTTTAAACAGGGTTCGCGTGAGCTGAAAAGGCTGGTGCACCCCAATGCGGTGTACACCATTAAACTGGGTAACCGTGCGTTGCCTGAACGCATTCTTGAGGCAGTCTGGGGATTTTTCTCTGCCTATGCTCTGGTCTTTATCCTCAGCATGCTGGCAATTATTGCCACCGGCGTTGATGACTTCTCGGCATTTGCTGCCGTGGCGGCAACGCTGAACAACCTTGGCCCTGGCCTTGGCGTAGTGGCTGACAATTTTACCTCAATGAATGATACGGCTAAATGGATCCTGATTTTGACGATGCTGTTCGGGCGTCTTGAAGTCTTCACTTTGTTAGTTCTGTTTACGCCAACCTTCTGGCGTGAATAAGTGAGAGTTGAATAATGAAAGCGTTAATACTGTATTCCAGCCGCGATGGTCAGACTCGCGAAATTGCTTTCTATATAGCTAACCAGTTAAAGGAGGCGCGGGAGTGTGATGTGCTCAACATCCAGCTGGTTAACGAGGTTGACTGGTCGCAGTACGATCGCGTGATGATAGGTGCTTCTGTGCGCTATGGTCACTTCCAGCCTGCCGTAGCAAAATTTGTGAAAACACATCTTAATGCATTGCAGGAGCGTTCAAGCGCCTTCTTCTCAGTGAACCTGACGGCACGTAAACCAGAGAAGCGTACACCGCAGACCAATGCCTATACCCGTAAGTTCTTAATGCAGTCACCCTGGGAGCCCGACAGCTGCGCCGTGTTTGCTGGTGCCCTGCGTTATCCTCGTTACGGTTTCTTCGACCGCATTATGATTCAGTTGATTATGCGCATGACTAAAGGAGAAACCGATACACGTAAAGAAGTGGAGTATACCGACTGGCAGCAGGTCACCCGTTTTGCGCATGAATTTGCTGAATTACCGAGCAAGTTGCAGTAAAAAAACGCGGTTCGATGAAAAATAACGCGCTCAGTCATTTTTTTGCAATAAACACTTGTCACCCGCCAGAAAATCCCTATACTGCGCCTCCACTGACACGGAACAACGGCTTACGGGCTACCGGGTCAGAAGCGTCAGGTAACTGATAGCGCCGGAAAAACTTCTCAAAAAGAAGTTGACTCCGAAGGAGGAAAGCGTAATATACGCCACCTCGCAACAGGAAGCTTCGGCACTGATTGCACCGCTCTTTAACAATTTATCAGACAATCTGTGTGGGCACTCGCAGGATTGATATCAGTCACCTCCGGGTGACAAAAAATATCAAGTCTTAAGAGTGAACACATAATGAAATTCATTATGACGTTTTACACTTGAGCATCGCTGCACTTGTTGCAGCAAATCGAACTTTTAATTGAAGAGTTTGATCATGGCTCAGATTGAACGCTGGCGGCAGGCCTAACACATGCAAGTCGGACGGTAGCACAGAGGAGCTTGCTCCTCGGGTGACGAGTGGCGGACGGGTGAGTAATGCCTGGGAAACTGCCCGATGGAGGGGGATAACCACTGGAAACGGTGGCTAATACCGCATAACGTCTTCGGACCAAAGTGGGGGACCTTCGGGCCTCACACCATCGGATGTGCCCAGGTGGGATTAGCTAGTAGGTGAGGTAACGGCTCACCTAGGCGACGATCCCTAGCTGGTCTGAGAGGATGACCAGCCACACTGGGACTGAGACACGGCCCAGACTCCTACGGGAGGCAGCAGTGGGGAATATTGCACAATGGGCGCAAGCCTGATGCAGCCATGCCGCGTGTATGAAGAAGGCCTTCGGGTTGTAAAGTACTTTCAGTGGGGAGGAAGGCAGAGTTAATAGCCGCTGATTGACGTTACCCGCAGAAGAAGCACCGGCTAACTCCGTGCCAGCAGCCGCGGTAATACGGAGGGTGCAAGCGTTAATCGGAATTACTGGGCGTAAAGCGCACGCAGGCGGTCTGTCAAGTCGGATGTGAAATCCCCGGGCTCAACCTGGGAACTGCATCCGAAACTGGCAGGCTAGAGTCTTGTAGAGGGGGGTAGAATTCCAGGTGTAGCGGTGAAATGCGTAGAGATCTGGAGGAATACCGGTGGCGAAGGCGGCCCCCTGGACAAAGACTGACGCTCAGGTGCGAAAGCGTGGGGAGCAAACAGGATTAGATACCCTGGTAGTCCACGCCGTAAACGATGTCGACTTGGAGGTTGTGCCCTTGAGGCGTGGCTTCCGGAGCTAACGCGTTAAGTCGACCGCCTGGGGAGTACGGCCGCAAGGTTAAAACTCAAATGAATTGACGGGGGCCCGCACAAGCGGTGGAGCATGTGGTTTAATTCGATGCAACGCGAAGAACCTTACCTGGCCTTGACATCCACGGAATTTTGCAGAGATGCGAAAGTGCCTTCGGGAACCGTGAGACAGGTGCTGCATGGCTGTCGTCAGCTCGTGTTGTGAAATGTTGGGTTAAGTCCCGCAACGAGCGCAACCCTTATCCTTTGTTGCCAGCGGGTAATGCCGGGAACTCAAAGGAGACTGCCGGTGATAAACCGGAGGAAGGTGGGGATGACGTCAAGTCATCATGGCCCTTACGGCCAGGGCTACACACGTGCTACAATGGCGCATACAAAGAGAAGCGACCTCGCGAGAGCAAGCGGACCTCATAAAGTGCGTCGTAGTCCGGATCGGAGTCTGCAACTCGACTCCGTGAAGTCGGAATCGCTAGTAATCGTAGATCAGAATGCTACGGTGAATACGTTCCCGGGCCTTGTACACACCGCCCGTCACACCATGGGAGTGGGTTGCAAAAGAAGTAGGTAGCTTAACCTTCGGGAGGGCGCTTACCACTTTGTGATTCATGACTGGGGTGAAGTCGTAACAAGGTAACCGTAGGGGAACCTGCGGTTGGATCACCTCCTTACCTGAAGATACTTTCCCGCGCAGTGTCCACACAGATTGTCTGATAGAAGTAACGAGCAGAAAAACCTCTACAGGCTTGTAGCTCAGGTGGTTAGAGCGCACCCCTGATAAGGGTGAGGTCGGTGGTTCAAGTCCACTCAGGCCTACCAAATTTTGTCTCATGCTGCGTTATGTTTCCGGCTCGCATAGTGAACTATGCGTCGCGAAAACATGCCTTGCCTGAGTCAAAATTATCTCCTTGAGAGTGGTAGTAGATGGTTTCTGTAAGACTGTATGGGGCTATAGCTCAGCTGGGAGAGCGCCTGCCTTGCACGCAGGAGGTCAGCGGTTCGATCCCGCTTAGCTCCACCATATAGTTTTTCTAATTAAATACTTCAGAGTGTACTGGATAACAGTATGCTGCGAAGTATTATGCTCTTTAACAATCCGGAACAAGCTGAAAATTGAAACGACATGTCGTTTTCATTCTCCGTAAATAAGAATGAAATTAACGATATGTTCGAGTCTCTCAAATGCTCACTCCTCACTAAGCTGAGGGTCGGGTGAACGGCTGAAATGCAAGGCGCACGGCGCACAGCAGCGCGGAGTGGACTTAACGTCCATGAGCAGCTGTGAGCACCGGGCAACGCCGCAGTTCAGAGGGTTCACGCGGCCAGAATCTTGTGGGTTGTGAGGTTAAGCGACTAAGCGTACACGGTGGATGCCTAGGCAGTCAGAGGCGATGAAGGGCGTGCTAATCTGCGATAAGCGTCGGTAAGGTGATATGAACCGCAACAGCCGACGATACCCGAATGGGGAAACCCAGTGTGCTCCGGCACACTATCATGTCATGAATACATAGTGGCATGAGGCGAACCGGGGGAACTGAAACATCTAAGTACCCCGAGGAAAAGAAATCAACCGAGATTCCCCCAGTAGCGGCGAGCGAACGGGGAACAGCCCAGAACCTGAATCAGTTTGTGCATTAGTGGAAGCGTCTGGAAAGTCGCAGGGTACAGGGTGATACTCCCGTACACAAAAATGCACTTGCTGTGAGTTCGATGAGTAGGGCGGGACACGTGACATCCTGTCTGAATATGGGGGGACCATCCTCCAAGGCTAAATACTCCTGACTGACCGATAGTGAACCAGTACCGTGAGGGAAAGGCGAAAAGAACCCCGGCGAGGGGAGTGAAAAAGAACCTGAAACCGTGTACGTACAAGCAGTGGGAGCACCTTCGTGGTGTGACTGCGTACCTTTTGTATAATGGGTCAGCGACTTATATTCTGTAGCAAGGTTAACCGTATAGGGGAGCCGCAGGGAAACCGAGTCTTAACTGGGCGTTAAGTTGCAGGGTATAGACCCGAAACCCGGTGATCTAGCCATGGGCAGGTTGAAGGTTGGGTAACACTAACTGGAGGACCGAACCGACTAATGTTGAAAAATTAGCGGATGACTTGTGGCTGGGGGTGAAAGGCCAATCAAACCGGGAGATAGCTGGTTCTCCCCGAAAGCTATTTAGGTAGCGCCTCGTGAACTCATCTCCGGGGGTAGAGCACTGTTTCGGCTAGGGGGCCATCCCGGCTTACCAACCCGATGCAAACTGCGAATACCGGAGAATGTTATCACGGGAGACACACGGCGGGTGCTAACGTCCGTCGTGAAGAGGGAAACAACCCAGACCGCCAGCTAAGGTCCCAAAGTCATGGTTAAGTGGGAAACGATGTGGGAAGGCACAGACAGCCAGGATGTTGGCTTAGAAGCAGCCATCATTTAAAGAAAGCGTAATAGCTCACTGGTCGAGTCGGCCTGCGCGGAAGATGTAACGGGGCTAAACCATGCACCGAAGCTGCGGCAGCGATACGCAAGTATTGTTGGGTAGGGGAGCGTTCTGTAAGCCGTCGAAGGTGGCCTGTGAGGGCTGCTGGAGGTATCAGAAGTGCGAATGCTGACATAAGTAACGATAAAGCGGGTGAAAAGCCCGCTCGCCGGAAGACCAAGGGTTCCTGTCCAACGTTAATCGGGGCAGGGTGAGTCGACCCCTAAGGCGAGGCCGAAAGGCGTAGTCGATGGGAAACGGGTTAATATTCCCGTACTGGGTGTTACTGCGAAGGGGGGACGGAGAAGGCTATGTTAGCCGGGCGACGGTTGTCCCGGTTTAAGCATGTAGGCTTGAGTTCCAGGCAAATCCGGAACTCTTTAAGGCTGAGGTGTGATGACGAGGCACTACGGTGCTGAAGTAACAAATGCCCTGCTTCCAGGAAAAGCCTCTAAGCATCAGGTAACATCAATCGTACCCCAAACCGACACAGGTGGTCAGGTAGAGAATACCAAGGCGCTTGAGAGAACTCGGGTGAAGGAACTAGGCAAAATGGTGCCGTAACTTCGGGAGAAGGCACGCTGGCGCGTAGGTGAAGGGACTTGCTCCCGGAGCTGAAGCCAGTCGAAGATACCAGCTGGCTGCAACTGTTTATTAAAAACACAGCACTGTGCAAACACGAAAGTGGACGTATACGGTGTGACGCCTGCCCGGTGCCGGAAGGTTAATTGATGGGGTTATCCGCAAGGAGAAGCTCTTGATCGAAGCCCCGGTAAACGGCGGCCGTAACTATAACGGTCCTAAGGTAGCGAAATTCCTTGTCGGGTAAGTTCCGACCTGCACGAATGGCGTAATGATGGCCAGGCTGTCTCCACCCGAGACTCAGTGAAATTGAACTCGCTGTGAAGATGCAGTGTACCCGCGGCAAGACGGAAAGACCCCGTGAACCTTTACTACAGCTTGACACTGAACATTGAGCCTTGATGTGTAGGATAGGTGGGAGGCTTTGAAGCGTGGACGCCAGTCTGCGTGGAGCCAACCTTGAAATACCACCCTTTAACGTTTGATGTTCTAACCTGGCGCCGTGATCCGGCGTGGGGACAGTGTCTGGTGGGTAGTTTGACTGGGGCGGTCTCCTCCTAAAGAGTAACGGAGGAGCACGAAGGTCAGCTAATCACGGTCGGACATCGTGAGGTTAGTGCAATGGCATAAGCTGGCTTGACTGCGAGAGTGACGGCTCGAGCAGGTGCGAAAGCAGGTCATAGTGATCCGGTGGTTCTGAATGGAAGGGCCATCGCTCAACGGATAAAAGGTACTCCGGGGATAACAGGCTGATACCGCCCAAGAGTTCATATCGACGGCGGTGTTTGGCACCTCGATGTCGGCTCATCACATCCTGGGGCTGAAGTAGGTCCCAAGGGTACGGCTGTTCGCCGTTTAAAGTGGTACGCGAGCTGGGTTTAGAACGTCGTGAGACAGTTCGGTCCCTATCTGCCGTGGGCGCTGGAGAATTGAGAGGGGTTGCTCCTAGTACGAGAGGACCGGAGTGAACGCACCACTGGTGTTCGGGTTGTCATGCCAATGGCATTGCCCGGTAGCTAAGTGCGGAAAAGATAAGCGCTGAAAGCATCTAAGCGCGAAACTTGCCTCGAGATGAATTCTCCCTGACTCCTTGAGAGTCCTGAAGGGACGTTGAAGACTACGACGTTGATAGGCCGGGTGTGTAAGCGCAGCGATGCGTTGAGCTAACCGGTACTAATGACCCGTGAGGCTTAACCTTACAACGCCAGAAGCGTTCTGGTGAGCGTTATGAGAGACGCGAAGACGATTTTCAGCCTGTACTGGATAAGAATTAGCGGAAACGAAAGATTTTGTGCTGATGCAAGGCGGCAAACGCAGGAAAGGAAGGAGCATACATGAGTATGTGACTGACATTGCCAGCGCAGCCAACGCAGCAGGCGTGCAAAATATTCGTTTCATGCGCAAAGAATTTGCCTGGCGGCTTTAGCGCGGTGGTCCCACCTGACCCCATGCCGAACTCAGAAGTGAAACGCCGTAGCGCCGATGGTAGTGTGGGGTCTCCCCATGCGAGAGTAGGGAACTGCCAGGCATCAAACGAAGAAAGAACCCCGACCGAAAGGTTGGGGTTTTTTTCGTTTCATCGTCACAAGGCTTTATAAGCCTATAATTTGAGCGCTTTAAACTTTTTCTGTCTTTTTTCTGCACAATATTTTTGTCCTTTACCCGCTATTTTCTCTTCCAGCTCGCACTAATCCCTCTTCAGGCCAGTTAAAACCTGTGCATCACTTATCAATTCATACCAGCTATCACGCCCAGAAAATCCTCAACCCCCACAGTAGGGATCGGGTACACTATCTGATAGTTAACTATGTGAAGGCCGTATTATGTCCCGCCAGCAACACTCATTAAAATCCTGGAATACCTTTGGTCTTGAGGCCTATGCCAACCATATAAGTGTGGCCGAAAGCATTGAAGAACTTTGTCAGTGCTGGCAGGAGAGCACCCAACAGAAAGAACCGGTATTGCTGCTAGGTGAAGGCAGTAACGTATTGTTTCTTGGAGACTTCGCCGGGCGGGTGATCATAAACCGTATTAAAGGCATCAGTGTTGAAGAAACTGAAAATGCATGGTGTTTACATGTAGGTGCTGGAGAAAACTGGCATCAATTGGTGGAAACTACGCTACAGCAGAATCTGGCCGGCTTAGAGAATCTGGCATTAATTCCTGGGTGCACCGGTTCGGCACCGATACAAAATATTGGTGCCTATGGCGTCGAGCTGGAGCAGGTATGTGAGTATGTAGACATCGTCTGTCTCTCCAACGGCACGGTGCAGCGCCTTAACGCAGCTGAGTGCCAGTTTGGCTATCGCGACAGTATATTCAAGCATCGATATCGCGAGGGCTACGCCATTGTCGCTGTGGGCTTGCGTCTGGTGAAAGCATGGAAGCCTGTACTGAGCTATGGTGACCTGCGCAACCTTGATCCGCGAACAGTTACTCCAAAGCAAGTTTATGATGCCGTTTGCCATATGCGCCTTAGCAAGCTTCCCGATCCTAAAGTGACAGGAAATGCAGGAAGCTTCTTTAAAAATCCACTTGTGAGCGCGGAACTTGCTGAACAGCTGCGAACCGAGTATCCGGGGATCCCACAATATCCACAGGATGGTGGGAGTGTGAAGCTGGCAGCTGGCTGGCTAATAGATCAATGTACCCTGAAAGGATTCCGTCTTGGTGGCGCTGCTGTACATCAACAACAGGCGCTGGTTTTGATTAATGCACAAGATGCCAGCGGACAGGACATTGTTGATCTGGCCCATACGGTACGTCAGCGCGTTGCGGAAAAATTTAATGTGTGGCTGGAGCCTGAAGTCCGTTTCATCGCCGCTCAGGGCGAGACAGACGCCGTTGAGGTTATTACATGAAAGACAACACCGTGCCTTTAAAGCTGGTAAGCATTCTGGCTGATGGGGAGTTTCATTCAGGTGAACAGCTTGGCGAGCAGCTGGGCATGAGCCGTGCAGCAATCAATAAGCATATTCAAACGCTAAAAGAGTGGGGTATTGATGTCTTCACCGTCACGGGTAAAGGCTATAGCCTCTCTTCGCCGATGCAATTACTTGATGAACAGGCAATCAATGCACAGCTTGAGCAAGGGCGGCTGGCCGTTATTCCGGTCATAGATTCGACCAATCAGTATTTACTTGATCGCATGGACAGCCTGCAATCGGGTGATGCCTGTGTGGCGGAGTACCAGCAGGCAGGAAGAGGAAGACGCGGACGTCAGTGGTTTTCCCCCTTTGGTGCGAACCTGTATCTCTCGATGTACTGGCGGCTGGAGCAAGGGCCAGCGGCAGCGATGGGGTTGAGCCTTGTTATGGGTATCGTCCTGGCCGAAGCACTGCAAGAACAGGGTGCGCCGGATATACGAGTGAAATGGCCCAACGATATCTACATGAACGATCGTAAACTCGCAGGTATTCTCGTAGAACTGACAGGAAAAACCGGCGATACTGCGCAGATCGTGATTGGCGCAGGTATAAACCTCGCAATGCGTTCTCCGGGATCCGAGGTGATTAATCAGGGCTGGATTAACCTTCAGGAAGCTAATGTCACAGTGAACCGTAACGCGCTCTCTGCACTTATTGTGAATAAAATGCGTACTGCGCTCGCTGAGTTTGAGCAGGATGGTTTGGCACCCTTCGTGGCGCGCTGGGCACGGTTAGATAACTTTATTGACCGTCCGGTAAAGCTGTTGATTGGTGACCGCGAAATCTTTGGTACTGCCAGAGGAATTGATCAGCAGGGAGGATTGATCCTTGAACAGGATGGCGTCAGGAAGTCCTGGGTTGGTGGGGAAATTTCGTTACGACCGCAGAGTTAAACAGGAGGGGCAAAGCCCCTCTTTTGCTATTTTCTTAATCTGACGAGGTCGACCGCATGGTCACTGCTTTTCGTCATAATCAAACTTGCACGTTCCCGCGTTGGCATAATGTTTTCTTTTAGATTCATATAATTAATTTCCTTCCACAGCTGGCTGGCAATCCCTACAGCCTCTTGTTCTGGCAGTTGTGCATAGTGGTGGAAATAGGAGTCAGGATCGGTAAAGGCTCCCTGACGGAATTTCAGAAAACGGTTGATATACCATTGCTCAAGTAATTCTTCCGGGGCATCGACGTAAATTGAAAAATCGACGAAATCAGAAACAAACACATGGTGAGGATCATGCGGATAGTCCATTCCGCTCTGCAATACGTTCAGGCCTTCCAGAATCAAAATATCCGGTTGCTGCACAATCTTATCGCCTTCCGGAATGACATCATAAATCAGATGCGAATAGACCGGCGCGGTAACCTGAGATGCTCCAGACTTGAGATCTGACACAAAGTTTACCAGGCGATGCATATCATAAGAGAGCGGGAAGCCCTTTTTCTTCATCAGACCGCGCTCTTTCAACACCGCATTGGGGTGCAGAAAGCCATCGGTAGTTATCAGTTCCACCCTGCGGTGTTCGGGCCAGCGGCTCAGTAAAGCCTGCAATACGCGTGCTGTGGTACTTTTACCGACAGCGACGCTACCCGCAATACTGATGATGTAAGGTATTCTTTGGCCGTTTGTGCCCAGAAACTGCTCAAGGACAGCCTGACGCCGTAAATTTGAGCTGATATAGAAATTCAGCAGACGAGATAACGGCAGATAAATCTCCGCTACTTCTTCCATGGACAGATCTTCGTTGATGCCTTTAAGACGTGCAATTTCGTCTTCAGAGAGCGTCATGGGCACCGAATCACGCAGCGCAGCCCACTGGGTCCGATTGAAATGGAGATACGGTGTCGTCAACAGGGAGTCTTTTTTTCTCATATGCATGCTTCTGCCAGCGGGTTTACCCTTCAATAGGTAGCCTGTTTATGTCAACGCAATCCGGTTGTTTTCAGGCTTATGTACTAAGGGGAATTTCATAAAACAATGGTCGGAGGTTACCACCAGACAGGTATGAATAAGAAGGAAAAATGAATGCGCACAGGTGCAAACGTAACCGTACCCGCATTAATGATATTTTTTTTCACCATTGAGAGGTCGACGGTTAATGCATAAGGGTTAGCACCAATAGAGAGTAAGAGATGGAATTTTGCGCGATTAACTATATTGACCTTATATTTTGACAAGATGCGCGGAGCTTTCTTATTATCATTCAGTGGAGAGTGTTGCTGTTTCTTTGAACGAAGTTTGTATGTAAATGCGCTAATTTGCGAAGAGTTGCACAAATAGTGAGCATAAGAACAATTATCGCAATTTTTTTGTTGCATCCTCCCTCCGGTCTTCCTAGAATGCGCTCCACTTGATGCCGGCTTAGCTCAGTTGGTAGAGCAACTGACTTGTAATCAGTAGGTCACCAGTTCGATTCCGGTAGCCGGCACCATCAAGTAACGAAATACCCCAGGTGGGGTTCCCGAGCGGCCAAAGGGAGCAGACTGTAAATCTGCCGTCATCGACTTCGAAGGTTCGAATCCTTCCCCCACCACCATTTCGACTCAGCGTTCAGGAGTTGAAACCGGAAGAGAGACTTAAAGCTCAACCGGAAAGATGGCAATCTGCATAGGATTGTTCATCACGATTTCAGACTGAGCTCAAGCACAGTCAGAGTCATCAGGCAAACGCGTGATGGCTTGATCAACAAGGAAAGCTTTTTCTGCGTTGTTCACAAGCTACAGACAGAACAGGTAGCCGAGTTCCAGGATGCGGGCATCGTATAATGGCTATTACCTCAGCCTTCCAAGCTGATGATGCGGGTTCGATTCCCGCTGCCCGCTCCAAGCCGTGCTGATATGGCTCAGTTGGTAGAGCGCACCCTTGGTAAGGGTGAGGTCCCCAGTTCGACTCTGGGTATCAGCACCACTTTCAAATCTCCCTCCCTGCTTCTTCTCTGTGCATTAAAATTCAACGATTCAGGCAATGCCTGGTTGATGTGGTGATATCACCGATTAATCCGTGTCTTAGAGGGACAAGCGATGTCTAAAGAAAAATTTGAACGTTCCAAACCGCACGTCAACGTTGGTACTATCGGCCACGTTGACCACGGTAAAACTACCCTGACTGCTGCTATCACCACCGTTCTGGCTAAAACCTTCGGTGGTTCTGCACGTGCGTTCGATCAGATCGACAACGCACCTGAAGAAAAAGCACGTGGTATCACCATCAACACTTCCCACGTTGAATATGACACCCCAACTCGCCACTATGCGCACGTTGACTGCCCAGGCCACGCCGACTATGTGAAAAACATGATCACCGGTGCTGCCCAGATGGACGGCGCGATCCTGGTTGTTGCTGCAACTGACGGCCCAATGCCTCAGACCCGTGAGCACATCCTGCTGGGTCGCCAGGTTGGCGTTCCTTACATGATCGTATTCATGAACAAATGCGACATGGTTGATGACGAAGAGCTGCTGGAACTGGTTGAAATGGAAGTGCGTGAGCTGCTGTCAGCTTATGATTTCCCTGGCGACGACATCCCGGTTGTTCGTGGTTCTGCACTGAAAGCGCTGCAGGGCGACGCTGCGTGGGAAGCTAAAATCATCGAGCTGGCTGGTCACCTGGATAACTACATCCCAGAACCACAGCGTGCGATTGATATGCCATTCCTGCTGCCAATCGAAGACGTATTCTCCATCTCCGGTCGTGGTACCGTTGTTACCGGTCGTGTAGAGCGCGGTATCATCAAAGTTGGTGAAGAAGTTGAAATCGTTGGTATCAAAGATACCGTGAAATCAACTTGTACCGGCGTTGAAATGTTCCGTAAGCTGCTGGACGAAGGCCGTGCGGGTGAGAACTGTGGTATTCTGCTGCGCGGTATCAAGCGTGAAGATATCCAGCGTGGACAGGTTCTGGCTAAGCCAGGCTCAATCAAGCCACACACCAAGTTCGAATCTGAAGTGTACATCCTGTCCAAGGATGAAGGCGGCCGTCATACTCCGTTCTTCAAAGGCTACCGTCCACAGTTCTACTTCCGTACAACTGACGTGACCGGTACCATCGAACTGCCAGAAGGCGTTGAGATGGTAATGCCAGGCGACAACATCCAGATGCTTGTTACCCTGATCCACCCAATCGCGATGGACGACGGTCTGCGTTTCGCAATCCGTGAAGGTGGTCGTACCGTTGGTGCTGGTGTTGTTGCTAAAGTTATCTCTTAATTACTGATAACATTTGACGCAACGCACAGGAAAAGGGCATCATTTGATGCCCTTTTTGCACGCTGTAACATAGAACCTGACTCATCAGTGATTTTTTAGACCATAATCATTGCTGAGGCAGGCTCTGTAGCACGGCGTTTAAGCCAATAGTTTTCAAGCTACGGCTTGGAATTAAAGGATATGCCGAGTTACGCCTAACAGCATCATTCGGTTCGGTTGCCTCGTTGACGGGGCAAAAGTGTTTCTGATTTATTGTGGCAGGTTGGTTTATGAGTGCTAATACCGAAGCTCAAGGAAACGGGCGCGGCCTGGAAATATTGAAGTGGTTAGGTGTAGTGGTGCTTTTGGTCGCCGCTGTTGCCGGTAATTCCTATTATCGCGATGTAACATTACCTCTGCGTGCTCTTGCCGTTGTGGTACTGATGGCAGCGGCAGCCGGCATTGCCCTGTTGACCACCAAAGGTAAAGCAACGTTGGCATTTGCTCGTGAAGCGCGCACTGAAGTTCGTAAGGTCATCTGGCCTACTCGTCAGGAAACGTTGCACACCACGTTAATCGTTGCCGCGGTAACTGCCGTGATGTCACTGATTTTGTGGGGACTGGATGGTATTCTGGTTCGTCTGGTATCGTTTATCACTGGCCTGAGGTTCTGAGATGTCTGAAGCTCCAAAAAAGCGCTGGTACGTCGTTCAGGCGTTTTCCGGTTTTGAAGGCCGCGTAGCACAATCGCTGCGCGAGCATATCAAGTTACATAACATGGAAGAGCTGTTTGGCGATGTCATGGTTCCAACCGAAGAAGTGGTTGAGATCCGTGGTGGTCAGCGCCGTAAAAGCGAGCGCAAGTTCTTCCCAGGCTACGTGCTGGTACAGATGGTCATGAATGATGCCAGCTGGCACCTGGTGCGTAGCGTGCCGCGTGTTATGGGCTTCATCGGCGGTACTTCTGACCGCCCTGCACCTATCAGCGACAAAGAAGTTGACGCCATTATGAACCGCCTTCAGCAGGCTGGTGATAAGCCACGTCCGAAAACTATGTTTGAGCCAGGTGAGATGGTGCGCGTAAGCGATGGTCCATTTGCCGACTTTAACGGTGTGGTGGAAGAAGTTGACTACGAGAAAAGCCGCCTGAAAGTATCTGTATCCATCTTTGGCCGTGCAACACCGGTTGAGCTGGACTTCGGTCAGGTAGAGAAGGGTTAATTACCCGTCTCCAGGCCTTCCCGACATTGTCGCCGGGATGAGTAAGAAATACACAATCACTATGATCTAGTGGTTGCGAGAGGCGCGAAATTGAACTACAATTTCGCGCCTTTTGTTTTTATGCGCTGTAAGCAGCGTGTAAATATTAATCACGGGGAGCTCCTCCAGGAGCGCTATCACCCAATAGAGGAATTATCATGGCTAAGAAAGTACAAGCCTACGTTAAGTTGCAGGTTGCAGCTGGTATGGCAAACCCAAGTCCACCGGTTGGTCCGGCACTGGGCCAGCAGGGCGTTAACATCATGGAATTCTGTAAAGCGTTTAACGCCAAAACAGAATCCCTGGAGAAAGGTCTTCCAACGCCAGTTGTGATCACCGTTTACTCTGACCGTTCTTTCACCTTCATCACCAAAACCCCTCCTGCAGCAGTACTGCTGAAGAAAGCGGCTGGTGTTAAGTCTGGTTCCGGCAAGCCGAACAAAGACAAAGTAGGTAAAGTATCGCGTGCTCAGGTACGTGAAATCGCAGAAACCAAAGCTGCGGACATGACTGGTTCTGACGTGGAAGCGATGATTCGCTCCATCGAAGGTACTGCTCGTTCCATGGGCCTGGTAGTGGAGGACTAAGAAATGGCTAAGCTGACCAAGCGCATGCGCGTGATCCGTGACAAAGTTGATGCAACTAAACAGTATGACATCAACGAAGCTGTTGCTCTGCTGAAGGAACTGGCTACTGCTAAGTTCGTAGAAAGCGTAGACGTAGCTGTAAACCTGGGCATTGATGCTCGTAAATCTGACCAGAACGTTCGCGGTGCAACTGTACTGCCACACGGTACTGGCCGTTCCGTTCGCGTTGCCGTATTTGCCCAGGGCGCAAACGCTGAAGCTGCTAAAGCAGCCGGCGCTGAACTGGTAGGTATGGAAGATCTGGCTGACCAGATCAAAAAAGGCGAAATGAACTTCGACGTAGTTATCGCATCTCCAGATGCAATGCGCGTTGTTGGCCAGCTGGGTCAGGTTCTGGGCCCACGCGGTCTGATGCCAAACCCTAAAGTTGGTACTGTAACTCCTAACGTTGCTGAAGCAGTGAAAAACGCTAAAGCTGGTCAGGTTCGTTACCGTAACGACAAAAACGGTATCATCCATACCACTATCGGTAAGGTTGATTTCGATGCAGATAAGCTGAAAGAAAACCTGGAATCCCTGCTGGTTGCGCTGAAAAAAGCTAAACCATCTCAGGCAAAAGGTGTTTTCATCAAGAAAGTTAGCCTGTCCACCACTATGGGCGCAGGCGTTGCAGTTGATCAGGCTGGCCTGAACGCTTCTGCTGCTTAATCTGTGCTTTACGCGGGCGAAATTTTCATCTAGAATCTTACGCCCGTTGTTCTGTAAATATACAGAACCACTAATCGAGTCATTCGGGTTGCAGCAAGGCGGCAATTGAGTGAATCCCCAAGAGTGTAGTCCACTACGTGACTGGGGTGAGCGAAAGAAGCTAACGCAGCCGTAGCTTGAAGGACGAAGTATTAGAAAGAATTTTTAGGTTGGAGCCAGGCCTATCCTGGCCTCCGTCCAAGACCGCAGGTGTTTCGTAAGAAACTTAATCTCCTGCGTAGACGGTGACAGAACCAAAAGAATATTTTTATAGTCTTTGCTGGATTCTGCTCACCGTGGTTTAGCGCCTGTCAGTGGTAACACTGTTCAGGTGAAGTGAGTTCCGGGGAAATCCATCCCCGGCCAAAAATCCAGGAGCACAAGCTAATGGCCTTAAATCTTCAAGACAAACAAGCGATTGTTGCTGAAGTCAGCGAAGTAGCCAAAGGCGCGCTGTCTGCGGTAGTTGCGGATTCTCGTGGCGTTACCGTAGATAAAATGACCGAACTGCGTAAAGCAGGACGTGCAGCTGGCGTATACATGCGTGTTGTTCGTAACACCTTGCTGCGCCGCGTCGTTGAAGGTACTCAGTTTGAGTGCCTGAAAGACACGTTTACCGGTCCTACCTTGATTGCATACTCTATGGAACACCCGGGCGCTGCTGCTCGTCTGTTCAAAGAGTTCGCGAAAGCGAATGCAAAATTCGAGGTTAAAGCTGCAGCCTTTGAAGGCGAGCTGATCAGTGCGGCTCAGATCGACCGCCTGGCAACTCTGCCTACCTACGATGAAGCAATCGCACGCCTGATGGCAACCATGAAAGAAGCCTCTGCTGGCAAATTGGTTCGCACTCTGGCTGCTGTACGCGATCAGAAAGAAGCTGCTGCTGCTTAATCAGCCAGCCTTTCTTTTCCGTCACTTGCTTACGTATAAAATTACTTTCTGAATTTAGGAACACGAAATGTCAATCACTAAAGACCAAATCATTGAAGGCGTTGCAGCTCTGTCTGTAATGGAAATCGTTGAACTGATCTCCGCTATGGAAGAGAAATTCGGCGTGTCAGCTGCTGCTGCTGTTGCAGGTCCTGCTGCTGCCGCTGAAGCTGCAGAAGAAAAAACCGAGTTCGACGTTGTACTGAAAGCTATCGGCGCTAACAAAGTTGCCGTGATCAAAGCAGTACGTGGCGCAACTGGTCTGGGCCTGAAAGAAGCTAAAGATCTGGTTGAATCTGCACCTGCTGCCCTGAAAGAAGGCATCAGCAAAGACGACGCAGAAGCACTGAAGAAAGCACTGGAAGAAGCTGGCGCAGAAGTTGAAGTTAAATAAGCCAACCTTTCAGGTTGCAGCCTAGTCTTTTAGGCTGATGGCTGGTGACTATTTGGTCACCAGCCTTTTTGCGCTCTACAGCGTCAATGATATTTCACACTGTTTAGTCATTGATTAGCTTAATATCTTTCTCTATCGACGACTTAATATACTGCCTTCCTGACTGGGTTCCCTGCTCAGACACCGGCAACGAAATGATTTAAGCGTGATAGAAAGAGGTATTACGAAAAGCACTCTGTTTTTCGAACAACACAAAACAGCGTTGCATGAACTGTCCTCCTGGATGGACAGCGAGGTTCTACATTTCAGCGAGCTGAGGAACCCTATGGTTTACTCCTATACCGAGAAAAAACGTATTCGTAAGGATTTTGGAAAGCGTCCACAAGTTCTGGACATTCCATATCTCCTTTCTATCCAGCTTGACTCGTTTCAGAAGTTCATCGAGCAAGATCCGGAAGGTCAATATGGTCTGGAAGCAGCATTCCGTTCCGTATTCCCAATCCAAAGCTATAGCGGTAACTCTGAGCTGCAATACGTCAGCTACCGTTTAGGCGAACCTGTATTTGATGTGAAAGAGTGTCAGATTCGTGGCGTCACGTACTCTGCCCCTCTGCGCGTAAAACTGCGCCTGGTGATCTACGAGCGCGAAGCGCCGGAAGGCACTGTTAAAGACATCAAAGAACAAGAAGTTTACATGGGCGAAATTCCGCTCATGACCGATAACGGTACCTTTGTCATCAATGGTACTGAACGCGTTATCGTTTCTCAGCTCCACCGTAGTCCTGGTGTCTTCTTCGACAGCGATAAGGGTAAAACCCACTCGTCCGGTAAAGTGCTGTATAACGCACGTATCATCCCTTACCGTGGTTCATGGTTGGACTTTGAGTTCGACCCGAAAGACAACCTGTTCGTCCGTATTGACCGTCGCCGTAAACTGCCTGCGACCATCATTCTGCGCGCGCTGAATTACACCACTGAGCAGATTCTTGACCTGTTCTTCGAAAAAGTGGTTTACGAAATTCGCGATAACAAGCTGCAAATGGAGCTGGTTCCAGAGCGCCTGCGTGGTGAAACCGCGTCATTCGATATCGAATCGAACGGCACTGTTTACGTCGAAAAAGGTCGCCGTATTACTGCGCGCCATATTCGTCAGCTTGAGAAAGATGCCATTGCCCACATCGAAGTTCCGGTCGAGTACATTGCCGGTAAAGTTGTCGCTAAAGACTACGTCGATGAGAGCACTGGTGAACTGCTGATCGCTGCGAACATGGAGCTGTCACTGGATCTGTTGGCTAAATTGAGCCAATCCGGTCACAAGCGCATTGAAACACTGTTCACCAACGATTTGGATCACGGTCCGTACATGTCTGAGACTGTACGTGTCGACCCAACCAGCGATCGCCTGAGCGCACTGGTTGAGATCTATCGCATGATGCGTCCTGGTGAACCACCAACGCGTGAAGCGGCTGAAAATCTGTTTGAGAACCTGTTCTTCTCTGAAGATCGTTACGACCTGTCTGCTGTTGGTCGTATGAAGTTCAACCGTTCTCTGCTGCGTGACGAGATCGAAGGTTCCGGTATCCTGAGCAAAGACGACATCATTCAGGTGATGAAGAAGCTCATCGGTATCCGTAACGGTATTGGCGAAGTGGATGATATCGACCACCTCGGCAACCGTCGTATTCGTTCCGTTGGCGAAATGGCTGAAAACCAGTTCCGTGTTGGCCTTGTGCGCGTAGAGCGTGCGGTGAAAGAGCGTCTGTCCCTGGGCGATCTGGATACCCTGATGCCACAGGACATGATCAACGCCAAGCCAATTTCTGCGGCAGTGAAAGAGTTCTTCGGCTCAAGCCAGCTGTCACAGTTTATGGATCAGAACAACCCGTTGTCTGAGATCACGCATAAGCGTCGTATCTCTGCACTGGGCCCGGGCGGTCTGACGCGTGAGCGTGCAGGCTTTGAAGTTCGAGACGTACACCCGACTCACTACGGTCGCGTATGTCCAATCGAAACGCCGGAAGGTCCAAACATCGGTCTGATCAACTCCTTGTCTGTTTATGCACAGACCAATGAGTATGGTTTCCTGGAAACCCCATACCGTCGCGTTCGCGAAGGCGTGGTGACCGACGAAATTCATTACCTCTCTGCTATTGAAGAGGGTAACTACGTTATCGCTCAGGCGAACACCAACCTCGACGATGAAGGTCACTTCGTAGACGATCTGGTGACCTGCCGTAGCAAAGGCGAATCGAGCCTCTTCAACCGTGAACAGGTTGACTACATGGACGTTTCCACCCAGCAGGTGGTTTCTGTCGGTGCGTCACTGATCCCGTTCCTGGAGCACGATGACGCCAACCGCGCATTGATGGGTGCAAACATGCAACGTCAGGCGGTTCCAACTCTGCGCGCTGATAAGCCGCTGGTTGGTACTGGTATGGAACGCGCGGTAGCGGTTGACTCCGGTGTTACTGCCGTAGCGAAACGTGGTGGTACGGTTCAGTACGTGGATGCATCACGTATCGTTATTAAAGTTAACGAAGACGAAATGCATTCTGGCGAAGCCGGTATCGATATTTACAACCTGACCAAATACACCCGTTCTAACCAGAACACCTGCATCAACCAGATGCCATGTGTGAATCTGGGTGAACCAATTGAGCGTGGTGATGTGCTGGCTGATGGTCCTTCAACCGACCTCGGCGAACTGGCACTGGGTCAGAACATGCGCGTCGCGTTCATGCCGTGGAACGGCTACAACTTCGAAGACTCCATCTTAGTCTCCGAGCGCGTAGTACAGGAAGACCGCTTCACTACTATCCACATCCAGGAACTGGCATGTGTGTCACGTGACACCAAGCTGGGGCCAGAAGAGATCACCGCCGACATCCCTAACGTGGGTGAAGCTGCGCTCTCCAAACTGGATGAATCCGGTATCGTGTATATCGGTGCGGAAGTGACCGGTGGCGACATTCTGGTTGGTAAGGTAACGCCGAAAGGTGAAACCCAGCTGACGCCAGAAGAGAAACTGCTGCGTGCGATCTTCGGTGAGAAAGCGTCTGATGTTAAAGACTCTTCTCTGCGCGTACCGAACGGCGTGTCTGGTACTGTTATTGACGTTCAGGTCTTCACCCGCGATGGCGTGGAAAAAGACAAACGTGCGCTGGAAATCGAAGAGATGCAGCTGAAGCAGGCGAAGAAAGACCTGTCTGAAGAACTGCAAATTCTCGAAGCTGGCCTGTTCAGCCGTATTAAATACCTGCTGGTTGCTGGCGGTGTTGAAGCGGACAAACTGGACAAGCTGCCACGCGAGCGCTGGCTGGAACTGGGCCTGACCGACGAAGAAAAACAAAACCAGCTGGAACAGTTGGCCGAGCAGTACGACGAGCTGAAGCACGAGTTTGAGAAAAAACTTGAAGCCAAGCGCCGTAAAATCACTCAGGGCGATGACCTGGCACCAGGCGTGCTGAAAATCGTTAAAGTGTATCTGGCCGTTAAACGTCAGATTCAGCCTGGTGATAAAATGGCAGGTCGTCACGGGAACAAAGGTGTTATCTCCAAGATCAACCCGATCGAAGATATGCCATACGATGAATTCGGTACGCCGGTTGACATCGTATTGAACCCGCTGGGCGTTCCATCACGTATGAACATTGGACAGATTCTTGAAACCCACCTGGGTATGGCTGCGAAGGGCATTGGCGAGAAAATCAACGCTATGCTTAAAAAGCAGGAAGATGTGTCCAAACTGCGTGAATTTATTCAGCGTGCTTACGATCTGGGCAATGATGTACGCCAGAAAGTTGACCTGAACACCTTCACCGACGACGAAGTGCTGCGTCTGGCAGAGAACCTGAAAAAAGGTATGCCAATCGCAACACCAGTGTTTGACGGCGCGAAAGAGAGCGAAATCAAAGAGCTGTTACAGCTTGGCGGGTTGCCTTCTTCTGGTCAGATTACGCTGTTTGATGGTCGTACCGGTGAACAGTTCGAACGTCAGGTTACCGTTGGCTACATGTACATGCTGAAGCTGAACCACCTGGTTGATGACAAAATGCATGCGCGTTCCACCGGTTCTTATAGCCTCGTTACTCAGCAGCCGCTGGGTGGTAAGGCACAGTTCGGTGGTCAGCGCTTCGGTGAGATGGAAGTGTGGGCACTGGAAGCATACGGTGCCGCGTATACCCTGCAGGAAATGCTGACCGTGAAGTCTGATGACGTTAACGGCCGTACCAAGATGTATAAAAACATCGTTGACGGCAACCATCAGATGGAACCGGGCATGCCGGAATCCTTCAACGTACTGTTGAAAGAGATCCGCTCGCTGGGTATCAACATCGAGCTGGAAGACGAGTAAGCACTCGTATTTGTACTGGTTACAGGGCGCCCGGGTCACTCCGGGCGTCCCTGAGAAGTCTCACTCCGACGGGAGCTAATCCGTGAAAGACTTACTTAAGTTTCTGAAAGCGCAAACTAAGACAGAAGAGTTTGATGCGATCAAGATCGCTCTGGCATCGCCAGATATGATCCGTTCATGGTCTTTTGGTGAAGTTAAAAAGCCGGAAACCATTAACTACCGTACGTTCAAACCTGAACGTGACGGGCTTTTCTGTGCGCGTATTTTCGGGCCAGTAAAAGACTACGAGTGCCTGTGCGGTAAGTACAAGCGCTTGAAACATCGTGGCGTGATCTGCGAGAAGTGTGGCGTTGAAGTTACACAGACCAAAGTTCGCCGTGAGCGCATGGGCCACATTGAGCTGGCTTCTCCAACTGCGCACATCTGGTTCCTGAAATCGTTGCCTTCGCGCATCGGTTTGCTGCTGGATATGCCACTGCGTGATATCGAACGTGTTCTTTACTTCGAATCTTATGTTGTGGTTGAAGGCGGTATGACCAACCTCGAAAAGCGCCAGATCCTGACTGAAGAGCAGTATCTTGACGCGCTGGAAGAGTTTGGTGACGAATTCGACGCTAAAATGGGTGCGGAAGCGATCCAGGCTCTGTTGAAAAACATGGATCTGGAGCAAGAGTGCGAGCAGCTGCGTGAAGAGCTGAACGAAACTAACTCCGAAACCAAGCGTAAAAAACTGACCAAGCGTATCAAGCTGCTGGAAGCGTTCGTACAGTCTGGTAATAAACCAGAGTGGATGATCCTGACCGTGCTGCCTGTACTGCCACCGGATTTGCGTCCTCTGGTACCGCTGGACGGCGGTCGTTTCGCTACCTCGGATCTGAACGATCTGTATCGTCGCGTAATCAACCGTAACAACCGTCTGAAACGCCTGCTGGATCTGGCTGCGCCAGATATCATCGTACGTAACGAAAAACGTATGTTGCAGGAAGCGGTCGATGCGCTGTTAGATAACGGCCGTCGCGGTCGTGCGATCACCGGTTCTAACAAGCGTCCTCTGAAATCTTTGGCCGATATGATCAAAGGTAAACAGGGTCGTTTCCGTCAGAACTTGCTGGGTAAACGTGTCGACTACTCTGGTCGTTCGGTTATCACCGTAGGCCCATACCTGCGCCTGCATCAGTGTGGTCTGCCGAAGAAAATGGCACTGGAGCTGTTCAAACCGTTTATCTACGGCAAGCTGGAACTGCGTGGTCTTGCAACCACCATTAAAGCCGCTAAGAAAATGGTTGAGCGTGAAGAAGCTGTCGTCTGGGATATCTTGGATGAAGTGATCCGCGAACACCCGGTTCTGCTGAACCGTGCTCCAACACTGCACCGTCTGGGCATTCAGGCGTTTGAGCCAGTACTGATCGAAGGTAAAGCGATTCAGCTTCACCCGCTGGTCTGTGCGGCATACAACGCCGACTTCGATGGTGACCAGATGGCAGTTCACGTACCGCTGACGCTGGAAGCCCAGCTGGAAGCGCGTGCGCTGATGATGTCTACCAACAACATCCTGTCTCCTGCGAACGGTGAGCCTATCATTGTTCCTTCTCAGGACGTTGTACTGGGTCTGTATTACATGACCCGTGACTGTGTTAACGCCAAAGGCGAAGGCATGGTGCTGACTGGCCCGAAAGAAGCTGAACGCGTTTATCGCGCCGGCCTCGCATCTCTGCACGCTCGCGTAAAAGTGCGTATCACTGAACACGAGAAAAACGAGCAGGATGAGTGGGTTTCTAAAACCAGCATCATTGATACCACTGTTGGTCGTGCCATCCTGTGGATGATCGTACCAAAAGGTCTGCCTTTCTCTATCGTTAACCAGGCGCTGGGCAAAAAAGCTATCTCCAAGATGCTGAACACCTGTTACCGCATCCTGGGCCTGAAGCCGACCGTTATCTTTGCTGACCAGACTATGTACACCGGCTTTGCCTATGCGGCACGCTCTGGTGCGTCTGTTGGTATCGACGACATGGTTATTCCAGAGAAGAAAGTTGAAATCATCTCTGAAGCGGAAGCCGAAGTTGCTGAAATTCAGCAGCAGTTCCAGTCAGGTCTGGTTACCGCTGGCGAACGCTATAACAAAGTGATCGATATCTGGGCTGCGGCCAACGAACGCGTTGCTAAAGCGATGATGGAAAACCTCTCTACCGAACTCGTGATCAACCGCGATGGTGTGGAAGAGCGTCAGGTTTCCTTCAACAGCATCTTTATGATGGCCGACTCCGGTGCTCGTGGTTCTGCGGCGCAGATTCGTCAGCTGGCAGGTATGCGTGGTCTGATGGCTAAGCCAGATGGCTCCATCATCGAGACGCCAATTACCGCAAACTTCCGTGAAGGTCTGAACGTACTCCAGTACTTCATCTCCACGCACGGTGCGCGTAAAGGTCTTGCGGATACCGCACTGAAAACAGCTAACTCCGGTTATCTGACTCGTCGTCTGGTTGACGTCGCGCAGGATCTGGTGGTGACTGAAGATGACTGTGGTACGCACGAAGGCATCATGATGACTCCGGTCATCGAAGGTGGCGACGTGAAAGAGCCGCTGCGTGAGCGTGTACTGGGTCGTGTGACCGCAGAAGACGTTATCAAGCCGGGTACTGCTGATATCCTTCTGCCACGTAACACCCTGCTGCACGAACAGCAGTGTGACCTGTTGGAAGAACACTCTGTTGACAGCCTGAAAGTTCGTTCCGTAGTAAGCTGCGAAACTGACTTCGGTGTGTGTGCACACTGCTACGGTCGCGACCTGGCACGTGGTCACATCATCAACAAAGGTGAGGCTATCGGCGTTATCGCAGCACAGTCCATCGGTGAGCCAGGTACACAGCTGACGATGCGTACGTTCCACATCGGTGGTGCGGCATCTCGTGCGGCTGCTGAATCGAGCATTCAGGTCAAGAACAAAGGTACGTTGAAACTGATCAACGCCAAGTCGGTAACAAACTCCGCTGGCAAACTGGTGATCACTTCTCGTAACGTTGAACTGAAAATGATCGACGAATTTGGTCGTACCAAAGAGAGCTATAAAGTTCCTTACGGTTCAACCATGGCGAAAGGTGACGGTGAGCAGGTTGCAGCGGGCGAGACCGTAGCAAACTGGGATCCACACACCATGCCGGTAATCACCGAAGTGAGCGGTTTCATTCGCTTCACTGACATGATTGACGGTCAGACCATTACCCGCCAGACAGATGACCTTACCGGTCTTTCTTCTCTGGTCATTCTGGACAGTGCAGAACGTACTGCCGGTGGTAAAGATCTGCGCCCAGCGCTGAAAATCGTTGATGCTAACGGCAATGATGTGATGATCCCTGGCTCTGATATGCCTGCCCAGTACTTCTTACCGGGTAAAGCAATCGTCCAGCTGGAAGATGGCATCAAGATCAGTTCTGGTGATACCCTGGCGCGTGTTCCTCAGGAATCAGGCGGTACCAAGGATATTACCGGTGGTCTGCCACGCGTTGCTGACCTGTTCGAAGCCCGTCGTCCGAAAGAGCCGGCAATCCTGGCTGAGATCAGCGGCATCATTTCCTTCGGTAAAGAAACCAAAGGGAAACGTCGTCTGGTGATCACGCCAATCGACGGTAGCGATCATTACGAAGAGATGATTCCGAAATGGCGTCAGCTGAACGTGTTCGAAGGTGAACGCGTGGAGCGCGGTGACGTGGTTTCCGATGGCCCAGAGTCTCCACATGACATTCTGCGTCTGCGTGGCGTGCATGCGGTGACCCGTTATATCACTAACGAAGTGCAGGAAGTTTACCGTCTGCAAGGCGTTAAGATTAACGATAAGCACATCGAAGTCATCGTTCGTCAGATGCTGCGTAAAGCTACCATCGCCAGCGCGGGAAGCACTGACTTCCTCGACGGTGAGCAGGTTGAGTTCTCACGCGTTAAGATCGCTAACCGCGAACTGGAAGCTAACGGCAAAATCGCTGCAACATTTGCACGCGACCTGCTGGGTATCACCAAAGCTTCCCTGGCAACCGAGTCGTTTATCTCTGCGGCATCGTTCCAGGAAACAACGCGCGTACTGACCGAAGCAGCTGTTGCGGGCAAACGCGACGAACTGCGCGGCCTGAAAGAGAACGTAATCGTTGGCCGTCTGATCCCAGCCGGTACTGGTTATGCCTACCATCAGGATCGTATGCGTCGTAAAGCAGCAGGCGAAACGCCAGTTGCACCGCAGGTTACTGCGGACGAAGCTTCTGCAAGCCTGGCTGAGTTGCTGAATGCTGGCAACCTTGGCGGCAACAACGAGTAATCGTTAAGCGCTTATGGCATATTGAAAACCTCGCTTCGGCGAGGTTTTTTTTTGGCCGGAAAAGTCACTGGGATAATAAATGCAGAATAAAAAGGTATTGCTGGCGCTGGTGTTGCTGGGATTAAACAGCGGCGCTCAGGCAGAGGAGTGGGTAAATGCACCAGTACAAAAGGTGTTTAAAAACTGGCAGGTAACCTGTAACAATCTCAATGACTGTGAGGTTCGCAATACCGATGAGACATTACGCATCATACTGAAGCGTAAGGCGGGGGCAGACTCGCAGCCATCGTTGAGCTTCCAGCAATGGGGCGATCGGAAACCTGAAGGGATCTGGCTGGATGGTAAACCCTGGCACTCCGCTATTGAGATTTCACCCTCGAAAACCAGTGATGACTACAGCGCAGGCGGGAGCGACAAACTGGCTGATATTCAGCAGTGGGTACAGGCCAGTAAAAATGCATTGACGGTAGCCCTGACTCCAGGGTCTGAAGCCGCTTCATTAGGTGGCCTGAACGCGGCGTTGCTGCTGGTGGATGAGCGTCAGGGCCGATTAAATAATCAGACCGCACTGCTGAAAGTGGGTAATAACGAACCTTCGATGGTTCCAGCGCGGCCTGTCCCGGCGGTATTAAACTTCCCGGTGCCAGCGGTTGTACCTGTGACGAACGAAGCTGTGCTAATTGATACCGCGATAGCGGTTAACAAAAAGCTGCTGTCGGATGAGAGCTGTGAGCCTGACCAGGCAGCACGTGAACGTAGCGAAGCGCTGCCGCTGAATGACAGGCAGGCGCTGGTCATCGTCAACTGTGGCCTGGGAGCATATCAGTCTTCCAGCATCTTATTTATCAGCTCACGGGATCAGCCGGAGGAGACACAGCAGCTGACCCTGGCACTACCTGATAATGATGACCAGGGGAAGCCCCGGGTTATGAGCTGGTTTACTGAAGCAACCTACGATCCGCAAACCGCAGAACTCTACTATTCCGGGCGAGGTCGCGGCATTGCTGATTGTGGTGATAATGGCAGTTGGAAATACGATGGCAAAACATTCCATCTGGCGGCCTACAACAGCCAGCCGAGCTGTGATGGAGGGGAACCCGGAGACTGGCCGTCCGTCTGGGCCACAGCAGGAACGCCATAACCGATCCGGGCCAGTAATGCTTCTGGGAAATTTCATATATTTCCTGCAAGAATCGCCGCCAGTCAGTGCGCCTGCTATCTTCATGCTGAAAATAACCTGTAAGGAATTCAGCATGAAAATCGTTAAAGCTCTGGTAGTGACCAGCCTGATGAGTGCTTCTCTGCCAGTACTGGCTGCCAGTGATGAGGGAATGAAAAATCCGTTGAGCGTGCATGTTCTTAACCTACAGACCGGGGTACCAACTGCCGGTGTGACGGTCGAACTTGAGCAGCAAAAGCCGCAGGGATGGATCAAGCTGGCTTCTGGCGTCACGGATAAAAACGGACGCATACCTGCGCTGTATCCTGCGGGGAAAACCATGGAGACGGGAAATTATAAAGTGATCTTCAAAACCGGGGATTACTATCAGCAGCAGCATCAGCCGACCTTTTTCCCGGAAATACCGGTAATTTTCCATACGGAAAGTAACGGCGGTCATTATCATATTCCGCTGCTGCTCAGTCAGTATGGCTACTCAACCTACCGTGGTAACTAAGTAAAAAACGGGCAACGCAGCAGGACGGCTACGTTGCCCTTGGGTACATCCTTCGACCCAGGCCACATCACTACAGGCGCCGGACATCCTCACAGGTCAGTCCGATATCTTTCAGCTGTGCATCACTCAGACGCGACAGGATCTTGCGAGTGCAGGAGCGCAGACGTCTTGCCTGCCAGCGATGATAAGGTATGACAAAGATCGTTTTAATCAGCGTCCAGCTAAAAGGTTTCGCTGCTCTGTTCTCTTCAAATTCCATCACTGCCTCCGCATCACTTTGTGTATGTCGACTATTCTGTCGGTAAAGCCCGTTATGATACAGATGCAAAAAACAACTTTAATTGACATACAGATTGCGCGATAGTGTGACTGAATGGCGGTTTTCGCCGGGATCTGTACTGGTTTTTCACCCGCAACTCCGAGGGGAAGGATACGATGACGCGTTATCAACGGCTGGCAGAACTGCTGGCGCAACGGATAGAACAGGGGTTATACCAGCCCGGTGAGCGGCTTCCCTCAGTGCGTTTACTCAGCGGTGAGCACGGTGTCAGCATCAGCACCGTACAGCAGGCTTATCACCTGCTGGAGGAGAAGCAGCTGATAACGCCGCAGCCGCGATCCGGTTACTTTGTCACTCCCCGTAAGGCAGCGCCACCGGTACCACCGCTTACACGTCCCGTCCAGCGTCCGGTTGAAATCACCCAGTGGGATGCGGTGATGGATCTGCTCAACGCCCGCCTGGATGATGATATGTTGCAACTGGGCAGCGGAATGCCCAACATCGATGCGGTCACGCTTAAGCCTCTGTGGAAGATTATCAGCCGGCTTGGTCAGCAACAGGATCCGCGGCTATTCAGCTATGACAATTTGTATGGTGTACCGGAACTGCGTGAGCAGATTGCTCGTCTGATGATTGATAGTGGCTGCCAGGTGACAGCCGACGAGGTAGTGATCACCACGGGCTGCCATGAAGCACTGTCGGTATCGATCAGAGCAATATGCCAGCCGGGCGATATTATCGCCGTTGAGTCACCAGCCTTTCACGGCACCATGCAAACCCTGCGCGGCTTTGGGATTCGTGCCATCGAAATTCCTACGGATTCCGTTACCGGCATCAGCCTGGAAGCTCTTGAACTGGCATTTGAGCAGTGGCCGATTAATGCCGTGGTGGTGGTGCCTAACTGTAATAACCCGATGGGGTTTGTTATGCCGTTGCAGCGTAAACAGGCCCTGCTGGCGCTGGCCCAGCGTTTTGATGCGGCCATTATCGAAGATGATGTCTATGGCGAACTGGCTTTTGACTATCCGCGCCCGGTGACCATTAAGTCGATGGATCTCGACGGTCGCGTGCTGCTATGCAGCTCATTTTCTAAAACGCTGGCACCCGGTCTGCGAGTGGGCTGGGTAGTGCCCGGGCGCTATTTTGATCGCGTATTACATATGAAGTACATCAGCACTGGTTCCACCGTGACGCAAACGCAGATGGCCGTGGCTGCGTTTATTCGTCAGGGTCACTATCAGCCGCACCTGCGACGGATGCGCAGTTACTATCAGCGTAACCTTGAGACGTTTACCCGGCAGGTACGGCATCATTTTCCGTGCGGGATCTGCGTGACACGTCCTCAGGGAGGATTTGTGATATGGGTTGAACTGCCGGAACCCTTTGATGCATTACGCCTGAATCAGGAGCTGCGCGCTTCTCATATCCAGATTGCCGTCGGTTCGCTGTTCTCTGCATCAGGAAAATACCGTAACTGCCTGCGCCTTAGCTACGCGCAGTCATTTACTGAAAAAACTGAGCGTGCACTGGAGGTGCTGGGTGCCGCAGTCGAACGGGCGATGATTTGCTGCGCTCCTGTATCGGCTGTGCATCAGGAAGAGGGTGAGGGCAGGGTCAGAGAGAGGGAAGAAAACTGACCCTGGCGGGCAGTCAGGCTGTCACCGCATTGCCACTATAGCGGCTCAGATAATAGAAAAAAGTTAATAAAAACAGGGCTGCGTAGCTTCTTCAGCCCAGTCTGTCTGCGTTGCATCATCTTGCATTTAATTGTGCGGTGCGCTCTGCGGTTCCACCAAATCCAGCAGCTGTCGAGTGGCTGCACGCCAGTCACTGGCTTTCGTGATGGCACTCACCACGGCAACGCTGCCTACGCCGGTTGCCAGCACAGCCGGAACACGCTCCAGACTAATCCCTCCAATGGCTACGGTTGAGACTCCCTGCAGCCGCTGAATATGGCGAGCCAGCTCCTCCAGCCCCTGCGGATCGGAGGGCATCGCTTTCGTCTGGGTGGGAAATACATGGCCCAGGGCAATATATGAAGGCTGTTCGGCCAGTGCACGATCCAGTTCGGCATCATCATGGGTGGAAAGACCGAGGCGTAACCCGGCGGCATGAATGGCATCCAAATCAGCAACGTCAAGATCTTCCTGGCCCAGGTGAACGCCGTAAGCCTGATGTTTTATCGCCAGGCGCCAGTAATCGTTAATAAACAACCGTGCCTGATACTGCTTGCCCAGAGTAATTGCCTCAACGATTTGCTGCTCAACTTCATGTTCCGCAGACTCTTTAATGCGTAACTGAAGTGTACGTACGCCAGCATTCAGCAGGCGCGCAATCCATTCTACGGTGTCCACCACCGGGTACAGGCCCAGTCTGGCCTCGGTAGTGGGGAAAGCTCCACGACTCATATATTTTCCTCTGATTTCAGGGTGTCAGCGCGATGATACAGTTCACCGCCACGTAGACGAAACTCGTCAGACATCTGTGCCATACCCACTTCGACTGGCCGTGCTTCAGCCTCCTGACGGGCGGCGTATTCACGAACTTCCTGGGTAATCTTCATTGAGCAGAATTTTGGCCCACACATTGAGCAGAAGTGTGCCACTTTACCGGATTCCTGCGGCAGCGTTTCATCGTGATAAGCGCGTGCGGTATGCGGATCGAGTGCGAGATTAAACTGATCCTCCCAGCGGAATTCGAAACGTGCTTTCGACATCGCATTGTCGCGGATCTGTGCTCCAGGATGACCTTTAGCCAGGTCAGCGGCATGGGCGGCGATCTTATAAGTAATCAGCCCCTGCTTTACGTCTTCTTTGTTCGGCAGGCCAAGATGTTCTTTGGGGGTGACGTAGCACAACATCGCGCAGCCAAACCAGCCTATCATCGCGGCACCAATGCCGGAGGTGAAGTGATCGTAACCTGGTGCAATATCGGTCGTCAGCGGGCCGAGAGTATAAAAAGGCGCTTCGTGGCAGTGCTCAAGCTGTTCAGTCATATTGACGCGGATCATCTGCATCGGCACATGACCGGGGCCTTCAATCATGACCTGGACATCATACTCCCAGGCGATTTTAGTTAGTTCACCAAGCGTACGTAGCTCTGCAAACTGCGCCTCATCGTTGGCATCCTGAATGGATCCCGGACGCAGGCCATCGCCTAGTGACAGCGAAACATCGTAGGCAGCGCAGATTTCACAGATATCGCGGAAGTGCTGATAGAGGAAGCTCTCTTTATGATGTGACAGACACCATTTCGCCATAATTGACCCGCCGCGTGACACAATACCGGTCAGGCGTTTGGCGGTCATCGGCACGTAGCGCAGCAGCACCCCGGCATGAATAGTGAAGTAATCAACACCCTGTTCAGCCTGCTCCAGCAGCGTATCGCGGAAAATCTCCCAGGTGAGATCTTCAGCCACCCCGTTTACTTTTTCCAGCGCCTGGTAGACAGGTACGGTACCAATAGGTACCGGACTGTTACGCAGGATCCACTCGCGGGTTTCGTGAATATAGCGCCCGGTAGAGAGATCCATCACCGTATCTGCGCCCCAGCGCGTGGACCACACCAGTTTTTCTACCTCTTCCTCAATCGAAGAACTGACCGCTGAATTGCCGATATTGGCGTTAATCTTCACCAGGAAGTTACGTCCGATAATCATTGGCTCGGACTCCGGGTGATTAATATTGGCAGGGATAATCGCGCGGCCTGCAGCCACCTCCTGGCGAACAAACTCTGCGGTAATATTCTCCGGCAGATTCGCGCCAAAGCTGTTACCCGGATGCTGTTGTCGCAGTACATCACCACGAATCCGTTCGCGGCCCATGTTTTCGCGCAGAGCGATAAATTCCATCTCCGGAGTGATAACCCCAAGCCGTGCATAGTGCATCTGGGTGACGCAGCGACCAGCCAGTGCCCGGCGCGGTTGTGGCAGATTATCAAAGCGCAGATGATCCAGCCCTTCATCTGCCAGGCGCTGCTGGGTATAGGAGGAGCTGAGTTCAGCGATCTGTTCTGTATCTTCACGTCTGATAATCCAGCGGCTACGCAGCTTCTTCAGCCCCGCGTAAACATCAATCGTTGCCGCCGGATCGCCGTACGCCCCGGAAGTATCATAGACAGGTATCGGTTCATTCGCCTCCAGTATCGGTTCTTCTTTGCTGCCGCCTGTTGTGGTCGGGCTTAACTGGATTTCGCGCATCGGCACGCGGATATCAGGCTGTGAACCACTCAGATAAATACGCGTTGAGTTGGGAAAGGCGGTGCCCTGTAATGAGTCGATAAACTGCTGGGCTTCTGCGCGCTGCTCGCGGCGGGTGGCTTTTTTCTCAACAAAGGGTTTTTCAACGATAGACATAGCAAGTTCCTGATAATCAGATGGAAGTTTGCTTGTCTGGAGGCGGGAGTAATAAGAGCGGCGTGAAAAATATGGGTTCACACCGTCACAGGTGATTTACTCTTGTTCCCTTCGCAGGTACTAACCTGATCAGGTTCCGCGGATCCCGAATTAACGGTCTCAGCCCCTAGGGGCACTCCGACAAGATAGCGACTGGTTTTTCAGTCAACGCAGGGGCGAGGCATACCTCGCCCTGACCCCTTAAGCATAAAGAGGCTTCTCGCAAACTACAAGAAATTCACAATATGCCGAGAATCACGCAGGACGAACGAGGGAGGCAGTGTTGGCAGCCTCTTGATTGTCAGCATTTTTTTCTAAGGCCAGCTTGATGAATTTATCCTCAAGGGTAAAACGCGCTTCCAGAGCTTCACCGACGATTGACAGTGCCTGCTGTAATTCCAGACAATTATCATCTTCGATGGCCGTTTCCAGATGAGAATCATAAATCTGCATGATCTGATCGGTATTGGCCTTTAAAGAGGGGTAGATTAGCGACGCTTTTGCCAGCTGCTCAGTCCCTTCAAGCTCCTTGATAAAACGCTCGTACACGGTGAAATGGCCGGTTGAAAGATAATCCACCAGATTTTGGCAGAACGCATTCAGCGCGTTTTCATCGAGCGTAGTCAGCGTTTCCTTGTTAGGCTTAATACCAGCCATTTGGTAATAGGTAACCAGCAACTGCTTGCGTAAGCGCAGACAAAAGTCTACCAGCTCACTGCATCCACCGACGCGCGCGGTGAGGACTTCCAACTGGTTAAGCATGTTCAACTCCGTGAATGTTATATTTTAACGTCTGACCTCAATCCAGTCTTTAAGCTGAGGATGATGAGCAAAATTATGGAACAGGAAATTTTAAGCGTAGACGCTGGCTGGTGGGTTGTCAGCCAGGAACACAAAATTTGGTTACCAAAAGGTGAATTACCGCACGGTAATGCGGGTTCGCTTGGACTGACAGGGCGATCCGGGAGGCCTGTTGGGGAGTGGCAGGGCGAAACGGTCTGGTTGATCTGCGGGGCGCAGCCGCAGGAAATGGGATCGTTACGTCAGCTGCTCGATCAGGAGACCGGCCTGTTCCAGCTAGCCGGGCGCGGTATTCAGCTGGCTGAATTTTACCGTTCACATCGCTGGTGCGGCTACTGTGGCCATGAAATGCATCACAGCAAAACAGAACTGGCCTGCCTGTGCGGGCACTGCCGCCAACGCTATTATCCGCAAATCGCCCCGTGCATTATCGTGGCGATCCGCCGTGGCGATGAGATCCTGCTGGCGCAACATACGCGCCATCGTAATGGCATATTTACCGTGCTGGCGGGATTTGTTGAAGTTGGTGAGACCCTGGAGCAGACCGTAGCGCGTGAAGTAATGGAGGAGAGCAGCATCAGCGTAAAAAATCTGCGTTATGTCTCATCGCAGCCCTGGCCATTCCCTCAGTCACTGATGATGGCATTTATGGCTGACTACGCAGGAGGGGACATCAAGATTGATCCCAAAGAGCTGCTGTCAGCAGGCTGGTATCGATATGATGCATTGCCGCAGTTACCTCCACCAGGAACGGTAGCGCGTCGTCTAATCGAAGATACTGTCGCATTATGTCGCGCGGAAGAAGAATAATGAGAATGTTATTATCTAACTCTTGAAAATATTATTTTACGATATATTCTCCTGATTCATTTAACCTGAATCAGGAGCTGCGTCATTATCTCTAAAGTCTATAAGCTACAACAGCTTTAACTCTGTGAAAAATTCAAATATCATTCTGCGCTATAAGCGAGGCTGTGTGCCTGATAAGGAAAAATTTCTTATCAAACCCCGCTTAAGAAATATTTGTATTTTAATCAGTGTAATCTTACTAATTTCCTGGCTATTGATTGACGGCACCAGCGACTAAACCTTCTGCATGATGTTCTGCGCGTTGTAAGTGAAATAATGTCTGAGATAAAAAAACAATGTTATCTGTGGGGAGTCTGGCTTTGCTGGGGGATCAGTATTGTTGCGTTTAAGCTATCAATAAGAACTCCCTTATATATTTCTCTGAGTGTGATGGCGTATCTGATTCTGCTGCTCGTCATCCCTTTTCTATTTACTAAAAGGACAGTTACAAACGTGTTTAATTTTAATCGCAAGGAAGAGCGTCAGATGGGCGAGAAAATATCTTCACAGGATCAGCAGCAAAAAATAGTTCCTACTATAGCTCCCTCTTATGAAGAAGGCAGTATGAAGGAAACTGTTATCTCATTTGGCAGTGTATTATGTGGTGAAATTAATAATGAGAACAATATTTCTATAAATGGAGTTGTCGAAGGGGATCTGACCAGCCAGAAAACGACGCAGATTGGTAAAGAAGGGAAGGTTATCGGGAACGTTAAATCCGTTAAGCTGGTAGTTAATGGCCTGCTGAAAGGAAGCTGCTATGCCAAAACGGTGATTATTATGTCGCGTGGCAGAATTGAGGGCGAAGTGTTTGCCACTGAGTTCTCTATTGAAAAAGGGGGCGTATTCGTCGGGAACTCACGTCAGATTGAAGAAGCCCAGGTGCTGCCAGAGAAGAAAAAAGAAAAAAAACTGACGGTCAGCGTTGCTGATCCTGTTCAGCCTTCTCTTACGGCTGTTGATAATACACAGAAGAAAAATGTGGCGAACGGCAATAAAAGAATAAGCTGAAACCGTTGTCACTTCTCCTGGTTTCCTTCTTTCTCTCCGGTCTCTGCTGATGGCAAAGCCGGTTTGCGTACTCAGACGGCTCAATTTTTTGAGCTGTCGATCATCGTCAATTCTAATAAATGTTACACTAGCTGCCTGTATGGTGAGAGAGTCCCGTGATGAAAGAACTGAAGAATGATCGATATCTGCGCGCATTGCTGCGCCAGCCAGTAGATGTGACCCCGGTATGGATGATGCGTCAGGCCGGGCGTTATCTGCCGGAATATAAAGCAACCCGCGCCGTGGCGGGTGACTTTATGTCGCTATGCAAAAATGCCGAACTGGCCTGTGAAGTGACGCTGCAACCACTGCGCCGCTATCCGCTGGATGCGGCGATCCTGTTCTCCGATATTCTGACCATTCCCGATGCCATGGGGCTGGGGCTGTATTTTGAAACGGGTGAAGGCCCGCGTTTCTCATCCCCTGTCACCTGTCGTGCGGATGTTGAAAAACTGCCTGTCCCTGACCCGGAGCAGGAGTTAGGCTATGTGATGAATGCGGTACGTACTATTCGTAAAAATCTCAATGGTGACGTGCCGCTGATCGGTTTCTCTGGCAGTCCGTGGACGCTGGCGACCTATATGGTGGAAGGTGGCAGCAGTAAGGCCTTTACCAAACTGAAGAAAATGATGTACGCCGATCCGCAAACCTTGCATCTGATGCTTGATAAGCTTGCCGATAGCGTCACGCTCTATCTTAATGCGCAGATCCGCGCGGGTGCGCAGTCGGTAATGATCTTTGACACCTGGGGTGGCGTACTGACCGGGCGTGATTACCTGGAGTTCTCCCTTCATTACATGCATAAGATTATTGATGGTCTGTTGCATGAAAATGAGGGACGCCGTGTGCCGGTTACCCTGTTCACCAAAGGGGGCGGACAGTGGCTGGAAGCGATGGCAGCTACAGGCTGCGATGCTCTCGGTCTGGACTGGACAACCGATATTGCCGATGCCCGCCGCCGCGTAGGTCATAAAGTTGCTTTGCAGGGGAATATGGATCCGTCCATGCTATATGCCTCACCTGCGCGAATTGAGCAGGAAGTGGCGGGTATCCTTGAGGGCTTTGGCCAGGGCGAAGGGCACGTTTTCAACCTTGGTCACGGTATCCATCAGGATGTCCCACCAGAGAACGCGGGTGTGTTCGTTGAAGCGGTGCATAAACTCTCGCGTCCTTACCACCTCGGATAACGCACCGTGGCTTAAAGCAGCAGGGGGAAGATATGGATATTGCGGCATTACGCGATCAGCAGCGCCAGCGTGCAGCAGAAGTAAGATGTCAGGATGATTTTGATGTCTTGCCACCTCGCCTTATTGGCGGCGCGGATGTTGGTTTTGAACAGGGTGGAGAGGTGACCCGCGCCGCTATGGTTATCCTGGAATATCCCTCCCTGAAGGTTATTGAGCATCAGGTGGCACGCGTTGCCACCACCATGCCCTATATTCCCGGTTTCCTCTCCTTTCGCGAAACTCCGGCACTGGAGGCCGCGTGGCAACAGTTGGATCACCATCCTGACCTGCTGCTGGTGGACGGCCACGGCGTGGCGCATCCTCGTCGTCTGGGCGTGGCCAGCCATTTTGGTTTGCTGGTGGATGTTCCCACTATTGGCGTGGCGAAAAAACGTCTGTGTGGGAAATTTGAACCACCGGCAGCTGAACCGGGTAGCTGTCAGCCACTGATGGATAAAGACGAACTGTTGGGCTTTGTTCTACGCAGTAAAGTACGTTGCAATCCGCTGTTTATCTCTCCCGGCCACCGTGTCAGTCACGCGACCGCTCTTGAGTGGGTGCAGCGCTGCTTACAGGGCTATCGCTTGCCGGAGCCAACGCGTTGGGCAGATGCTGTTGCCTCGCGGCGTCCGGCTTTTAGCTCGCTGTCTCTGGGTTAACCGTGTCGCCTGGTAGCTTTTCAGGTACACTGCGACAAGTGCATTAACTCTGAGATCCCGATATGTTACGTAACCCTATTCATTTGCGTCTGGAAAAGCTGGAAAGCTGGCAGCACGTTACTTTTATGGCCTGCCTGTGTGAACGCATGGCGCCCAATTACCGCGAGTTTTGCCAGAAAAGCGGGTTTGGTGATGGTCAGCTTTACCGGCGCATTCTCGACCTGTTGTGGGAAACGCTGGTAGTTAAAGACGCGAAAGTAAATTTTGACAGCCAGCTGGAGAAGCTGGAAGAAGCGATTCCTTCCGCGGACGATTACGATCTGTATGGTGTTTATCCTGCTATCGATGCCTGCGTTGCTCTTAGCGAACTGCTGCACTCCCGCTTAAGTGGTGAAACCCTGGCCCATGCGATTGCGGTCAGCGAGACGTCAATCACCACGGTGGCAATGCTGGAAATGACTCAGGCTGGTCGTGAAATGACCGAAGAAGAGTTAAAAGTGAATCCTGCCGTAGAAGAGGAATGGGATATCCAGTGGGAGATATTTCGCCTGCTTGCCGCCTGCGAGGACAGGGATCTGGAGTTGATAAAAGGGTTACGATCTGACCTGCGTGAATCCGGTATTAGTAATATCGGTATAAATTTTCAGCAGTAAGGCGACAAAACGTGACTTCAGGCCCGATTTGTAGCGCCTTTGGGCTTCACATTCGCCCCCAGTCTGGTCTACATTTGGGGGGCTGAAAAATGTGGCTATCGGTGCGTGTATGCAGGAGAGTGCCAGAAACTGGTTTTTCCCTCGCACTCGATGCTTAGCAAGCGATAAATACACTGTAAGGATAACTTATGAACAAGACTCAACTGATTGATGTAATTGCGGACAAAGCAGACCTGTCTAAGACCCAGGCTAAAGCTGCTCTGGAATCAACCCTGGCTGCGATTACTGAGTCTCTGAAAGACGGTGATGCTGTACAACTGGTTGGTTTTGGTACCTTTAAAGTTAACCACCGTGCTGAGCGTACTGGTCGCAATCCGCAGACTGGCAAAGAAATCAAAATTGCCGCTGCAAACGTGCCTGCATTTGTATCTGGTAAGGCACTGAAAGACGCAGTTAAGTAATCGTCTGACGGTGAAGAGTTTAAACAGGGGGGCGGTTTCGCCCCTTTTGTTTTAAATCGCAGGTTTAACAGAGTTAGCCGTTAATGGCCCCTTTCGCAACGTCTGGGGTGTGATACTCTTTTCCCATGAAATTATCCGCTTTCACCCGACCTCTTACTCTCGCCATGCTGATGCTGTTAGCAGGCTGTAGTTCGCATTCCGATCTCCCCGATTTTACCGCCAGCGGCTATCTTGCCGATCGCGGTGTGGTTCGCATCTGGCGTAAGAATCAGCACCAGCAGGTCGCACATCTGATGACGGTATATACCCCGTTTAACGGCGCTGCCACCGAGACCAGCGACTATCTCTGGCAGCAGGATAAACTGTTTTCGGTAGAGCGCCATGTAGCGGGCGATAAGCCTGAAGATGTGATGCTGCGTTTCGACCACGACGGGAACCTGAGCTTTATGCAGCGGCAGCTGTCCGGAAGGCGTGATGCGCTTACTCCTGACGAGGTAGCGCTGTATCAGTTTGATGCCCAGCGAATGCTGAAAATAAGCGATGATCTGTTATCCGGCAGTGTACTGCTCAAACAGGGGAGCTGGCAGCCTGATGGCACCGTTATTACCTGCCAGGGCAAAAGAGTGAAGCCTGAAATGGATGAGATGGAACTGGGGCATATTGCGCGTCAGCAGCGCGATGCGGCAGGCCCGGTCAGTATCGCCTGGCTGGAAGCGCCTGGCGGGACGCAGCTGCTGATGGCATCAGCCAGCGATCTCTGCAAGACCGAACCGAAAGAAGAGGGATTTTAAGCATAAATAAGGGCGATTGAACAACGCCCCTGGGGCTGGATCTGCTTAAAGGCGGTTCAGCGAACCGCCCCTGACAGGTTACTTACGATCTATCGCACGGTAACCGATATCTTTACGGCAGAAGCTGCCTTTCCATGAGATTGGACGGGCAAGCTCATAGGCACGTTTTTGAGCCGCTGCAACGTCTTCACCCAGCGCAGTAACGCACAGCACGCGGCCACCGTTAGTCACCACCAGGTCATCCTGTAATGTAGTGCCGGCATGGAACACCTTACCATCTGCCACTTCTTCCAGAGGCAGGCCGTGAATCTGTTCACCGTTAACGTAATCACCCGGGTAGCCGCCTGCTGCCAGAACCACGCCAAGTGACGGGCGCGGATCCCAGACTGAATCTTTCTCGTCCAGCTTGCCGTCAACGGCTGCCAGACAAAGATCAACCAGATCGGAGTTAAGACGCAGCATGATTGGCTGAGTTTCTGGATCGCCAAAGCGGCAGTTGAACTCGATCACTTTTGGCTGGCCGCTTTTATCGATCATCAGACCGGCATACAGGAAGCCGGTATAAACATTCCCTTCGTCTGCCATACCGCGCACCGTTGGCCAGATAACCTCGTCCATCACGCGCTGGTGGATCTCATCGGTCACCACCGGAGCAGGAGAGTAAGCGCCCATACCGCCCGTATTCGGTCCGGTATCGCCGTCGCCAACGCGTTTATGATCCTGGCTGGTGGCCATTGGCAGCACGTTTTTACCATCTACCATCACGATGAAACTGGCTTCTTCGCCATCGAGGAACTCTTCCACCACAATACGGTGGCCAGCATCGCCAAAGGCGTTCCCGGCCAGCATATCCTGAATGGCGTCTTCAGCTTCCTGCAACGTCATAGCGACAATCACACCTTTACCTGCCGCCAGGCCATCAGCCTTGATGACAATCGGAGCGCCTTTCTGACGTACGTAAGCCAGGGCGGGTTCTACTTCGGTAAAGTTCTGGTATTCACCCGTTGGAATTTTATGGCGTGCAAGGAAGTCTTTGGTAAAGGCTTTCGAACCTTCCAGCTGTGCAGCTGCCTGGGTTGGGCCGAAGATTTTCAGACCGGCAGCGCGGAATGCATCGACCACGCCAATAACCAGTGGTGCTTCCGGGCCTACGATGGTCAAATCGATCTGCTCATCACGGGCAAAGGTCAGCAGGGCAGGAATATCTGTCGGATCGATCGCTACGTTTTGCAGCGCAGGTTCCAGTGCAGTGCCCGCATTACCTGGAGCAACAAAAACAGTTTCAGCCAGTGGCGACTGAGCGGCTTTCCAGGCCAGCGCGTGTTCACGGCCGCCATTACCAATCACTAAAATTTTCATCTGAGGCTCCGTAATTAATGGCGGAAGTGGCGCATGTCGGTAAAGATCATCGCAAGGCCGTGTTCATCAGCGGCGGCGATCACTTCATCATCTCGAATTGATCCCCCTGGCTGAATCACGCAGGTAATACCCACGGCGGCAGCGGCATCGATTCCATCACGGAATGGGAAGAATGCATCAGAGGCCATGGCTGAACCTTTTACTTCCAGACCTTCATCGGCGGCTTTGATACCGGCAATCCTGGCGGAGTAAACACGGCTCATCTGACCTGCGCCTATACCGATGGTCATATTGTCACGTGCATAAACGATGGCGTTAGACTTCACAAACTTGGCCACTTTCCAGCAGAACAGCGCATCATGCAGTTCCTGTTCTGTTGGCTGACGCTGGCTGACAACGCGCAGCTGGCTTTCATTGACCATGCCGAGGTCGCGATCCTGTACCAGCAGGCCACCGTTAACACGTTTGAAGTCCAGACCGGTCTGGCGCTGCTGCCACTGCCCGCAGGTCAGTACGCGCACGTTCTGTTTGGCTGCGGTAACTTTCAGTGCGGCTTCGGTAGCAGAAGGCGCGATGATCACCTCAACGAACTGGCGGCTGATAATCGCCTGCGCTGTTGCTTCATCAAGTTCACGGTTGAAAGCAATAATGCCGCCGAAAGCAGAGGTCGGGTCTGTTTTGTAAGCGCGCTCGTAGGCATCAAGAATCGAACCACCAACCGCCACACCGCATGGGTTAGCATGCTTAACGATGACACAGGCTGGCTGATCAAACTCTTTAACGCACTCCAGCGCGGCATCGGTATCGGCAATGTTGTTATAAGAGAGCGCCTTGCCCTGTACCTGTTGTGCCGTTGCCACGGAAGCTTCGCTAACATTCTCTTCTATATAGAAGGCGGCGTCCTGATGGCTGTTTTCGCCATAACGCATATCCTGCTTCTTAATAAAGTTCAGGTTCAGCGTGCGGGGGAAGCGGCCGGAAGGTTCGGTGGTTTCACCATGGTAGGCAGGAACCAGACTACCGAAGTAGTTAGCAATCATGCTGTCATAGGCTGCGGTATGTTCGAAGGCTTTAATTGCCAGGTCGAAACGGGTAGCCAGCGTCAGCGAGTTATCATTGGCATCAAGCTCGGCCACGATAGTCTGATAATCACTGCTCTTCACCACAATCGCCACGTCTTTATGGTTCTTGGCGGCAGAGCGCACCATGGTAGGGCCGCCGATATCGATGTTTTCTACCGCATCTTCCAGCGAGCAACCTTCGCGGGCTACAGTCTGGGCAAAGGGGTAGAGGTTAACAACAACCATATCAATCGGAGAGATGCTGTGCTCGGCCATGATGGCATCATCCTGGCCGCGACGTCCTAAAATGCCACCATGCACTTTCGGGTGCAGCGTCTTGACGCGTCCATCCATCATTTCCGGGAAACCGGTATAGTCAGACACTTCCGTGACGGGCAGGCCGGCATCTGCCAGCAGACGCGCGGTGCCGCCGGTGGAAAGTAGCTCGACGCCACGTTGAGAAAGCGCCTGAGCGAATTCGAGGATACCGGCTTTGTCAGACACACTGAGCAGTGCGCGGCGTACAGGACGACGTTGTTGCATGAGGTTTATCCCTTGGCTTTGGATCGCATATAAAGAGCGTTATATGAAGCTTACTCTTTTCCTTTCTTCTATATAGAAGAAGAAAAGAGAGATTAAGGTTCATGTAACGCCCCTGAAGGGGCTTCCATTACGCGCGGGCATTGTAGCGAAAACGATTGCGCGATGCTCGTCAAAATTGTGGTCTCAGTATGAATGTGGATAAGTTTGTGCATAACAGGGTATAACAAGGGGTTTTGCTGGGGATTGCAGCAAACAGTCAAATTATCGCAAATTAGCCCTTGTCACCTGTCCAGAACTCCCTATAATGCGCAACCACTGAGACGGCACAACGGCTTACAGGCCAGCGGCTCAGGAGGTTCAGGAAGTATCTGAACCGCCGGAAAAAACTTCTCAAAAAGAAGTTGACTCCGAAGGAGGAAAGCGTAATATACGCCACCTCGCAACTGATGCTTCAGGCACTGATTGCACCGCTCTTTAACAATTTATCAGACAATCTGTGTGGGCACTCGCAGGATTGATATCAGTCACCTCCGGGTGACAAAAAATATCAAGTCTTAAGAGTGAACACATAATGAAATTCATTATGACGTTTTACACTTGAGCATCGCTGCACTTGTTGCAGCAAATCGAACTTTTAATTGAAGAGTTTGATCATGGCTCAGATTGAACGCTGGCGGCAGGCCTAACACATGCAAGTCGGACGGTAGCACAGAGGAGCTTGCTCCTTGGGTGACGAGTGGCGGACGGGTGAGTAATGCCTGGGAAACTGCCCGATGGAGGGGGATAACCACTGGAAACGGTGGCTAATACCGCATAACGTCTTCGGACCAAAGTGGGGGACCTTCGGGCCTCACACCATCGGATGTGCCCAGGTGGGATTAGCTAGTAGGTGAGGTAACGGCTCACCTAGGCGACGATCCCTAGCTGGTCTGAGAGGATGACCAGCCACACTGGGACTGAGACACGGCCCAGACTCCTACGGGAGGCAGCAGTGGGGAATATTGCACAATGGGCGCAAGCCTGATGCAGCCATGCCGCGTGTATGAAGAAGGCCTTCGGGTTGTAAAGTACTTTCAGTGGGGAGGAAGGCAGAGAAGTTAATAGCTTCGCTGATTGACGTTACCCGCAGAAGAAGCACCGGCTAACTCCGTGCCAGCAGCCGCGGTAATACGGAGGGTGCAAGCGTTAATCGGAATTACTGGGCGTAAAGCGCACGCAGGCGGTCTGTCAAGTCGGATGTGAAATCCCCGGGCTCAACCTGGGAACTGCATCCGAAACTGGCAGGCTAGAGTCTTGTAGAGGGGGGTAGAATTCCAGGTGTAGCGGTGAAATGCGTAGAGATCTGGAGGAATACCGGTGGCGAAGGCGGCCCCCTGGACAAAGACTGACGCTCAGGTGCGAAAGCGTGGGGAGCAAACAGGATTAGATACCCTGGTAGTCCACGCCGTAAACGATGTCGACTTGGAGGTTGTGCCCTTGAGGCGTGGCTTCCGGAGCTAACGCGTTAAGTCGACCGCCTGGGGAGTACGGCCGCAAGGTTAAAACTCAAATGAATTGACGGGGGCCCGCACAAGCGGTGGAGCATGTGGTTTAATTCGATGCAACGCGAAGAACCTTACCTGGCCTTGACATCCACGGAATTTTGCAGAGATGCGAAAGTGCCTTCGGGAACCGTGAGACAGGTGCTGCATGGCTGTCGTCAGCTCGTGTTGTGAAATGTTGGGTTAAGTCCCGCAACGAGCGCAACCCTTATCCTTTGTTGCCAGCGGGTAATGCCGGGAACTCAAAGGAGACTGCCGGTGATAAACCGGAGGAAGGTGGGGATGACGTCAAGTCATCATGGCCCTTACGGCCAGGGCTACACACGTGCTACAATGGCGCATACAAAGAGAAGCGACCTCGCGAGAGCAAGCGGACCTCATAAAGTGCGTCGTAGTCCGGATCGGAGTCTGCAACTCGACTCCGTGAAGTCGGAATCGCTAGTAATCGTAGATCAGAATGCTACGGTGAATACGTTCCCGGGCCTTGTACACACCGCCCGTCACACCATGGGAGTGGGTTGCAAAAGAAGTAGGTAGCTTAACCTTCGGGAGGGCGCTTACCACTTTGTGATTCATGACTGGGGTGAAGTCGTAACAAGGTAACCGTAGGGGAACCTGCGGTTGGATCACCTCCTTACCTGAAGATACCTTCCCGCGCAGTGTCCACACAGATTGTCTGATAGAAGTAACGAGCAAAGTAGTACCCGAGTCCCCATCGTCTAGAGGCCCAGGACACTGCCCTTTCACGGCTGTAACAGGGGTTCGAATCCCCTTGGGGACGCCATACCGGTAACGACGTGAAAGACGTTGCCACCCAGTATCTCAAAGCTGACTTTAACGAGTCATGTTTGAGATATTTGCTCTTTAACAATCCGGAACAAGCTGAAAATTGAAACGACATGTCGTTTTCATTCTCCGTAAATAAGAATGAAATCAACGATATGTTCGAGTCTCTCAAATGCTCGCAACAGCAATGTGTCCTCCGGGACGCTTGTGGGTTGTGAGGTTAAGCGACTAAGCGTACACGGTGGATGCCTAGGCAGTCAGAGGCGATGAAGGGCGTGCTAATCTGCGATAAGCGTCGGTAAGGTGATATGAACCGCAACACCGACGATACCCGAATGGGGAAACCCAGTGTGCTCCGGCACACTATCATGTCATGAATACATAGTGGCATGAGGCGAACCGGGGGAACTGAAACATCTAAGTACCCCGAGGAAAAGAAATCAACCGAGATTCCCCCAGTAGCGGCGAGCGAACGGGGAACAGCCCAGAACCTGAATCAGTTTGTGCATTAGTGGAAGCGTCTGGAAAGTCGCAGGGTACAGGGTGATACTCCCGTACACAAAAATGCACTTGCTGTGAGTTCGATGAGTAGGGCGGGACACGTGACATCCTGTCTGAATATGGGGGGACCATCCTCCAAGGCTAAATACTCCTGACTGACCGATAGTGAACCAGTACCGTGAGGGAAAGGCGAAAAGAACCCCGGCGAGGGGAGTGAAAAAGAACCTGAAACCGTGTACGTACAAGCAGTGGGAGCACCTTCGTGGTGTGACTGCGTACCTTTTGTATAATGGGTCAGCGACTTATATTCTGTAGCAAGGTTAACCGTATAGGGGAGCCGCAGGGAAACCGAGTCTTAACTGGGCGTTAAGTTGCAGGGTATAGACCCGAAACCCGGTGATCTAGCCATGGGCAGGTTGAAGGTTGGGTAACACTAACTGGAGGACCGAACCGACTAATGTTGAAAAATTAGCGGATGACTTGTGGCTGGGGGTGAAAGGCCAATCAAACCGGGAGATAGCTGGTTCTCCCCGAAAGCTATTTAGGTAGCGCCTCGTGAACTCATCTCCGGGGGTAGAGCACTGTTTCGGCTAGGGGGCCATCCCGGCTTACCAACCCGATGCAAACTGCGAATACCGGAGAATGTTATCACGGGAGACACACGGCGGGTGCTAACGTCCGTCGTGAAGAGGGAAACAACCCAGACCGCCAGCTAAGGTCCCAAAGTCATGGTTAAGTGGGAAACGATGTGGGAAGGCACAGACAGCCAGGATGTTGGCTTAGAAGCAGCCATCATTTAAAGAAAGCGTAATAGCTCACTGGTCGAGTCGGCCTGCGCGGAAGATGTAACGGGGCTAAACCATGCACCGAAGCTGCGGCAGCGATACGCAAGTATTGTTGGGTAGGGGAGCGTTCTGTAAGCCGTCGAAGGTGGCCTGTGAGGGCTGCTGGAGGTATCAGAAGTGCGAATGCTGACATAAGTAACGATAAAGCGGGTGAAAAGCCCGCTCGCCGGAAGACCAAGGGTTCCTGTCCAACGTTAATCGGGGCAGGGTGAGTCGACCCCTAAGGCGAGGCCGAAAGGCGTAGTCGATGGGAAACGGGTTAATATTCCCGTACTGGGTGTTACTGCGAAGGGGGGACGGAGAAGGCTATGTTAGCCGGGCGACGGTTGTCCCGGTTTAAGCATGTAGGCTTGAGTTCCAGGCAAATCCGGAACTCTTTAAGGCTGAGGTGTGATGACGAGGCACTACGGTGCTGAAGTAACAAATGCCCTGCTTCCAGGAAAAGCCTCTAAGCATCAGGTAACATCAATCGTACCCCAAACCGACACAGGTGGTCAGGTAGAGAATACCAAGGCGCTTGAGAGAACTCGGGTGAAGGAACTAGGCAAAATGGTGCCGTAACTTCGGGAGAAGGCACGCTGGCGCGTAGGTGAAGGGACTTGCTCCCGGAGCTGAAGCCAGTCGAAGATACCAGCTGGCTGCAACTGTTTATTAAAAACACAGCACTGTGCAAACACGAAAGTGGACGTATACGGTGTGACGCCTGCCCGGTGCCGGAAGGTTAATTGATGGGGTTATCCGCAAGGAGAAGCTCTTGATCGAAGCCCCGGTAAACGGCGGCCGTAACTATAACGGTCCTAAGGTAGCGAAATTCCTTGTCGGGTAAGTTCCGACCTGCACGAATGGCGTAATGATGGCCAGGCTGTCTCCACCCGAGACTCAGTGAAATTGAACTCGCTGTGAAGATGCAGTGTACCCGCGGCAAGACGGAAAGACCCCGTGAACCTTTACTACAGCTTGACACTGAACATTGAGCCTTGATGTGTAGGATAGGTGGGAGGCTTTGAAGCGTGGACGCCAGTCTGCGTGGAGCCAACCTTGAAATACCACCCTTTAACGTTTGATGTTCTAACCTGGCGCCGTGATCCGGCGTGGGGACAGTGTCTGGTGGGTAGTTTGACTGGGGCGGTCTCCTCCTAAAGAGTAACGGAGGAGCACGAAGGTCAGCTAATCACGGTCGGACATCGTGAGGTTAGTGCAATGGCATAAGCTGGCTTGACTGCGAGAGTGACGGCTCGAGCAGGTGCGAAAGCAGGTCATAGTGATCCGGTGGTTCTGAATGGAAGGGCCATCGCTCAACGGATAAAAGGTACTCCGGGGATAACAGGCTGATACCGCCCAAGAGTTCATATCGACGGCGGTGTTTGGCACCTCGATGTCGGCTCATCACATCCTGGGGCTGAAGTAGGTCCCAAGGGTACGGCTGTTCGCCGTTTAAAGTGGTACGCGAGCTGGGTTTAGAACGTCGTGAGACAGTTCGGTCCCTATCTGCCGTGGGCGCTGGAGAATTGAGAGGGGTTGCTCCTAGTACGAGAGGACCGGAGTGAACGCACCACTGGTGTTCGGGTTGTCATGCCAATGGCATTGCCCGGTAGCTAAGTGCGGAAAAGATAAGCGCTGAAAGCATCTAAGCGCGAAACTTGCCTCGAGATGAATTCTCCCTGACTCCTTGAGAGTCCTGAAGGGACGTTGAAGACTACGACGTTGATAGGCCGGGTGTGTAAGCGCAGCGATGCGTTGAGCTAACCGGTACTAATGACCCGTGAGGCTTAACCTTACAACGCCAGAAGCGTTCTGGTGAGCGTTATGAGAGACGCGAAGACAATTTTCAGCCTGTACCGGATAAAGAATTTATCTGTCCTCCTGCGGAGTCAATTCCGAAGGATTTTGTGCTGTGACAAGGCGACCAGCGAAGTGAGTGAAGGAGCATACACAGGTATGTGACTGAGCTTGCGAGCGCAGGCAACGCAGTCAGAGCGCAAAAGACACAGGACAGAGCACAGAATTTGCCTGGCGGCTTTAGCGCGGTGGTCCCACCTGACCCCATGCCGAACTCAGAAGTGAAACGCCGTAGCGCCGATGGTAGTGTGGGGTCTCCCCATGCGAGAGTAGGGAACTGCCAGGCATCAAACGAAGAAAGAACCCCGACCGAAAGGTTGGGGTTTTTTTTCGTCTGTTGTTTGTCCGCCATTCACCCGTTATTACCCAATTCACCTGATTCTATCTAAAACAATAGCTTAGATTTGCTGAATCGAAGCCTTTTATCCTCCGCTTTTGCTCCTTTTCTGGCTATTTTCTTCCAGACCTCTACTCTTTAATGTTCAATCAGATGAAAGATTTTCAAGAACCGGATGAGGACTCGACATTCGGTCGCTTGCACGTTATCTTTAGCTGTCTGGATGTCTAAACGTATAAATGTATAAACGTATGTAGTGAGGAAGCAGGTCATGCCGATCAGGGTACCCGACGAATTACCAGCCGTAAGTTTTTTGCGCGACGAGAACGTCTTTGTGATGACGTCTTCGCGTGCCAGCACGCAGAATATCCGCCCGCTGAAAGTGCTGGTACTCAATCTGATGCCGAAAAAGATCGAAACTGAAAATCAGTTTTTACGTCTGCTTTCCAATTCACCGCTACAGATCGATATCCAGCTGCTGCGTATCGACAGCCGCGAATCACGTAACACCCCATCTGAGCACCTGAACAATTTTTACTGTAATTTCGAAGATATTCAGAATGATAATTACGATGGACTGATCGTTACCGGCGCACCGCTAGGGTTGGTCGACTTCTGTGATGTGGCCTATTGGCCGCAAATTCAGAAAGTGCTGCACTGGGCGAAAGAGCATGTCACCTCAACGCTGTTTGTCTGTTGGGCAGTACAGGCGGCTCTTAATATCCTGTATGGCATTCCAAAACAGACGCGTGACAACAAACTATCTGGCGTATTTGAACATCAAATCTTACATCCTCATGCGCTCTTAACCCGCGGCTTTGACGATACATTCCTTGCTCCGCATTCACGCTATGCCGATTTCCCAACCCAGTTACTGCGCGATTACACAGACCTGGAAATCTTTGCCGAATCTGAGCAAACCGGGGCTTACCTGTTTGCCAGTAAAGATAAACGCCTGGCCTTTGTAACCGGCCACCCGGAATATGACGCACTAACGCTATCCGGTGAATTCCATCGAGATTTTGATGCGGGACTGAACCCGGAAGTACCCTTTAATTACTTCCCTAATGACAATCCAGCGCTGCCACCGCGTGCCAGCTGGCGCAGTCACGGTAACCTGCTGTTCTCCAACTGGCTGAACTATTATGTATATCAGATCACTCCGTTCGATCTGCGCCATATGAATCCGACGCTCGAATAGTCACCTCCCCACTTCCCTTATCAGGTGGATCCCCGATCCACCTCGATCATACGTTGCTCCGACTCCTTTTTTTGCTGAATCCTGTCACCCCGATCGCGATCCCATTTTTTATGAAAACATCTTCCTGTTAATAAGTAGATTTAAATCTATTGAAATCATATTGTTAAATCAAAGTTAATAAAAAAATGGAAATAGCTTTTGATTTTAAAAATTAACTGATGATATTTTGATCCTGTAGCTCAAAGATTGTTCGAAGAAGATCGCCGGGTAAAGCATGGCGTACCCGTAAGCATCGATGACAGGAGCAAACAGATGACACAACAGGTAATCAGCAGTGAACTGGCCTTTCAACACGCATTTGGTCAGGATGAGCAGCAAATTCTTACTGATGAAGCCATCGATTTTCTAAGTGAACTGGTGGTGAAATTCACTCCGCAACGCAATGCACTGCTGGCGGAACGTGAGCAGGCACAGCGAAATATCGATAACGGAAACCTTCCTGATTTTATTTCGGAAACTGATTCCATTAAAAATATCGAATGGAAAATTCGCGGTATACCCGCGGACTTACAGAACCGAAGAGTCGAGATCACCGGCCCGGTAGAGCGCAAGATGGTGATCAATGCGCTCAATGCCAATGTGAACGTATTTATGGCGGATTTTGAGGATTCGCTGGCACCGGCCTGGGACAAAGTCATCAGTGGACAGATCAACCTGCGCGATGCTGTCAACGGCACCATCAGTTACACCAATGATGCAGGAAAGATCTACCAGCTGAAGCCCGATCCGGCGGTGCTTATCTGCCGTGTTCGCGGGCTGCATCTGCCTGAAAAACATGTCACATGGCAGGATAAGCCGATCCCGGGCAGCCTGTTTGATTTTGCGCTCTACTTCTTTCACAACGTCGATGCGCTGTTAGCCAAAGGGAGTGGGCCATATTTTTACCTGCCGAAAACTCAGTCGTACAAGGAAGCAGCATGGTGGGGCGAGGTCTTCAGTTTTGCTGAGGATCGTTTCGATCTTCCGCGAGGAACGATCAAGGCCACGCTATTGATCGAAACGTTGCCAGCAGTATTTCAGATGGACGAGATCCTCTGGCATCTGCGCGATCATATTGTCGGGCTGAACTGTGGCCGTTGGGATTATATCTTCAGCTATATCAAAACCCTGAAAAATCATCCGGATCGTGTCCTGCCGGATCGTCAGTCGGTGACAATGGATCAGGGCTTCCTCGATGCCTATTCCCGCCTGCTGATCAAAACTTGTCACCGACGTGGCGCATTTGCTATGGGAGGAATGGCGGCGTTTATTCCGAGTAAAGATGCTGAACGCAATCAGTGGGTGCTCGACAAAGTGCAGGCCGACAAACAGCGTGAGGCGGCTAACGGCCACGACGGCACATGGATTGCCCACCCGGGGCTTGCCGATACCGTAAAGGCCATTTTTGACCAGGCGCTCGGCGCAAGACCGAATCAGCTACAGGTAATGCGTGATCAGGATGCGGAGATCAGCGCAGCAGAGTTGCTGGCACCCTGCCCGGGTGAGCGTACGGAAGCCGGTATGCGCGCCAATATTCGAGTTGCCGTGCAGTACATCGAAGCCTGGATCAGCGGTAACGGCTGTGTACCCATTTACGGGCTGATGGAAGACGCCGCCACCGCTGAGATTTCACGTACCTCCATCTGGCAATGGATCCATCATCGCAAAACGTTACAAGGCGGTGAAGTAGTGACAGAAGCACTGTTCCGCCAGATGTTGCAAGAAGAGTTACAGGTGATCCGACAAGAACTGGGTGACCCACGTTACAGCGCAGGACGCTTTGATGAAGCCGCCTCGCTAATGGAACGCATTACCACTGAACCCGAACTGGTTGAGTTTCTGACTCTCCCTGGTTACCGCCTACTTCCCTGAATATTGACAAGGAGCTCCACCATGACTTCTCGTACCCAACAGATTCAGCAGACAGAACAAACCTGGCGCGATGCACGCTGGGAAGGCATCACCCGTCCATACAGCGCTGAGGAAGTGGTCAGGCTACGTGGCTCAGTTAACCCGGTCTGTACGCTGGCGGAAAATGGCGCGCAAAGACTCTGGGCGTTGCTTAACGGCGGAGCGAAGAAGGGCTATATCAATAGTCTGGGCGCGTTAACCGGCGGTCAGGCGCTGCAACAGGCAAAAGCGGGCATTGAGGCCATCTACCTCTCTGGCTGGCAGGTTGCGGCAGATGCTAACCTGGCGGCCAGCATGTATCCGGATCAGTCGCTCTATCCAGCGAACTCGGTGCCATCGGTGGTGGAACGTATCAATAATACTTTCCAGCGCGCCGATCAGATTCAGTGGTCTTCCAATATTGAACCCGGCGATCCGCGCTATGTGGATTATTTCCTGCCAATAGTGGCCGATGCGGAAGCGGGATTTGGTGGCGTATTAAATGCCTTCGAACTGATGAAATCAATGATCCAGGCGGGGGCAGCAGGTGTGCATTTTGAAGATCAGCTGGCCTCGGTGAAGAAGTGCGGCCATATGGGCGGAAAAGTGCTGGTTCCTACCCAGGAAGCGATTCAGAAACTGGTCGCTGCACGGCTGGCTGCCGATGTGATGGGGGTGCCAACGGTGTTAATCGCCCGTACGGATGCCGATGCAGCCGATTTGATCACCTCTGACTGTGATGAATATGACCGTGAATTTATCAGCGGAGAGCGCACGCCGGAAGGCTTCTTCCGCACCCATGCCGGCGTAGAACAGGCGATCAGCCGTGGTCTGGCCTATGCACCTTATGCTGATGTGATCTGGTGTGAAACCTCAAAGCCTGATCTTGAGCAGGCGCGACGCTTTGCTGAGGCTATCCATGCTCGCTTCCCTGGCAAGCTGCTGGCCTATAACTGCTCACCGTCATTTAACTGGAAAAAGAACCTCGACGACAGCACCATCGCTCGTTTCCAACAGGAGCTGTCAGAGATGGGCTACAAATACCAGTTCATCACCCTGGCAGGGATCCACAGCATGTGGTTCAACATGTTCGACCTCGCACAGGCCTATGCGCAGGGAGAGGGGATGCGTCACTACGTAGAAAAAGTGCAGCAACCGGAATTTGCCGCAATCAAACAGGGCTATACCTTCTCCTCACACCAGCAGGAAGTGGGCACTGGTTACTTTGATCACGTCACTACCATTATTCAGGGTGGAGCATCATCGGTAACAGCATTAACCGGATCGACGGAAGAAGATCAGTTCTGACCCGGGCAGCACACATCACAGGGGGCGGGCGCACCCGTCCCTTCGTCATGCCATCACCGGAGGTGAACCATGACCGTACTGGATACCCTGATTGCCCGCACCATTCTGCAAGGATTTGACGCGCAGTATGGCCGCTTCCTTGAAATCACTGCCGGGGCGCAGCAGCGCTTTGAGCAGGCAGACTGGCAGGCGGTTCAGCTGGCGATGAAAGCCCGTATTCATCTCTATGACCACCATGTCGGATTGGTTGTGGAACAGCTGCGCTGTATTACTGCCTCACAGTCGAAAGATCGTGATTTTCTCCTGCGGGTAAAGGAGATTTACACGCATCTGCTGCCGGATTATCCGCGCTTTGAAATTGCCGAAAGCTTTTTTAACTCGGTTTACTGCCGTCTGTTCAGCCATCAGTCGCTGACACCGGAACGGCTGTTTATCTTCAGTTCTCAGCCGGAACAACGATTCCGTACCATCCCGCGCCCGCTGGCAAAAACATTCAGCGCCGTTGATGGCTGGCGGCCGTTGCTGAACCGGTTACTGCACGATCTGCCGCTGCGCCTGCCGTGGCAAAATATGGCGCGTGACATCGACTATATCGTTGCACATTTGCGAGAAAATTTTACTGCCAGCGAACTACAACAGGCGAGTTTGCAGGTGGCGAATGAGCTGTTTTATCGTAACAAAGCTGCCTGGCTGGTAGCTAAACTTCGTACGCCAGCGGGCGTTTGTGCTTTCCTGTTGCCGATTCACCGCAGCGAAGAAGGGGAGCTATTTATTGATACCTGCCTGACGCGCAACCGTGAGGCCAGCATTGTCTTCGGTTTCGCCCGCTCCTATTTTATGGTTTATGCCCCTTTACCGGCGGCGCTGGTTGAGTGGCTGCGTGAAATTCTGCCGGGGAAAACCACCGCAGAGCTCTATATGGCGATTGGCTGCCAAAAACATGGTAAAACCGAAACTTACCGTGAATACCTCAACTATATGAGGGCAACAGACGAACAGTTTGTGATTGCTCCCGGGGTGCCGGGCCTGGTGATGCTGGTGTTCACTCTGCCGGGATTTGACCGGGTATTTAAAGTGATAAAAGACCGCTTTGCCCCGCAAAAAGAGGTGACGCCAGAGCGGGTGCGCCAGTGCTATCAGCTGGTGAAAGAGCACGATCGCGTGGGAAGAATGGCAGACACCCAGGAGTTCGAAAACTTTGCGATTGAAGAGAAACGTCTCAGCCCGGCGCTGCTTGCCCTGCTGGAACGCGAAGTGCCCGAGAAACTCCAGCGTCACGGTGAAATGCTGACCATCAGCCATCTTTATATGGAGCGCCGTATGACGCCGCTTAACCTGTGGCTGGAGCAGGCCGATGCGCACCAGCGGCGTGAGGCCATTGAAGAGTATGGCAATGCGGTGAAGCAGCTGGCAGCCGCGAATATTTTCCCCGGCGATATGCTGTATAAAAACTTCGGCGTTACCCGTCACGGGCGTGTAGTGTTTTATGACTACGATGAGATCAGCTATATGACCGAGGTTAACTTCCGCGATATTCCAGCGGCGCGCTACCCTGAGGATGAGTTAAGTCATGAGCCCTGGTACAGCGTGTCACCAGAAGATGTCTTCCCGGAAGAGTTCCGTCACTATCTGTGTGCAGATCCGGCAATTGCCACGCTGTTTGATGAGATGCATGCGGAGCTGTTCCACGCTGACTTTTGGCGCGGTCTGCAACAGCGTATCCGTGCAGGCCATATAGAAGATGTATTCGCCTACCGTCGCCGTCAGCGCTTCAGCCAGCGTTATCCAACAGCCGTTACTTAAAGGGGCGGGCACAGCCGCCCCACTTTTTGCCTCAGGTATAAAAATACCTTACCACGTGGAAGAAAACCGGTGCAGCAAAGCAAAGGGAATCAATGCGATCCATCATGCCGCCGTGACCTTCAATCATTGCGCCAAAGTCTTTAATGCCGCGATCGCGTTTAATACCTGACATGCACAGCCCGCCGAGGAAACCGAGCAGGGTAATCAGCAGTGAAATCAGAAACGCCTGCCAGGGGGTAAATGGAGTTACCCACCACAGGCCCATTCCAACCAGGCTTGCTGTCAGGATGCCGCCGATAAAACCTTCCACCGTTTTATTCGGACTCAGCTTTGGCACAATGGGATGTTTGCCCCATAGCTTGCCAAACACGTATTGCAGCACGTCGGAGATCTGTACCACAATCATCAGGAACAGCAGCAGCTTAATATTCTCGGTTTCATAACCCGGGATCGGCAGCATCAGCAGCGCAGGAGCATGGCTGATGCAGTAAACCGCAATCATCATGCTCCACTGGATTTTCGCCGCCCGCTCAAGGAAATGCTGAGTATCCCCGGCCAGCGCCAGTCGTGCCGGAATAAACAGCCATGCATAAACCGGGATCAGAATTATAAACACCCCGTACCACTGAATCCCTACCAGCAGATACTGCAAAGGCAGAATGATAAAGAAGCACCAGAACAGCGCCTCATGATCGCCGCGGCGGGTAGGCAGCAGTGTGATGCATTCGCGCAGGGCGAAAAAAGATATCAGCATAAACAGCACTACTGAGCCGTTCGGGCCAATCATGATCGCCAGTACCGAGATGATGCACATCAGCCACCAGGCGCGGATGCGTGCATTCAGATTGCTGATGGTGTCATTTTGTTTAAACTTTGCCAGCGTACCGCCAATCAGGCTGGCGACCAGCAGCAGGCTGAACAGACCACCGAGTAGCCAGCACAGTTCGTTATCCCAACTATTCATGGTTCCAGCGCCTCCAGCGCATTGCGTGTTCTGGCTAAAAATTCCTGTTTTTCTTCCCCCGCCTGAACGCCAGGCAGCGGTGAGCCAAAGGTAGCGCTACACATAATCGGCACGACCAGACGCGATCCCTTCGGCAGTACGCGGTTAAGATTTTCTAACCACACCGGTACCAGTTCCACGTCCGGCCAGGCTTTCGACAGGTGATACAGCCCGCTTTTAAAGGCGTTCAGCTGCTTGCCGTTACCGCGAGTTCCTTCCGGAAAAAGGATCAGAGAATGCCCTTCCTCCAGCGCCTGCTTCAGTGGCTGCAACAGATCCTGTCGTGGGCCGTCAGCAGGCGTACTCCCTGGCGTACGGCGTTCGACCAGCACCGCACGAAAAATTCGCAGTGACAGATAGCGCTTCAGGCGTGAGCCTGACCAGTAGTCAGCGGCTGCCACAGGATGAACACGCTCGCGCATGTTTTTTGGCAGGCTGGCCCAGATAACCAGACCATCAAGGTGGCTGCTGTGGTTAGCGTAATAAATGCGCGTCACTTCCGCATCAGGCAGAGTCAGCCAGCGCGAACGAATGCCGGTCAACAGACGACACAGCATCACCAGCAGTGAACTGACTAAGCGGCGGTCAGGGGAGAAACGTGATTCAGACATCTGGCGACAGCTCCTTACGCAATGCCACCGTGATAATGCGGGTACGTTGAATACAGGTCAGCACGTTACCAACGATGATTAGCCACAGGGCGGTAGTGAGCAGTGTTTGCCCCCAGTCAGGCATCAGCAGTGTCACTGCCGCCGCCAGCGTGAGCAGCGCCATTCGATGCTGTTTAGCCATGGGGCCTGAGAACGTCTGCGGTACGCCGCAGCTACCGCCTAACAGCCTGATATAGGCGGTCATCATTGCCAGCAGAGCTGCTGCCCAGCCAAGCGTGGGGCCTGTCAGCAGAGCAGTCAGGCCGTAGCCAGTTCCCAGCAGAATCAGTGAATCGGAAATGCGGTCAGGCATATCGTTATAGAGCGCGCCAACGGCGCTGCGTAGTTTCCCTTCTACCGCAACCATGCCATCAAACAGATTGCACAGCAGGCGGCCCTGGATGCCAATAATTGCACCCAGCATCGCCAGCCGCGTCAGCAGCGGCTCATCAGTACGAAAAGCACAGACAAAGCAGATAGCAGCCAGCAGGGCAAAGACCATACTGGCGACTGAGATACCGTTTGGTGTGGCACCCGCGCGCTGCAAACGTTGCGCGAAAGTGGTGGCCCAGCGGGCATGGCGAGTCCTGACCGGGCGACGGTCCTGAATGTCCTTATCCATTTTTATCCTTTTATATCGGGTGGAGCGGAGTAGTAGTGTTTATCGGGTTCCGCCATATTCGCGGGTGATCTCTTTTGCTGCTTTGATTACCAGCGCACCGATTTCGGTAACGCGGTCGTCGGTAATACGTGAGACAGGGCCTGAGATAGAGATAGCGGCGAACGGTTCGTGATGCTCGTCGTAAATACAAGAAGCGATGCAGCGCAACCCCAGCGCATGTTCTTCGTCATCGAACGAATAACCTGCTTTACGCGCCAGAGCGAGATTTTCTTTCAGGATTTGCGGTGAAATCAGCGTTCTTGGCGTGTAGTGATGCAACCCCTGACGATGCAGCAGATCGCTTACCTGCTTATCATTAAGGTTTGCCAGAAAGGCTTTACCTGCACCGGAGGCATGCATCGGCAGTTTGCCCCCAATTGGCGCAGACATACGCATCAGCTGGGTACATTGCACCTGATCGATAATCACCGCCTGGCGATCGCTAAGATCGAGAACCGCCAGATTCACCGTCTCGCCAGACTCCTCCATCAGTGTACGAAGCATCGGGTGCACCAGCGCCAGCAGGTTGCGGCTCTGCAAAAAACTGCTGCCGACTACAAACGCGTGAGCGCCCATCGTCCACAGCCCTAAATCGCCGACCTGACGTACAAACCCCTGCTGCTGCATGGTGGTTAACAGACGATGAGTCGTGGAGTTCGGCAGCCCGGCCTGTTGAGCCAGTTCGGTCAGCGCCACGTTACCGTGAGACTCGGCAATAAATTCCAGTAATTTCAGACCACGGGTTAGCGATTGAACCTGACCAGCAGGAGCAGAGGCAGTTGCGGCCGCTGCCCGTGGTTTCTTGCCGCGCTTTGTAACGACGGGGGTAGCCATACCTGACTCCTTTGTTTCCCTGATTATGGAAACCATTTTCGTTCTATAACCGTGATACTTCAAGTGCCTTGTTAGTTGGTTGAAAATGTATCACCTGTCATTCACTGTTACCTGCACAAAAGTTATGCCAGTATGACGTGCTGGCAGTGGTGCCTGGGTATGAAGTTGAAGGGGAAGAGTGGTGAGTAACCGGATTGAAGCGCTGCATCAGCAGTTGAAAAAACGCATTATGCTGCTTGATGGCGGTATGGGAACCATGATCCAGAGCTACAAACTGGAAGAGGGCGATTATCGCGGCACGCGTTTTGCCGACTGGCCGTGCGATCTGAAAGGTAATAACGATCTGCTGGTGCTGACTCAACCTGACATTATTCGCGAAATCCATAACGGATACCTCGCGGCGTGCGCAGACATTCTTGAAACCAACACCTTCAACTCCACCACTATTGCCATGGCCGATTACCAGATGGAATCGTTGTCGGCAGAGATCAACTATGTGGCGGCCAGACTGGCGCGTGAATGTGCGGATGAATGGACAGCGCGCACGCCAGATCGCCCGCGCTATGTCGCCGGTGTGTTAGGGCCCACTAACCGTACCTGCTCCATTTCCCCTGATGTGAACGATCCCGCTTACCGTAATGTCACCTTTAATCAGCTGGTGGCGGCCTACCGGGAATCCACCCGTGCGCTGGTGGAAGGTGGGGCTGACATCATTATGATTGAAACGGTGTTCGATACGCTGAACGCCAAGGCTGCCGTCTTTGCCGTTAAAGAAGAATTTGATGCGCTGGGCATTGAGCTGCCGCTGATGATCTCCGGCACCATTACCGATGCCTCCGGACGCACACTCTCCGGGCAGACCACGGAAGCCTTCTACAATTCATTGCGCCATGCTGAACCGCTCTCCTTTGGTCTGAACTGCGCCCTTGGCCCGGATGAGCTGCGTCAATATGTAGCTGAACTGGCGCGCATTGCTGAGGGGTATGTTACTGCGCACCCGAACGCCGGGCTGCCAAACGCCTTCGGTGAGTACGATCTCGATGCGCAAATCATGGCGGAGCAGATTGGTGAATGGGCGCATGCCGGTTTTCTCAATATTGTCGGCGGCTGCTGTGGTACCACGCCTGAGCATATCGCTGCAATGGCAAAAGCAGTGGAAGGGGTGGCCCCGCGTCCGTTGCCAACCCTGCCCGTTGCCTGCCGTCTTGCGGGGCTGGAGCCACTGAACATCAGCGCAGACAGCCTGTTTGTGAACGTGGGTGAACGTACCAACGTGACCGGATCGGCTAAATTTAAACGTCTGATTAAAGAAGAAAAATATAACGAAGCGCTGGAAGTGGCGCTACAGCAGGTGCAGAGCGGCGCGCAGATTATCGATATTAATATGGATGAGGGAATGCTCGACGCTGAAGCGGCGATGGTGCGTTTCCTTAACCTGATTGCCGGTGAGCCGGACATCGCGCGCGTGCCGATTATGATCGACTCCTCCAAATGGGATGTGATCGAGAAAGGCCTGCAATGTATCCAGGGCAAAGGCATCGTTAACTCTATCTCCATGAAAGAGGGCGTGGAGCAGTTCCTGCATCATGCCCGCCTGGTGCGCCGCTACGGTGCCGCCGTCGTGGTGATGGCTTTTGATGAACTCGGCCAGGCTGATACGCGAGCGCGTAAAATCGAAATTTGCCGCCGCGCCTACAAGCTGCTGACGGAAGAAGTGGGTTTTCCACCGGAAGATATCATCTTTGACCCGAATATCTTCGCCGTTGCTACCGGTATCGAAGAGCACAATAACTACGCGATGGACTTTATCGGTGCCTGTGAAGACATCAAGCGTGAACTGCCACATGCGATGATCTCCGGCGGCGTCTCTAACGTCTCCTTCTCCTTCCGTGGTAACGACCCGGTACGCGAAGCTATCCACGCGGTATTCCTCTATTACGCCATCCGGAACGGCATGGATATGGGTATTGTTAACGCTGGCCAGCTGGCTATCTATGACGATCTGCCCGCCGACCTGCGCGATGCCGTAGAAGATGTTATCCAGAACCGTCGCGACGACGGCACCGAGCGTCTGCTGGAGGTGGCTGAAAAATATCGTGGTAGCAAAGCCGATGATGACAGCACCAAACCCCAGGCCGAATGGCGCAGCTGGGAAGTGGCAAAACGTCTTGAATACTCGCTGGTGAAGGGGATTACTGAATTTATCGAGTTGGATACTGAAGCTGCCCGCCAGCTTGCTACCCGCCCGATTGAAGTCATTGAAGGGCCGTTAATGGCCGGGATGAACGTGGTCGGTGACCTGTTCGGTGAGGGCAAAATGTTTCTGCCGCAGGTGGTGAAATCAGCCCGTGTCATGAAGCAGGCCGTGGCCTATCTGGAACCCTATATTGAAGCCAGCAAAGAGAAGGGCAGCACCAACGGTAAAATTGTATTGGCCACGGTAAAGGGCGATGTTCACGACATCGGCAAAAACATTGTGGGCGTGGTGTTGCAGTGTAATAACTATGAAATCATCGACCTTGGTGTGATGGTGCCGAGCGACAAAATCCTCAAAACTGCCCGCGAGCACAATGCGGATATTATCGGGCTATCCGGGCTGATAACGCCTTCGCTGGATGAAATGGTTAACGTGGCCAAAGAGATGGAGCGCCAGGGCTTTACCCTGCCACTGCTGATTGGCGGCGCCACCACCTCCAAGGCCCACACGGCGGTGAAAATTGAGCAGAACTACAGCGGCCCGACGGTCTATGTGCAGAACGCCTCACGCACTGTGGGCGTGGTTTCCGCGCTGCTTTCAGCTACCCAATACGATGATTTTGTTGCCCGCACGCGCAAAGAGTACGAAACCGTACGTATTCAGCACGCGCGTAAAAAACCGCGTACGCCGCCGGTCACTTTACAGGTAGCACGTGATAACGACTTCACCTTTGACTGGGAAAATTACACACCGCCGGCACCACGCAGGCTGGGTGTAAGCGAAGTGAGTGCTAACATCGAAACACTGCGCCATTACATCGACTGGACGCCATTCTTTATGACCTGGTCGCTGGCAGGGAAATATCCACGCATTTTGGAAGATGAAATCGTTGGTGAAGAGGCCAAACGTCTGTTTGCCGATGCCAACGCCATGCTGGATCAACTCAGCCGCGATGGTACGCTCAATCCACGTGGCGTAGTCGGCATTTTCCCGGCAAACCGCGTTGGGGATGATGTGCAAATCTACACTGATGAAACGCGTTCTGATATTTTGAAAGTGAGTCATCACTTACGCCAGCAGACAGAGAAAAAGGGCTTTGCTAACTATTGCCTTGCAGACTTTGTCGCCCCGGGATCAAGTGGCAAAGCCGACTACCTCGGGGCCTTTGCCGTCACTGGCGGGCTGGAAGAAGATGCGCTGGCGGAAGCCTGGGATGCGCAGCATGACGACTATAATAAAATTATGGTCAAGGCGCTGGCCGATCGCCTGGCAGAGGGCTTCGCGGAATACCTGCATGAGCAGGTACGTAAAGAGATCTGGGGCTTTGCCCCAACGGAAAATCTGGGCAATGACGAGCTGATCCGCGAAAACTATCAGGGTATCCGCCCGGCGCCGGGCTATCCTGCCTGCCCTGAGCACACCGAGAAAGCCACGATCTGGGAGCTGCTCGACGTGGAAAACCACACCGGGATGAAACTGACCGAATCCTTCGCCATGTGGCCAGGCGCGGCAGTGTCAGGCTGGATTTTCAGCCACCCGGACAGCAAATACTTCGCCGTGGCCCAGCTTCAGCGTGACCAGATTGAAGATTACGCCCGTCGTAAAGGGATGCCGGTAACAGAAGTCGAGCGCTGGCTGGCACCGAATCTTGGATATGATGCTGATTAAAAAGCTTTTCCTTATCCAACACCTTGTTCGATGAAGGTAATTATCGGCTAAACTAACACCATAAGCACAGTGGATAGTTTTCACTGTGCATGATGAGTTATTCCTGAGTTATGAGGTCGAATCAGTGTTAACCCTGCTTAATCTTCTCTCCGCCGTAGCTATGCTGGTGTGGGGTACCCACATCGTGCGTACCGGCATTATGCGTGTTTATGGTGCCGATCTGCGGCGGGTACTCAGCCGCAGTGTCTCCAAAAAGCCGATGGCGTTTCTCGCCGGGATCGGCGTGACTACGCTGGTTCAGAGCAGCAATGCCACCACTATGCTGGTGACATCATTTGTCGCCCAGGAGCTGGTGGGCCTGACACCTGCGCTGGTGATTATCCTCGGCGCGGATGTCGGTACCGCGCTGATGGCCCGTATCCTGACTTTTGACCTCTCCTGGCTGTCGCCGCTGTTTATCTTTTTTGGCGTCGTATTCTTTCTGGGGCGCAAGCAAACCCGTGCCGGGCAGTTAGGCCGTGCCAGCATCGGGCTGGGCTTAATTCTGCTGGCATTACAGCTGATTGTTGCTGCCGCCACGCCGATCACCCAGGCCGCTGGGGTAAAAGTACTGTTCTCATCCCTGACCGGCGACATAATGCTCGACTCGCTGATCGGTGCACTGTTTGCGATTATCAGTTACTCCAGCCTGGCTGCGGTACTGCTGACCGCCACGCTGACCGCCACCGGGGTGATCTCCTTTAAGGTAGCGCTGTGTCTGGTGGTGGGAGCTAACCTCGGTAGCGGACTGTTGGCGATGCTGAATAACAGTGCGTCGAACGCCTCCGGCAAACGGGTAGCGCTCGGCAGCCTGTTGTTTAAATTTATCGGCTCGTTAATGGTGCTGCCGTTTATCGATCTGCTGGCCGACTGGCTGGAAAAACTGCCGGTTGATGATGAAGAACTGGTGATCTTCTTCCATGTATTTTACAACCTGATCCGCTGCCTGGTGATGGTGCCCTTTGCCGGGCCAATGGCGCGTCTGTGTCATCGGCTAATCCGCGAAGAGCCGGAAACCGATCCCCGCCTGAAGCCGCGCCATCTGGACTCCGGCTCTCTGGATACGCCAGCACTGGCGCTGGCAAATGCCGCTCGCGAAACGCTGCGAATGGGAGATGTGCTGGAGCAGATGTTAATCACCTTTAGTAAAGTGGTACACGGCGAACTCAGACAGGATCGTGAAATCCGTAAGATGGATGATGATGTCGACGTGCTCTATACCGCCATCAAACTCTACCTGGCGCAGATGCCGAAGGAAGACCTGCCGGAAGAGGATTCGCGACGCTGGGCAGAGATCATTGAGATGGCGCTCAACCTGGAACAGGCGGGGGATATTCTCGAGCGGATGAGCGGTGATGTGGCGGATAAAGCACTGGCCACGCAGCGCGCATTTTCACTGGAAGGATTGAAAGAGCTGGATGCGCAAATTGAACTGCTGCACGGTAATCTGCGCCTCAGCCTGTCAGTGTTTTTATCGCGCGATACTACCAGCGCCAAACGTCTGCGTCGCGCCAAGCACCGCTTCCGTATTACCAACCGCCGCTACTCGCATGCTCATGTTGACCGCCTGCATCAACAGAACGTACAGAGCATTGAAACCAGTTCGCTGCATCTTGGCTTACTGGGCGATATGAAGCGTCTGAACTCACTCTTCTGTGCAGTGGCTTACATTGTGCTGGATCAGGCGGATGATGTTAAAGGGGATGATTAACGCTAATGCGGCCAGAGAATGATTCAGCTGGCCGCATTATTCTGTCATGACAGGCAGAGAGCGGGCAGGCCCACTCTGATTACCCACAGATTATTTTTTATTGACTGGCTTACCTGACCAGTAACCGGCCAGCAGTGAACCAGACAGGTTATGCCACACGGAGAACAGTGCGCCCGGCAGCGCCGCCAGCGGGGAGAAGTACATCTTACCCAGCGCAGCGGCCAGGCCGGAGTTCTGCATACCCACTTCCAGCGCCAGCGTACGGCAGGTGGACTCATCAAAGCCAAACAGCTTGCCGCCCCAGTAGCCCCCCAGCAGACCAATCGCGTTATGCAGGATCACCGCCAGAATAACCATCAGGCCAACGGAGCCAATAAAGCTCTGACTGCCTGCAACCACCGCACTGATAATCAGCAGAATACAGACCATGGAAAACGCCGGCAGATACGGCTCCACGCGTTTAACTACGCCGTTCATAGTGTGGTGGATCACCAGGCCGAGACTGATCGGCACCACGACAATTTTAACAATACTCAGTAGCATACCCACCACATCTACCTGAATATGGGTGTCCACGTAGAACCTGGTCAGCAGCGGGGTAGCAAACACGCCCACCAGTGCCGAAACAGAGGAGATGGTTACCGACAGCGCAACGTCACCTTTTGCCAGATAGATCATCACGTTGGACGCGGTACCGCTGGCGACGCTACCGACCAGAATCATCCCCGCCGCCAGATCGGGTGGCATATGAAACAGTTTTGCCAGGCCCCATGCGGCCAGCGGCATCACCAGATAGTGCAGGAAGGTTCCGGCAATCACCGGTGCCGGGCGGGTCAGCACTCGTTTAAAATCACCCACATTTAGCGTTACGCCCATACCGAACATAATCAGCATCAGCAGATAAGGCACATAAGGCCCCATTCCGGTAAAGGTGGCGGGAGTGTAATAGGCAGCAACAGAGAGCAGGACTGCCCAGAGAGGGAACAGTCGGGTAACAGTAGCGAGCATAGAAAAGCTTCCTTTTTAGAATCCCGTTTTTTCTTTCACGGGTATGCAGGTGATGCAGTTTGCCATAGCGAAAAAAAACCGGGCCATGCCCGGTTTAATTATTACTCGAACAGATTGCGATGCAGCGTCTGGACGATTTTCTCCGCATCCTGCCCTGGTACCAGGAAGCAGAGGTTATAGCTGCTCGCCCCGTAACAGATCATCCGCAGATTAAACGGCTCCAGTACGCCAAACACTTCTTTACCCACGCCACAGGCCTGAGAAAGCTTATTGCCGATAATGGCGACCAGCGCCAGGTTCTCTTCCACTTCAACCCGGCACAGTGAGGAGAGCTCTGTCAGCAGCGCCTGCGTCAGCAAGCTGTCGCCGGTGGAGGTGGAGCCGGTGGTATCCAGCGTCAGCGCAACGCTCACTTCGGAAGTGGTGATCAAATCAACCGAAATATTGTGACGCGCCAGAATGTTAAATACTTCGGCAAGAAAACCGCGTGCATGCAGCATATTCAGGCTATGCAGCGTCAGCAGCGTCTGTTTACGACGCAGTGCCAGCGCACGGAACAGCGGTGGATTTTCGGTTTTATTGCACACCAGGGTGCCGCCAGCTGATGGATCTTTGCTGGAGCCGACAAACACCGGGATATCGCTGCGTACCGCAGGCAGCAGGGTGGCAGGGTGCAACACTTTCGCGCCGAATGTTGCCATTTCGGCGGCTTCTTCGAAGGTAATCTCGTCGATGCGATTGGCGGTATGCACCACGCGCGGATCGGTGGTATAGATGCCCGGAACATCCGTCCAGATATCAATACGGCTGGCATGCAGCGCTTCGCCCAGCAGGGCAGCAGTATAGTCACTACCGCCGCGCCCAAGCGTGGTGGTACGGCCCTTATCCTCGCAACCGATAAAGCCCTGAGTCACCACCAGAGCTTCGTCAGTGCGGGGTTTCAGTTGAACATTGACCTGCTCGGTCAGCAGCTTCACATCTGGTTCTGCACGGCCAAAACGGTCATTGGTGCGCATCACTTTACGCACGTCAAACCACTCAACGGCAACTTCACGCTGGCGCAGGATCTCCACAAACAGCAGTGTCGACATCAGCTCACCGTGACTGACCAGCTCGTCAGTCAGGGCGCTGGACGTCGCCAGCGCTGCCGCCTCAGACAGCATGGTGATATTTTCCAGCATACGGTCGATTTCATCGCGGATCACCGTCGGCTGATTCAGCTCGTCGATAATGGCGTATTGAATACGGCGAATATCATCCAGCAGGAAAGCGCGCTGCTCTTGTTCCTGGCCTTCAGCAAGGGCAATAAGCAAATTGGTCACACCCGCAGAAGCGGAGAGTACAACCAGACGCACATCGGGATTGGACAGCACTACATCGGCGCTGCGGTTCATAGCGATAAAGTCGGCCACACTGGTGCCGCCAAATTTCGCCACGATCAGATTTTGAGACATTACGATGACTACCTTCGTGTCAGGATTATTCCATCAGCTTGGCACAAGGGGATAGCACAACGGGGAGGACGTAGAAGAAGCAGCTACGAGCACCCAGAAGCGCCCCACCTCGCCGCCCGACTACCGGACGTTGCTGGTGACAACCCAGAGGATTCAGCCCCTGCGGTCGATACGCCCCACTCCGTGTGGTTGATACCTCGGCGTCGCTCCCCATCATGCATTATCAAAGGATACGGTTCCTCAAATACACTGCCTGGGCGACGCGCCTCTTCTGGCTTACACATTGCGTAAGTTGCGCATAGAAATATCGGGTTATGGCGCGCCTGTCAACGCTTGTCGGCCGATGATTACGCATTTTCGTAATGCCACGACGCGTATCATCTGTACTTATAATACCCGTCATACTTCAAGCCGCAGGATCGTTGGCTCTCCTCGCTCCCCCCAGTCACTTACTGATGTAAGCTCCCGGGGATTCGCTGCGTGGCCGCCTGCCTGCAACTCGAATTATTTAGGGTATAGATAGCGTCATACTTCAAGCTGCAGGATTGTTGGCTCTCCTCGCTCCCCCCGGTCACTTACTGATACCCGTTATACTTCAAGCCGCAGGATCGTTGGCTCTCCTCGCTCACCCCAGTCACTTACTGATGTAAGCTCCCGGGGATTCGCTGCGTTGCCGCCTGCCTGCAACTCGAATTATTTAGGGTATAGATAGCGTCATACTTAAAGCTGCAGGATTGTTGGCTCTCCTCGCTCCCCCCGGTCACTTACTGATACCCGTTATACTTCAAGCCGCAGGATCGTTGGCTCTCCTCGCTCACCCCAGTCACTTACTGATGTAAGCTCCCGGGGATTCGCTGCGTGGCCGCCTGCCTGCAACTCGAATTATTTAGGGTATAGATAGCGTCATACTTCAAGCCGCAGGATCGTTGGCTCTCCTCGCTCACCTCAGTCACTTACTGATGTAAGCTCCCGGGGATTCGCTGCGTGGCCGCCTGCCTGCAACTCGAATTATTTAGGGTATAGATAGCGTCATACTTAAAGCTGCAGGATTGTTGGTTCTCCTCGCGCACTCCGGTCACTTGCTGATGTAAGCTCCCGGGGATTTGCTGCGTGGCCGCCTGCCTGCAACTCGAATTATTTAAGGTAAACCCACATAAGCGTCAATTCTTATAAGCACGCTACGGACTATAATTTTTTGCCGTAACAGGGTATGAATAGTCATACTACGAGCCAAATGGGAATCATCCGCACCGCCGGATACCGAATCGTGGCGGGATGATAGCTGTAACCTGTTGCAGGAAAAGGGGAGCCGAAGCTCCGTAACAGGTAACATATCGTCCGGTCTGAATTACTATTCTTAAATAAAAAGAGTGTGTTGCCATGAAAAATATCAATCCGACACAAACCGCTGCCTGGCAGGCGTTGATTCAGCATTATGAGCAGATGAAAGATGTGCAAATTGCAGACCTTTTCGCTCAAGATGCTGACCGGTTTGCTGCCTTTTCTGCCACGTTCGACGACCAGATGCTGGTAGATTTCTCGAAAAACCGCATCACCCGTGAAACCCTTGATAAATTGCAGGCGCTGGCCAAAGAGACTGATCTCCAGGGCGCGATCAAATCGATGTTTTCCGGCGAGAAGATCAACCGTACCGAAGACCGTGCGGTACTGCATGTGGCCCTGCGTAACCGCAGCAACACGCCAATTGTGGTTGACGGCAAAGATGTCATGCCGGAAGTCAACGCCGTGCTGGCAAAAATGAAAAGCTTCTCAGAGCGTATTATTGGCGGTGAGTGGAAAGGCTTTACCGGTAAACCGATTACTGACGTGGTCAATATCGGTATCGGCGGCTCTGACCTCGGTCCGTTTATGGTTACCGAAGCGCTGCGCCCTTACAAAAACCACCTGAATATGCACTTCGTTTCCAACGTTGACGGTACCCATATTGCTGAAACGCTGAAGACCCTCAGCCCGGAAACCACCCTGTTCCTGGTCGCGTCAAAAACCTTTACCACTCAGGAAACCATGACCAACGCCCACAGCGCGCGTGACTGGTTCCTCACCTCCGGTAATCAGGACGATGTAGCGAAACACTTTGCTGCGCTGTCGACCAACGGTAAAGCCGTGGCAGAGTTCGGTATTGATACCGCCAACATGTTTGAATTCTGGGACTGGGTAGGCGGACGTTACTCCCTGTGGTCAGCGATTGGTCTGTCGATCATCCTCTCAATCGGTTTCGACAACTTTGAGAAACTGCTGGACGGTGCTCATGCGATGGATCGCCACTTTGCCGATACTCCGGAAGAGAAAAACCTGCCGATCCTGCTGGCACTGATCGGTATCTGGTACAACAACTTCTTCGGCGCTGAAACTGAAGCCATCCTGCCTTACGATCAATATATGCATCGTTTTGCTGCTTACTTCCAGCAGGGCAACATGGAATCTAACGGCAAATACGTTGACCGTGCCGGTAATCCGGTCACTTACCAGACCGGTCCGATTATCTGGGGCGAGCCTGGCACCAACGGCCAGCACGCGTTCTACCAGCTGATTCACCAGGGGACTAAACTGGTACCATGCGACTTTATCGCTCCGGCAATATCGCATAACAAACTGGGCGATCATCACAGCAAACTGCTGTCGAACTTCTTTGCCCAGACCGAAGCACTGGCGTTTGGTAAAGCCCGTGACGTGGTGGAAAAAGAGTTTGCTGATGCCGGCCTGGATGCTAAAGCCGTTGAACATGTGGTGCCGTATAAAGTATTTGAAGGCAACCGCCCAACCAACTCCATCCTGCTGCGTGACATCACGCCATACAGCCTTGGCGCGCTGATTGCCCTGTATGAGCACAAAATCTTCACTCAGGGTGTCATTCTCAACATCTTCACCTTCGATCAGTGGGGTGTAGAACTGGGTAAACAGCTGGCTAACCGTATCCTGCCTGAACTGGCGAGTGCTGAACCGGTTAATAGTCACGACAGCTCTACTAATGGCCTGATTAACCGCTATAAATCCTGGCGTTAATCTGACACCGGCGTGAGATACGCCTCGCCCCAGGCGCAGGCGTGCCTGACCCGTGCGATATCCCGTACAGCCCCCAGTTTCTGGGGGTTTTTTATTTTCTGGAAACAACTGGCCCTGGTTGACAGTGATGCCTTTCTCCTCCTTTCTTTGTCCGGGCGCTGAAGCAGGGGGTACTGATTTGATTACACGGTTATTTTCCACCCCAAAGTTGAGTAAAGTAGCCTGATGAGGGATGGGCATATTCCTAAAATTGCCTGAAAACAGAGGGTTTCGAGACGGATAATTCTTAAATAAGCGTGCAGAAAATTCATTAAAAGTGTAAATATTTAAACATTTATCTTATTGAATTATATTAAATTATCCTGTTGTTTTTGTTAATTACTACCGCTACGTCATCATTTTCCCCGCTACTTCATTATTCAGGCGTCCGCACTGCTTAATAAAGTAAAAATTGGTATTAAGTTCTGTTTAAGCTTGTTTTGCAGTTAAATATCTCTATATATCTCGACTTTCCAGCTGTTTAGCCAAATTTATTACCCTGCTGTTACACCTCGCCTGATGCGCTGCTTTCTGGAAATTAATTCCCCATACTGGAGTCGCCAGGTGCCATCCAGGCCCTGGTATCCATTCATTTAATGAAGGGAAAGTGTGATGAAAAAAGTCATATGGGCTACTGCAGCCATAGTGTACTTAGCGAGTGCCACTGGCGCGTTCGCTGCTGAAGCTGTTGGTGCACCACCGGTTGAAACCGGTGCGGCTGCCGGTGCTGATGCAGGAACGATGTCATCTGGGACGACTACCGCTATCGGTATCGGTGCCGTTGGTGCGTTGGCTGGCATAGCGCTGGCAGCAAGCAGCGGTGGAAATGGCTCCAACACTGGAACCACGACCACTACCACTACAAGCACGACCCGCTAAGTACAAAAATTAATCATAACCACACGTTTGTGTGGTTATTTTCAGCCTTGTTCTACTTTGCTCAGGGACACACACAGTTGCGAAACCTACCACTGCTGCTGCTCTGCCTGCTGCTTCAGGCCTGTACACAAACGCAAAAAGGATTGGGTGAAACCGTCAAGCTGGCTTTTCTCGGCGTTGACGACATCCAGATGACTAACGATCAAATCAACAATATGCCTTACGCCAGCATGTATCTGCGCGTTAACGGCGGCCAGCAGATTTTTGTGGTGCTGGGCTTCAACGAAAATGGCCAACAGAAGTGGATCACCCGTGATAAAGCCATGCTGGTCACTCAGCACGGGCGTCTGGTGAAAACCCTCGGCATGACGGACAACCTCAATGAGGTCAGCAATCTTGATAACGATCCGCTGCGTGATGCCGGACGCCTTACCGAAGGGGCGAGCTGGACGCGTACAATGCGCTGGACAGAAGACGGTAAGCCTCAGGCTGGAACCGCAGTATCCCACTTCTCGCGCCTGAAAGATGAGGTGCTGCAACTGGCTGGTCAGTCGGTGGCATGCCGTGTCTGGCAGGAAGAGGTGTCGATAACGGAAAGCGGGCAGTCCTGGCGCAATACGTTTTGGGTAGATATCTCCAGCGGGCAGGTGCGTCAGTCGCTGCAAATGCTGGGGGCAGACTACATCCCTGTTGAATCCACCATTCTGAAGCCTGCGAAATCATGAAAAAAATAACCCTTATTCTCGCAGGGATGGTGGCATCGCTGTCGCTGCACGCCCAGGCCGATGCCCGGGTAAATATATTTTATCCCGGACAGGCGCAGCCCGTGGTCATCAGCGGTGCGACCAATCTGGCGCAGCTGGTAACCAGCCCGGTTCTGATGCAGAAAACCTGGTGGCCGGGAACGGTGATCGGCGAAAAACTGGCAACCGCTGTAGCCGTCCGGCAGCAGCAGCAACTGCTGGTTCGGCTACAGGCATGGCGAGATGAACTTAAAAACGACAATGACGGTGAACAGGCTGCGGTAGTCGAGAATGTCCGCCAGCAGATTGCCGGACTAAAAGTCACGGGCCGACAGATCGTTAATCTGGATCCTGACTGGGTGCGCTTACGGCCACAGGCCAATCGTACGCTGGAAGGGGAGTACAGCCTCTATACCCTGGAAAAGCCGACGTCAATCACGCTGGCTGGCGCAGTGGAAAAATCAGGGAAAACCCCCTGGGCAGCAGGGCGTTCCGTCGTTGAGTATCTGGATGCACATCCACGTATGGAAGGTGGTGAACGGAATATCGCGCAGGTGATCTCACCGGGTGGTGAGGTGACGGAAGTGCCGGTGGCGTACTGGAATCGTCGCCATTATGAGCCGCAGCCGGGCAGTATCCTGTTTGTGGGCTTCTCTTCCTGGACGCTGCCGAGCGCCTATGCCGATCTCAACCAGCAGATCGTTTCTGTTCTGACGCACCGGATCCCTGACTGATGAAAAAACGTTATCTTCTCAGCCTGCTGTCACTCTCAGTCGCCTGTGCCTGCCAGGTTCAGGCAGCCTCCAGCGTGGAGCCGATTGGCCCCTCACAATCCGACTTTGGCGGCGTTGGCCTGATGCAGGTACCTACTGCACGTATGGCCAAAGAGGGCGAATTCAGCCTTAATTACCGTTATAACGATCAGTATCACTTCTACTCCTCCTCGGTACAGCTGTTCCCTTGGCTGGAAGCGACCATCCGCTACACCGATGTGAAAACCCGTGAATACAGCGCGGTTTCGAGCTTCTCGGGTAATCAGACCTACAAAGACAAAGCGTTCGATCTCAAGGTGCGTCTGTGGGAAGAGGGCTTCTGGCTGCCGGAGGTCTCTGTCGGCTCACGCGACCTCGGCGGTACCGGCCTGTTTGACAGTGAATACCTGGTGGCCACCAAGGCCTGGGGGCCGTTTGATTTTACACTCGGCATGGGCTGGGGTTATATCGGCAATAGCGGCACGGTGAAAAACCCGTTCTGCTCCGCCAGCGAAAAATACTGCTACCGTACCGAGGGCAACGGCACTGCGGGTTCGGTCAGCGGCAGCGATATGTTTAAAGGGCCGACGGCGCTTTTCGGCGGGATTGAGTATCAGACACCCTGGCAGCCACTGCGACTGAAAATGGAGTATGAAGGTAACGACTACAAGGATGACTTCGCTGGCCGTCTGGAGCAGAAGAGCAAATTTAACGTCGGAGCCATCTACCGCATCACCGACTGGGCGGATTTGAACGTCAGCTATGAGCGTGGTAACACCTTTATGGCCGGCTTCACCCTGCGTACTAACTTTAACGATCTGCACCAGAATCAGCGCGATACGCCAAAACCGGAATATAACCCGCAGCCGCAGGATCGCTTCCTGGAACCTACGGTGACAGCCAGTCAGCTGACGGATCTGAAATACAATGCCGGTCTGGACGCACCAAGTATTCAGGTTGATGGCAGCACCCTGTATGTCAGCGGTGAGCAGACAAAATATCGTGACACCGCCCGCGGCGTTGAACGCGCCAATATTATTATGGCGAATCATCTGCCGGAAGGAATTGATACCCTGAAGGTGACGCAGCAGCGCAGCCATATGGGGCAGGTGACCACAGAAACTAATGTGCCGAGCCTGCAACGTCAGCTGGTGGGATATCCGCTGGGGCGCGAAGAGACGCTACAGCAGCAGCGTGTGGATCCGGTTGACCCGGGTCATACCGAGCAGGGCTTCTTTATTGACGGTGACCGCCTGAACTACAGCCTCTCTCCGGTTCTCAACCAGTCTGTGGGCGGCCCGGAAAGCTTCTATCTGTATCAGGTGGGCGTCATGGCTAACGCCAGCTTCTGGCTGACCGACCATTTACTGATAGATGGCAGCCTGTTCGGCAACCTTGCGAACAACTACGATAAGTTCAACTACAATGGTGCCCCGGCGGACTCCTCGCTGCCGCGTGTGCGTACCCATATTCGCGATTACGTTGAAAATAACGTCTATGTGAATAACCTCCAGGCCAACTACATGCGTGAACTCGGCAACGGCTTCTACGGTCAGGTTTATGGCGGCTATCTGGAAACCATGTATGGCGGGGCGGGCGGTGAGGTGCTCTACCGTCCGCTGGATGCGAGCTGGGCTGTGGGTGTGGATGCCAACTACGTTAAGCAGCGTGACTGGGACAACATGATGAAGTTCACCGACTACAGCGCCAAAGTAGGCAATATCACCGGATACTGGCAGCCGTGGTTTATGCGTAACGTCCTTGTGAAAGCCAGCGTCGGGCAGTATCTGGCGGAAGACAAAGGTGTAACGGTTGATATATCGAAGCGCTTCGACAGCGGGATCGTCGTGGGTGCTTACGCCACTAAAACCAACGTTTCGGCAGAAGAGTACGGCGAGGGTGACTTCACCAAAGGCTTCTACATCTCCGTGCCGATGGATGTCTTCAGTGTCTCACCAACCCGTGGCCGCGCGCAGGTAAACTGGACGCCGCTGACGCGTGATGGCGGTCAGATGCTGGGTCGTAAGTATCAGCTGTACGATATGACTAGCGATCGCGATATCAACTACCGATAACGACCAATGGCCGGGTATACCCGGCCAGCATCGTCACCAATAGAAATGTTGTGATCTGCATCACACTCAAGCATATTGTAATCCGTCGGCATCACCGACGGATAACCATGACTTTGAGGCGCCCGACATGACTTCCCCTGACCGTAACACGCCCGCCAACCGGCTGGCCTTTGCCCTGCAAATGGTATTAAACACCGGCCTGATTGCTCTCGCCTGTATCCTGATTATTTTCCTCGGCAAAGAGACCATCCATCTTGGCAACGTGCTGCTGAATACCGGAGAGCAGACCTCCTCTTATCTGCTGATCGAAGGTATCGTGATCTACTTCCTCTACTTTGAGTTTATCGCGCTGATCATTAAGTATTTCCAGTCAGGCTATCACTTCCCGTTGCGCTATTTCGTTTACATCGGCATCACGGCGATCATTCGTCTGATTATTGTCGACCATAAAAACCCATTTGATACCCTTGCTTACGCCATCGCTATTCTGATTCTGGTGATCACTCTCTGGCTGGCAAACAGCAACCGCCTTAAGCGCGAATAACCGCGGCTGCCTGCCACAAAATCGTGGCAATTTGCCCTGCTTTGATAGGTTTGCCGCCGGGGTCTGCGTTACACTGACGCATCGAAGATTTTGCGGAGAAGTGTTATGGCTGAGAACGCGCTGTCGCAATTGCGCGCGATCAACTGGCTACCGGATTCATCACCCCTGTTAACCGCCCCCTTGCTGGACTGGCTGATGGAAGTTGACTCCATGACCCGTCGCTTTGAGCGTCACTGTCAGCTGGTGACGGTTAACCTGCTGCGTGAAGGCTTTATCAGCGCTCAGGAAGCGGCAGATGACATCGCTCTTTTGCCGGTCGAATCGCGCTACTGGCTGCGGGAAATTGAACTGTGCGGCGATGGAGTTCCCTGGCTGGTGGCACGAACACTGGTGCCTGAATCAACCCTGAATGGCCCGGAACAGAAGCTGCAACAGCTGGGAACAATGCCGCTTGGGCGCTATCTGTTTGCCACCTCCACTCTGACGCGTGACTTTATTGATGTCGGCCACAGCGCAGAACTCTGGGGGCGGCGCTCACGTCTGCGTCTGTCGGGCAAACCGTTATTACTGACCGAACTGTTTTTACCCGCTTCCCCGCTCTACGCGAGTGTGGCAGAAAAAGGTGGGGTGTAGCGTGGAGAGAAGTCTGCAAATGAGTAAGCTTTCGGCCTACAGCCGTCTGATGCGTATTGATAAACCAATTGGTTCACTGCTTCTGCTATGGCCGACATTGTGGGCGCTCTGGCTGGCCGGGATGAAAGTGCCGCCGCTAAACGTACTGCTGGTGTTTGTGCTGGGCGTCTTTTTTATGCGTGCCGCAGGCTGCGTGGTTAATGATTTTGCCGATCGGAAAATCGATGGTTTTGTGAAGCGTACTCGCGAACGCCCGCTGCCCAGCGGGGCGGTGAGCACGCGCGAAGCAAAACTGCTGTTTGCCGGGCTGGTGCTGACATCCTTTGCGCTGGTGCTGACTATGAACAGCATGACTATCTGGCTGTCGCTGGGTGGTCTGGGTCTGGCCTGGCTCTATCCGTTTATGAAGCGCTACACACATCTGCCGCAGGTGGTGCTGGGAGCCGCTTTTGGCTGGGCGATACCGATGGGCTGGGCTGCCGTTAGCGAAAGCGTGCCGCTAACCTGCTGGCTGTTGTTCCTGGCGAATATCTGCTGGACGGTGGCGTACGACACTCTGTATGCGATGGTTGACCGCGATGATGATCTGAAGATCGGCGTCAAATCTACTGCTATTTTGTTTGGCCGTTTCGATAAGCTGATCGTTGGCCTGTTGCAGCTGGCGACGCTGGGTCTGATGGCGCTGGTAGGCTGGCAGCTTCATCTCAGCGGTATTTTCTACTGGTCGGTGTTAATCGCGGGCGTATTCTTTGTTTACCAGCAGAAGCTGATCGCCGGGCGTGAACGTGAGCGCTGCTTCCAGGCGTTTCTGAATAACAACTGGGTAGGATTGGTGCTTTTCGTGGGCGTAGCGTTCGGTATCTGACAATAAAAAAGGGTCGGCTATTTAATTTAGCCGACCCTTTTTATCTACAACGCGACAGACCTGCGTTAGGGCCCATCAGGGAGTGCCATCACTCTTGCTCGACAGCACTCTCAATCGTCATTCTCACTTCCTGAGTAATCAGATCTGCCAGCAGCTGATAAACCTGCTGTGTATGTTCAACCTGCGCATCACCAGAATCACTGATAAAGCCTTCATCACGCAGTGTCAGCACCAGCGAGGTAAATACGGCTTTATCGAAGAACTCGGGTGCATTAATACCGTGCAGCACCGACAGGCGCTGTGCCATCGTACGGCTCTCTTTTTCCAGCGTTCCACGGTTAATGGTTGGTTTAGCGCTGAGGATAGAGAAGGTGATGGAGTAGCGTTGCAGCGTTTCGCGTACGCCAGCAGCCAGCAGTTGCAGAGTGCGGAAACGAGCAGCACTCAGACGCAGCGTATTATCATCGGCAATCAGCAGCCCCTGACGTGCCATTTCCGCCACCAGTGAGTCCAGCACCAGCCCAAGCTCATCCGTGCTCCAGCGCAGGAACAGCTCGCTCTTCAGCATCGGATAGATCACCGTAACCTGACGCAGCAGTTCAGCGCGGGTCAGCTCACGGTGTTGCATCACAATGGCGGCAATCAGCGACGGCATCACCAGCATATGGTGGATGTTGTTACGGTAGTAAGTCATCAGCACCGCCTGCTCGCGCGGCAGTACCACGATCTCGCCGATATTATCCTGCTCCAGCTCGAACTTATTCATACTGAGCGCATGTTCCAGCAGTGCTTCCGGAGTCATATCCGGCACGGTGGAATCAGGCGAGTACGGCACGTTACGCAGCAGCTGTACGTAGCAGTCGAGCTGCTCGGTCAGCTGTTCACGGGTCATAGAGCGCTGACGAGAAGCCAGCAGCGCAGTGACACACAGGTTCATGGCATTTGCCGCCCCTGCGTTGTTAATGCGAACCATCACTTTCTGCGCAATATCGTTCACCGCCGGGGTTAACCATGCGGGACGCTGTGCTTCAATCGGATCGATAGCCTCACGCCACTCAGGCACCTGCTGATTCAGATAAGCGACCAGCGGCAGCGGTTCACCAAAGTTCACATAGCCCTGGCCGAGGTTTCGCAGCTTACGTAGCCCGCGCACCATCGACATAAAGCCCTCTTTCTCTTTGGTCGCACCACGCAGCTCTTTGGCGTAAGTGCCCACTTCCATCACGTGCTCGTAACCAATATAGATAGGTACCAGAGTGATAGGGCGGTTACCGCCGCGCAGCATGGCCTGAATGGTCATCGACAGCGTACCGGTTTTTGGATCCAGCAGGCGACCGGTACGTGAACGTCCTCCTTCCACAAAGTACTCAACGGAATAACCACGAGTGAACAGTTCACCCAGGTATTCACGGAACACAGTGGAGTAGAGCTTATTGCCCTTGAAGGTACGACGAATAAAGAAGGCGCCCAGGCGACGGAAGATCGGGCCGGCTGGCCAGAAATTCAGGTTGATACCGGCAGCAATATGCGGCGGTACAAGGCCCTGGTGATAGAGGACATAGGAGAGCAACAGGTAGTCCATATGGCTGCGATGGCAGGGAACATAGACAATCTCATGACCGTCCTGTGCCAGCTGGCGCACGCGCTCACCGCCGTTGACGTTAATCCCCTGGTACAGCTTGCTCCACGTCCAGCCCATGATGCGGTCAGTCAGACGAATCGCTTCGTAGGAGAAGTCGGCGGCAATCTCTTCCATCAGCTCAACGGCATTCTGCTGTGCTTTTTCATGGGAGATTTTTTTACTGCGCGCTTCGTCCTCCACGGCTTTAGCAATCGCCTTGGACTTTAACAGCTTATTAAACAGATCCTGGCGAACCGGCAGACGCGGGCCAACAGCGGCAAGACGCTGGCGGGCAAAGTGCATACGTGCCACGCGTGCCAGCTTTTGAGCAATGATCTTGTCCGTACCGTGCTCGGTGGCCATATGGCGCAGCGACACCATTGGCGAGAAGCGAACAAAGCTATCGCGGCCCAGCCAGATGACGGCAAAGAACTTCTGGATGCCGTTTAGCATGCGCAGATGCGGTTGATTGTCACCCTGTACCTCACGGCCAGGTGCGCGACCAAACATCACTGATACCGGCACCATCTGCACATCCAGGTCAGGATGATTGCGGTGCAGGTCGAGATACTCATGGAACAGCTTGACCGATTCGAGATTCGGAACAAAATACGGGAACACGCGCGGGCCATCATGAATAAACACATGGCGTGGCAACACCGTACCGTCGATCTCCAGTGGTTCCAGCGGATCGGGCAGTTCTTGTTTGCGACACTGCTCACGCAGAGCAAGGAGATCGGCCTTTGAATCATAAGGCAGCACATACATAATAGGGCGCGAAGTATCGAGCCCGAGTTCGGCAACCGGTTCAGCCGGGATTGCTTTACTCTTTACCAGTAATTTAACTGGAAGATTCAATAAGTTATAATATAGATTACGCCAACCTGACATAGACAACATGAAGCCTCTTGTTAGCAAAGCGCCGCAAGCATACCAGAAAGCGCTAACAGAATCTGTGGTGTTAAAAAACCTGTAGTTCCACTCATTGACGTTAAACTTCTCAAAGGGTTCCCTGATTATGGCAAATAATGTCACCGGACTGACACGAATCATAAAAGCGGCCGGATATTCTTGGAAAGGCATCCTTGCTGCCTGGCAGCATGAAGCGGCATTTCGCCAGGAAGCCATCGCGGCAATAGTGGCGGTTATCGTCGCCTGCTGGCTGGATGTTGATGCCATCACCCGGGTGCTATTGATTGGCTCAGTGGTAATGGTGATTGTCGTCGAAATTATCAACAGCGCCATTGAAGCGGTGGTTGACCGCATTGGCAGCGAACTTCATCCGCTTTCAGGTCGAGCGAAAGATATGGGCTCTGCTGCCGTGCTGTTAACTATATTGCTGGCAATCTTCGTCTGGATCATGCTCTTAGTGCCATATTTGCGATGAGTTTTCTAAAATTCACTACAAACAGCCTTTCGCCCAAGTTTAGGTTTTAAATGTCTAAATACCTGTATATACTCACAGTCGACTGTATAAACAACCAGGGGGCGGGATGAAAGCACTTACGGCAAGGCAGCAGCAGGTCTATGATCTGATTCGCGACCACATTAATCAAACCGGTATGCCACCGACTCGTGCAGAGATCGCCGCGCAGCTCGGTTTCCGTTCCCCGAATGCTGCTGAAGAGCATCTGAAAGCCTTGGCGCGTAAAGGCGTGATTGAGATCGTTTCAGGTGCCTCTCGCGGTATCCGCCTGATGATGGAAGAAGAAGAAGGTCTTCCGCTGATTGGTCGGGTAGCCGCTGGTGAGCCTCTGCTGGCAGAACAACATATCGAAGGCCACTATAAGGTTGATCCTGACCTGTTTAAACCCGGTGCCGATTTCCTGCTGCGTGTCAGCGGTATGTCAATGAAAGACATCGGTATTATGGATGGTGATCTGCTGGCAGTACACAAAACGGAAGATGTGCGTAATGGGCAGGTCGTGGTGGCCCGCATTGACGATGAAGTCACGGTAAAACGCCTGAAAAGGCAGGGAAATACGGTGCAACTTCTGCCGGAAAACCCGGATTTCAAACCTATCGTGGTCGATCTGCGTCAGCAAACCCTGACCATTGAAGGTCTTGCGGTTGGCGTTATTCGCAACGGCAACTGGATTTAATCGTCACTCCTCGCTAAATCCTGCGCGCTGCTTCTGCGGCGCGTATATCATCTCTAATCAGCTCGACTCTGATGGATTCTGATGAAACTGCTTACCCCCGCAGATAAAAGCCTATGGCGGCTGGCGCTGCCAATGATCCTTTCAAATATCACCGTGCCACTCCTTGGCCTGGTGGATACTGCCGTTATCGGTCATCTCGACAGTCCCACGTACCTTGGCGGCGTGGCGATTGGAACAACTGTAACCAGCTTCCTGTTTATGCTGCTGCTGTTTTTACGCATGAGTACAACCGGGCTGACGGCGCAGGCATTCGGTGCCGGGGATAAATCTGCACTGGCACGCGCTCTGATGCAGCCGCTACTGTTGGCCTTGCTGGCCGGAATAGTGTTTATTTTGTTTAAAACCCCGATAACTCACCTCGCACTGGGCCTGACCGGCGGCAGTGACGAAGTGCTGCACCAGGCAGCCCTGTTTATGCAGGTGCGCTGGCTTAGTGCTCCGGCAACGCTGGCTAACCTTGTGCTGCTGGGCTGGTTGCTCGGAGTGCAGTACGCCCGTGCTCCGGTGATACTGCTGGTGGTGGGCAACCTGGTAAATATTCTGCTCGACCTGTGGTTCGTTATCGGTCTGAAGTGGGGTGTGCAGGGCGCGGCGGCGGCCACTGCAATTGCTGAATACATCAGCCTGATCGTTGGCCTGTTGCTGGTGTGGCGGGTCATGGTACTGCGCGGTCTGACGCTGCGGCTGATGCTGGCAGCCTGGCGCGGTGACGTGGGACGACTGCTGCGTTTAAACCGCGATATCATGCTGCGCTCACTACTGCTGCAAATCTGTTTTGCATCGCTGACCATCTTCGGTGCGCGACTGGGCAATGATGTGGTAGCAGTAAACGCTGTACTGCTGATGTTTCTCACCTTTACGGCCTATGCACTGGATGGCTTTGCTTATGCGGTTGAGGCCTGCTCCGGGGAAGCCTACGGGGCGAAAAATAGTAAGCAGTTACTCAACGTGTGGCACGCTGCCTGTCGGCAATCGTTAGTGGTGGCGTTAGGTTTCTCTCTGTTTTATGCCCTGTTTGGCGAGAATATCGTTGCGCTGTTGACCTCTCTGGAACCGCTACGCCAGCTTGCCGATCGGTATTTGTGGTGGCAGGTGTTAATGCCGCTGGCTGGCGTAGGCTGCTATCTCCTCGATGGGATGTTCATCGGTGCCACCCGTGCCAGTGAAATGCGTAACAGTATGGCCATTGCTGCGCTGGGTTTCGGTCTTACGCTGTGCTCCGTTCCCTGGCTGGGTAATCATGGCCTGTGGCTGGCAGTAACGCTGTTCCTGCTGTTACGAGGGGTAACGCTGTGGGTTATCTGGCGTCGGCACTGGCGTAATGATAGCTGGTTTGCTCACTGAAATATTTGCTTACGTAAGCCGATAAGTTATTAAATTGCTGATTTTAAATGACTTTGTATCTGTTTTGGAGCGTCAGGGCAGGGGGTTAGCGGTCATATTGCATTTTCTCTACTACAATTATCTCTGTGTCAGGCGCTTCACCAGATAATTCTCTGGCTAATAAGCCAAATTCTGAGACAAAGAAGCTGTTTTAACCCAAGGTAGAGGAATCACATTATGAATAAAGACGAAGCCGGCGGTAACTGGAAACAGTTTAAAGGTAAAGTGAAAGAACAATGGGGTAAGCTGACCGATGATGACCTGACGGTCGTTGAAGGTAAACGCGATCAGCTGGTAGGTAAAATTCAGGAACGCTACGGCTATCAAAAAGATCAAGCCGAAAAAGAGCTAAGTGACTGGGAAACCCGTCACAACCACCGCTGGTAATACAGCGGCTCCTGCCAGGACATTGCTCCTATACCGGCACAAGGATAGTGCCACTCAGCTCTAACCCTTCCCTTAAATATTTATACTAACGCCCACGTTTTTTGCTTTGCACACTATGATCGTGCTGGCACGCATCCTGATGTGTACAGGCTTCAATTTCCCCGCATTGCTGACAAAATCCATGCGCCTCAATCACGCTATGACTCAGTTTAAAACCTGACTTCAGGGCCAGTGATTTCAGAATATCTTCCACTCCATCGGCTTGTTGCTCCGTCACCGAACCACAGCGGCCACAAATCAGCATTGCTGAGGTGTGAGACGGTTCTTCAAAATGATGGCAGACCACATAGCTGTTAGTGGACTCAACGCGATGGATAAAGCCCTGCTCAAGCAGAAAGTCCAGTGCACGATAGATAGTCGGGGGCTTTGCCTGAGGTTCAGAGGCACGCAGCAAATCCAGCAGATCGTAGGCGCTGATAGCTCCATTCTGCTCGCTCATCAGGCGCAGCACTTCAAAACGCTGCGGCGTCAGGCGCACGCTGCGCTGCTGACAGATAGCTTCTGCCTGTGACAGGATTTTTTCAGCGCTAATAATATTCATTGTTCCCCTCCTCAGGCAATTTCAGGATGTTATTTTATCACATCTGCAACAAAACACCGAACTCACCGTCCTGCGACTCCCGGCCAACAAAATTCTGCCCGACAATCTCGATTATTCACTGGTATTGCTGCTAAGTGCAGAAGGTTAAAAAAATTTCACCATTGTCTTGATGGCACCAGGGCCACTATTTTTTTATTCAGCCGGGCTAATCAGATTTGCAGGGCTTAAGGTTCGTGTCTACCTTTTGCAAAGGGCTATGTGCGTTTGGCACTGAAAAAAACAGATGTGAAACGTTCAACTGTTAGCGTGATAACAGATTAATAAAATGGCAATGACCTGATAAGCCCACTCATCTTCTCTCAGTTCACAGCAATGAAATGGTGCCTTTATGTTCATTATTCAGGCATCCGGTTATGCGCGTTCTTGCGCATTCGCTTTTTTCATTTTTTAAAGGTGGGTTTGGGGTCAATGGCAAATAAATTCAAGAAATTAATCGGATTTTCCCGACCAGTAGTATTACCCGCTCTGTTGTTTACTCCATTGAGTGTGTTTGCTGCGGGTAACTACTTTGATGCCCGAAATGATGCGATGGGGGGAACAGGTGTGGCATCTTCCAGCTATGGTTCAGCTGTACTGGCTAACCCGGCGTTGATGACCAAAGCCCGCCCGGAGGATAGCGTCAGCATCATACTGCCTGTAGCAGGCGCGCAGATCAGCGATAAGGGAAAGCTGGTCGATAAAGTGGATGACCTGACCGATTCGGTCAACAATTACAAAGGACTGGCGGATAACATCACCTTCCCCTTCTCCCCAACGGATATTGCACGTGCTCAGGACGCGGCTGGCGATCTTGCTGGTCAGCTGCGTGATATTAAAGGACAGAAAGCCTGGGCTAACGCCGGAGCTGCATTTGCGGTGACAGTACCCAATGAAGTGCTGCCTTTCGCATTTGTCACTAAAGCTTACGGTACTGCCTCGGTGGTCACAGATGTCACGCAAAGTGATATCGACTACCTGCAAGGCATCGCTGATGGCACCGTTATTCCGACCAGCGAAGGGTTGAATAGCCTGACCTCTGCCGGACTGGGGCGTGCAGCGGTTGTATATGATATGGGGATTGCCGTAGCGCACGAGTTTAATTTCGGCGGTCAGCCAGTTTCACTGGGCGTGACCCCTAAGCTGCAAAGAACCACGCTGTATAACTACAGTGCTTCGGTGTACAGCTATGACAAGTCAGACTTCACCAACGGCAACTATAAGAACACCAACAACGGATTTAACCTTGATGCAGGCGCTTCAACTGACCTGGGTGAACACTGGACGGTCGGTCTGAGTGCGCAGAACCTGATTTCTCGTGATATCGATACCAAAGAGGTCAGTGGATATAAGGATACCTATCAGATCCGCCCGCTGGTGACCTCCGGTGTTTCATATCATACCGAACGCCTGACAACGGCTCTGGACGTCGATCTCACCCCAACCAAGCGCTTTAAAACGCAGGATGATAGCCAGTATGCCGCAGTGGGTGCTGAGTATCGTTTACTGGACTGGCTACAGCTGCGCGCCGGTTATCGTGCCGATGTGAAGTCCAATGACACCAACGTATTCACAGGCGGTTTTGGTCTGTCACCGTTTAATAAGGTTCATCTGGATCTTGCCGGGATGGTGGGGAAAGACAATACCTGGGGAGCTGTTGCGCAGTTAAACTTTACCTTCTGATAATGCGATCAATCTTTGAGAGGGTAACCGGATAAAAGGTTATCCTCTTTTTTTAAAGATTCGGCGGCGGTGGTGCAGTCATTCGGGGCTGATAGCTCTGAAACCGATTGCAGGTGTCGAATGAGGTTCAATATTTATTCTTTGATAATAATTTTATATATTTTTTCTTGAAACTGAACCTGATAAACGGGTTGAAAATAAATCGCATTTTTGATGATTTTTTTAAAATCCCCTTCAGTATCTGAAGCTGGCTTAAGGAAATTTTGTCATAATGCTTATTCAGCAACTCGATGACATGACAAGAGGTATATATCCGGTATTTTTCACCGAAGAGGCTATCCATCTTGATTACCGCGGCTGCCAGATAAGAGATCTTCTCTGCGGTGATGGTGTTGGATAACGAACCATTTCTTTTCCGATGAAAATAAAATGAATTCTCATCAACGTAAATACTCCTGGCATTCATCAAGATTTCAGGGAAAGTTGCTGCATCTTCATAGCAGGTGTAATCAGGGAATCTTAATTCTGTGAACAGTTTCCGACTGATTACTTTACCGCCTAAATGCGCCTGGAATTTTTTATGGGTAAGAAAGGTCTTAATGGCTTTATGTGATGACGTTTTCTGCGCTCTGCTTAAGCTGTAGTTGACTTGAGTCGAGGCTGCATCCTGGTATTCTTTCAGCTTACATATATAGAGATCGGGGTTCTCCTTCACAAGCAGCGTGACTATTTCTTTCAGTGAGTTTTTGCAGACAATATCGTCACCATCAATCATGGTAATGTACCTTGCGCTGCATAATGAAAGTCCGTAGTTTCTCACCTGACCAATTTTTTTCAGATTTATTCTAAAATAGCTGCTGTTTTTATTTTTATTGGCGAACGCCATCATCATTGAAGGCGTACGATCAACAGATGAATCATCAAGCAATATTATTTCACATAGCGGTAACAAATCACCGACAGCCAGGAGAATGCTTTCCATGCAATCAGTAATATAATCTTCAAGATTATGCGCAGTGACTAAAATGGAGAGCACTTTTCCCTGTGATATTGAAGACTGATTAGTTATCAGACTCATGGTCTTTTTCCTTTTTTTAAAAAACCTCAAATGCCTTTTGAGGATACTGCTGACTCAGTGACTCTTTTCCTTATTGTTAAAATAGTGATGCGCTGTAAGCATTCACATTTTTAAGGACAGTTTGCTCCGTATCACGCGGTTTTAGGTTTTGTCAGATTATGACCGGGAACTGGAATTGTTGCTGAATCTACCCAGAAATCGTTCTATGCCGGCAGCACATGCTGAATGGCTGTTATCAGGGTCTGAGTTAAATCAGCTGCTTCCATTACTCACTCGGCTTACATGTCAACTTTTAGCAAAATATATTGCCCTAACTATGTTATATAGTAATTTATAAAAGGTAAGATTTACACATGAAATTATTCCTTCCGTTACACGCTTTGTTAGTTCAGCCTTAACTTGTTACATCGGGTATCTGTGTACATCAGCAATCCTGTCACCCTGCGGCCCGCCATGCTATGATTGAGCACAATATCGACACCCCTTTTCTGATACAGAGTTAGCGCTTTTCATGACCGAAAATTTACCTGCACACCGCTTCTCCATTGCACCTATGCTCGACTGGACCGACCGTCACTGCCGTTACTTCCATCGTCAGCTGACACGACAGACGCTGCTATACACCGAAATGGTGACAACCGGCGCCATCATCCATGGCAAAGGTGACTATCTGGCCTGGAGCACTGAAGAGCAACCCGTAGCGCTCCAGCTGGGCGGCAGCGATCCAGCTGCACTGGCACAGTGTGCGAAACTGGCGGAAGAGCGCGGCTACAATGAGGTTAACCTCAACGTTGGCTGCCCGTCCGATCGCGTACAGAATGGCCGCTTCGGTGCCTGCCTGATGGGAGAAGCTCAACTGGTTGCTGACTGCATTAAAGCGATGCGCGATGTGGTGTCTATCCCGGTGACGGTCAAAACACGTATTGGTATCGACGACCAGGACAGCTACGAGTTTCTTTGTGATTTTATTCAGCGCGTAGCGGAGCAGGGAGGCTGCGAGACGTTTATTATTCACGCCCGCAAAGCATGGCTTTCTGGTCTTAGCCCGAAAGAGAACCGCGAAATCCCTCCGCTAGACTATGAGCGTGTTTACCAGCTGAAACGCGATTTTCCGCAGCTCACCCTGTCGCTTAACGGGGGGGTTAAATCGGTGGAGGAAGCCAGTATCCACTTGCAGCATCTGGACGGCGTGATGATGGGGCGTGAAGCCTACCAGAACCCCGGCCTTCTGGCGCAGGTTGACCAGACGATCTTCGGTAGCCACCTACCTATGGCAGATCCGGTTGCAGTGGTGCGTGCCATGTACCCCTATATTGAGCGTGAGCTGGCAAAAGGCACCTATCTTGGCCATGTGACCCGTCATATGCTGGGGCTGTTCCAGGGGATCCCTGGCGCCCGCCAGTGGCGTCGTTACCTGAGTGAAAATGCCCATAAAGCGGGTGCAGGCGTTGATGTAGTGGAAAGTGCCTTGCTACTGGTCGCGGATAAAGTCCCGGCCAGCGTTTAATATAGTCATATTTTCACCAGGTTTTGATTAATTTCACCAGGGCGATAACAGCCCTGGTGATGACTCTTCTTAAAATTCAGTCGGTTAAATCCCCCCGCCACCTGGCACGTTTCTTGTAATAACTCCAGTAGAGTCACTTATTCTGGAGCTTACCCTTATGTTAGAGATCCTGTTTGTCATCGGCTTTTTTATGATGCTGTTGCTGACCGGTATTTCGTTGCTGGGCATTATTGCAGCGTTGCTGGTTGCTACCGTAGTGATGGTGGTTGGCGGGTTGTTCGCGGTTGTTATTAAATTGTTGCCGTGGCTGCTGCTCGCCGTCGTTGCCGTCTGGCTGTATCGCGCTTTCCGCAAGTCCTCTGCGGATGATAAACCTTGGTTATCTCGATGATATCAACGAGTTGGCTGTATGTTTTGCAGGGTTAATGCGGAGTAGATCACACATCGGAAATTGCAAAGCTCAATTTCGCAATTAAACATATTTTTTACTTATGAATTCTGCCAGGATGGTTTTACTGAATCAAAACGTATTCATCGCCGCTGACCCTACACTCAGAGCGAACAATAAAAAGAAAGAAAAAAGGGCCTCCTTCGGGAGGCCCTGATTATTTGTGCTGAATAAAGCCGGCAAGGCATGCTGCGCGCACATGCGATTAGGGTATTAACAAACTCGAACCCTGCGTACCCCGACCTTCCAGCACCTGGTGTGCATGCTGTGCATCGGCCAGCGCAAACTTCTGTGCCTGTGGCACATCCACATTAATCGCACCGCTGGCGATGAGCGAAAACAGCTCATTACTTGCCTGGATCAGCGCCTCACGGGTGGTGATATAGCCGTTTAAAGATGGCCGGGTGACATACAGCGAGCCTTTCTGGTTCAGAATCCCCAGGTTGATGCCGGTCACCGGGCCAGATGAATTGCCGAAACTGACCATCAGCCCACGGCGTTGCAGACAGTCGAGCGAGGCCTCCCAGGTATCTTTCCCAACCGAGTCATACACCACACGCAGTTTCTTACCGTGGGTCAGCTCGCTAACGCGTGCGGCGATATCCTCTTCGCGATAATTAATCGTTGCCCAGGCCCCGGCATTTTTAGCCAGCCTGGCTTTCTCCGCCGAGCCGACGGTACCGATCAGGTGCGCCCCGAGCGCCTTCGCCCACTGGCAGGCAATCAGCCCGACGCCGCCAGCGGCTGCATGGAACAGAAACACCTCATCGGGCTGCACGACATAGGTCTGACGCAGCAGATAATGTACCGTCAGCCCCTTAAGGAAGGAGGCCGCCGCCTGTTCAAAGGAGATCGCGTCCGGCAGCAGCGCGACTTTCTCAACCGCGACATTATGGACTTCACTGTAGGCACCCAGCGACGACTGCGCATAAACCACCCGGTCACCCGGTTTTAATGCATCCACGCCCGGGCCAACGCGCGTCACTATCCCGGCGGCTTCAGTCCCCAGCCCGGAAGGAAGCGAAGCCGGATAAAGGCCGCTGCGAACATAGGTATCGATGTAATTAATCCCAATCGCTTTATTCTCTACCTGCACCTCGCCGGGGGCTGGATCGGCGGGTTCAAAGCTGACCAGCTGCATGACTTCTGGTGCGCCATGCTGGCTAATTTGTATACGTTTTGCCATGTTCACTCCTGAGGATTTCGCCGCAATGTGGGGGACGACGGCAGCCATGCAAACGGGTATACTTGCGCGTCCCCCCACAAGATTTTTGGTATTACATCACTATGGCAGGAAATAAACCCACCAACAAATCCTTCGAAAACCGAGAGCCGCGCGACCGCCAGATGGAAGGTCTGAAGCTGCCCCCGCACTCGCTGGAAGCTGAACAGTCGGTGTTGGGCGGTTTAATGCTGGATAACGAACGCTGGGATAACGTCTCCGAGCGTGTGGTTGCGAAGGATTTCTTCAGCCGCCCACACCGGATGATCTTTGCGGAGATGCAGCGCCTGCTGGAACTGGGGAAACCGATCGACCTGATCACCCTGTCCGAGTCGATGGAAACCAAAGGTGAACTGAGCATGGTCGGCGGCTTTGCCTACCTGGCTGAGTTATCGAAAAACACCCCAAGTGCGGCTAACATCGGTGCCTATGCAGATATCGTGCGTGAACGTGCGGTAGTGCGTGAGATGATCTCTGTCGCCAACGAAATCGCCGATGCCGGATATGATCCTCAGGGCCGCAGCAGTGAAGATCTGCTCGATCTGGCTGAATCTCGCGTATTCCAGATCGCTGAAAACCGCGCCAATAAAGATGAAGGACCAAAAAGCGTCGATCAGATCCTTGAAGCGACCATATCGCGTATTGAATCGCTGTATCAGACGCCTCACGACGGCGTTACCGGGGTGGATACCGGCTATCAGGATCTCAATAAGAAGACTGCCGGATTACAGCGCTCTGACCTGATAATTGTCGCTGCCCGTCCATCAATGGGTAAAACCACCTTCGCCATGAACCTGTGTGAAAACGCCGCGATGACACAGGATAAACCGGTGCTGATCTTCAGCCTGGAGATGCCCGGTGAGCAGATCATGATGCGTATGCTGGCGTCGCTGTCGCGCGTGGATCAGACCCGTATTCGTACCGGCCAGCTTGATGATGAAGACTGGGCGCGTATTTCCAGCACCATGGGTATTCTGCTGGAAAAGAAAAACATGTTTATCGATGACTCATCCGGCCTGACGCCAACGGAAGTGCGCTCGCGTGCGCGCCGTATTTTCCGCGAGCACGGTGGTTTGAGCCTGATTATGATCGACTACCTGCAACTGATGCGCGTTCCGGCGCTTTCTGACAACCGAACGCTGGAAATTGCTGAGATCTCACGCTCGCTAAAGGCGCTGGCAAAAGAGCTACAGGTGCCGGTGGTGGCGCTGTCGCAGCTTAACCGCTCCCTGGAGCAGCGTGCTGATAAACGCCCGGTCAACTCAGACCTGCGAGAGTCCGGCTCCATTGAGCAGGATGCCGACTTAATCATGTTTATCTACCGTGATGAGGTTTATCACGAGAACAGCGACCTGAAAGGGGTGGCTGAAATTATCCTCGGTAAACAGCGTAACGGCCCAATCGGCAGCGTACGGCTGACCTTTAACGGTCAGTGGTCTCGCTTCGACAACTATGCCGGCCCACAGTACGACGACGAATAGTTTTCTCAGGTCAGGCATACCCGTCCATTTCAACGTTTCGCTCTCCCGTAGGGGTCAGGCACGCCTGACCCGCACTCATCCTGTCATCACAAAATAATGTTGGACAAAACCGCATTTAATGCGTTTATCTGTCTGTCAGCAGCACTCAGACACCGGCACGGATGAACGATGACCCAGATTGATGATTTTGACCTTAAGATACTGACTTTACTGGAAGCCAACGGTCGCCTGACCAATCAGGAGTTAAGCGATATTGTCGGGCTTTCCGCCTCACAATGCTCACGCCGCCGGATTAATCTGGAGCAGGCAGGATTGATCCTTGGCTACCATGCGCGTTTGTCGCCAGATGCTGTCGGGCTGGGAATGATCGGCCTGATTGAAGTGCGCCTGATCAACCACACGGCAGAATACGTTGAGAGTTTTCATCGTATGGTGTCAGAGCAGGCGGCGATTGTGGATGCATACAAAACCACGGGCGACGCCGACTACCTGCTGAAAGTGGCCGTGGCTGACCTGCCAGGCTTAAGTGCGCTAATCAGCCAGCTGGTGGCAGGGCATCAAAGCGTATCCCATGTTAAAACCTCCGTGGTGCTCAACCGCCTGAAAGAGAATGGCCTGATGTCGGTAAGCGAAACGCTGTTGCGCTAAAACAGTGCAGATCGCGCACCGTTTTTGTGCATTAAAAGCACCCGCAGTGAAAGCATTGTGCATAGAATCGAAATCTGGTGCGTGAAATGATGGAAATAAGACCATTTCATGCACAAAGATAAAAAATAAAGCGCCTCGTATTCAATGGGTTAATTGGCTGCCCCCATCTGCTGGTTTACAGTGTCAGCGGATTGGTGCGATTTTTGCTTTGTTTTCGCTATAAAGCGAGCAATAAACAGAGCAACAATTACCCGGGAATCAATCCGATGGACAACGTAGTACAACAACCTGCAAGAATCCCCCATACGCTGCTGGAAGACGTGCTGGCTATTGTGTTGGGCACGCTGATGGTCTCATTCGGCGTCACGCTGCTGAAACAGGCCGGGGCGCTCACCGGGAGCACTGCCGGTATTGCTTTCCTGATTAGCTATCTGACGAAAGCCTCTTTTGGCCTCGCCTTCTTCCTGATAAATATTCCCTTTTACTGGCTGGCCGTAAAACGGATGGGCTGGGCTTTCACCGTGAAAACGTTCTCAGCCGTGGCGCTGGTCTCGCTGTTCAGCCATTTACACCCGCTATTCATCCATTTTTCCGCGCTGGATCCCTTTTATGCGACACTGTTCGGTAACGTGGTGATGGGGATTGGGTTTATAGTGTTATTTCGCCATAAGGCCAGTCTCGGCGGGATCAATATTCTGGCATTATGGTTACAGGATCGTTACGGCATTCGCGCCGGAAAACTGCAAATGGTGGTGGACACCTGCGTAGTGCTGGCTTCGCTGTTTGTCGTCTCGCGCGAGATGCTTGCGGCCTCAATTGCCGGTGCGGTGGTACTTAATCTGATCATTGCCATGAACCATCGACCTGGCCGCTATTTCGTCTAGCTTTGCCTGTATCAGCCGCGACGCCCGCTGAGACGTCGCAGGATAACACTGACTAATTAATGGAGACTTGCACTGTGTTTCAAAACGTTGATGCCTACGCTGGCGATCCGATCCTCTCCCTGATGGAAACTTTCAAGCAGGATAACCGCGCACACAAGGTGAACCTGAGCATCGGCCTGTATTACGACGCACAGGGTGTGATCCCGCAAATGAGAGCGGTTGCCGCTGCGGAAGAGCTGCTGAATGCACAGCCAAAGAGCGCATCACTCTATCTGCCAATGGAAGGCCTGCCGCCGTACCGTAGCGCGGTTGCGCCACTGCTGTTCGGCGCGGAACATCCGGTGCTGAAAGCAGGGCGTATCGCAACCATTCAGACGCTGGGCGGCTCTGGCGCACTGAAAGTGGGTGCTGACTTCCTGAAATACTACTTCCCGAATTCACAGGTATGGGTCAGCGATCCGACCTGGGAAAACCATATTGCCATCTTCGCGGGTGCGGGTTTCACGGTAAATACATATCCGTGGTATGACGCTGAGACCAACGGCGTGAAGTTTGCCGCGCTGCTGGAGAAACTGAACACACTGCCTGCTCAGAGCATCGTGCTGCTGCATCCGTGCTGCCACAACCCGACGGGTGCTGACCTGACTAACGCACAGTGGGATGAAGTGACCGCGGTGCTGAAAGCGCGCGAGCTGATCCCATTCCTCGACATCGCCTATCAGGGCTTTGGTGCCGGTATGGAAGACGATGCCTACGCCATCCGCGCTATCGCAACCGCAGGTCTGCCAGCGCTGGTCAGCAACTCATTCTCTAAAATCTTCTCCCTGTACGGCGAACGCGTCGGTGGTCTGTCAGTGGTCAGTAACGATGCGGATGAAGCCGGGCGCGTACTCGGCCAGCTAAAAGCTACCGTGCGTCGTAACTACTCCAGCCCGCCAAACTTTGGTGCGCAGGTAGTTTCCTGTGTGCTGAATAATCCTGAGCTGAAAGCCGACTGGCTGGCACAAGTGGAAGAGATGCGCGTGCGTATTCTTGAAATGCGTCAGGCGCTGGTAGAAGGGTTGACGCTGGCGGTACCGGGTAAAAACTTTGATTACCTGCTGAAGCAGCGCGGCATGTTCAGCTACACCGGGCTGAGTGCTGCCCAGGTAGATCGTCTGCGCAATGAGTTTGGCATCTACCTGATTGCCAGCGGCCGTATCTGCATGGCTGGCCTGAACCACAATAACGTGCGTCAGGTTGCTGAAGCGATGGCGGCAGTGATGTAATTCCTCTCTGGCCGGGTTCTCTCCCGGCCAGCTATTCCTGCTTTTTCACTTTTCAGGTTTACCTTTTCGCTACTTGCTGCACACTTAACGGATCTGTTTAGTTAAGGAGTCGTACTATGTGGTATCAGCAAACCCTCACTCTGAACGAAAAACCACGTGGTTTTCATCTGGTGACAGATGAGATCCTCGGTGAACTACGTCGATTAAGTGATGTGCAGACCGGGCTGCTGCATCTGCTGTTGCAGCATACGTCGGCATCCCTGACGCTGAATGAAAACTGCGACCCGACGGTAAGAGCCGATATGGAGCAGCACTTTTTGCGAGCGGTACCTGAAAGCGCGCCGTATCAGCATGACTACGAAGGGGCAGATGATATGCCTGCCCATATTAAATCTTCACTGCTTGGCACCTCACTGCTGCTACCGATCAGCCGTGGACGTCTGATGCTCGGTACCTGGCAGGGGATCTATCTGGGTGAACACCGCATTCGCGGCGGTGCCCGACGTATTGTGGCGACGCTACAGGGGGATGATTAAGCATGAAGGTATCCGATCTACTGACATACTGCATGGCGAAGAGCGGAGCAGAGCAGAGCGAGCATGAAGAGTGGCAGGCCACGCAGATCAAAGCCAACGGCGTGCTGTTTGCCATGTTATTCGATGTGGACGGACGTCCGGCAGTGGCGCTGAAAAGCAGCCCGGCGCTGGCGGAACTGATTCGCGATCAGCACAGCGACGTGCAACCCAGCAAACATCTCAACCCCTCGCACTGGAACACTGTGCTGCTGGACGGGTCGCTAAAGGACTCGCAGATATATTATCTGGTGGATGCGTCGGTGCAGCAGGTGCAGAAATAAGTATACCCGTCATACTTCAAGCCGCAGGATCGTTGGCTCTCCTCGCGCACCCCGGTCACTTACTGATGTAAGCTCCCGGGGATTTGCTGCGTTGCCGCCTGCCTGCAACCCGAATTATTTAGGGTATACGTGTTTAGGGTATAGATGTTTGGGGTATAGATGGCGTCATACTTCAGGCCGCAGGATCGTTGGCTCTCCTCGCGCACCCCGGTCACTTACTGATGTAAGCTCCCGGGGATTTGCTGCGTTGCCGCCTGCCTGCAACTCGAATTATTTAGGGTATACGTGTCTAAGGTAAACGTGTCTAAGGTATACGTGTTTAGGGTATACGTGAGACGTCACAATTATGCGCGCAGCGTATCGATATCGATAACAAAGCGATACTTCACATCGCTTTTCAGCATGCGCTCGTAGGCTTCGTTGATCTGATTGATATTAATCATCTCAATATCCGAGGTGATGTTGTGCTTACCGCAGAAATCCAGCATCTCCTGTGTCTCTTTAATGCCGCCAATCAGCGAGCCAGCAATGCTGCGGCGTTTAAAGATCAGGTTAAACACCTGCGGTGATGGATGGTCATGTTCTGGTGCACCGACCAGCGTCATGGTGCCGTCGCGGCGTAGCAGCGTGATAAACGGATTAAGGTCATGCTGCGCAGCAACGGTGTTGAGGATAAAGTCGAAACTATTGGCATGCTGCGCCATCTGATCGGCATCTTTCGAGATCACGACTTCATCAGCACCCAGGCGTTTGCCATCTTCAATTTTAGACGGTGAAGTGGTGAACAGCACGACGTGAGCACCCATCGCATGGGCAATTTTCACGCCCATATGGCCCAGACCGCCCAGGCCAACGATACCGACTTTTTTACCCGGGCCAACGCCCCAGTGATGCAGCGGAGAGAAAGTCGTGATACCAGCACACAGCAGCGGCGCTGCACCCGCCGGATCGAGGTTCTCAGGCACACGCAGCACGAAATCTTCATGCACCACCACCTGAGTTGCGTAGCCACCAAAGGTGATATCGCCATTAACGCGGTCTTTGCCGTTATAGGTGCCGACAAAACCCTCTTCGCAGTACTGCTCCAGATCTTCTTTACAGCTGTCACAGGTACGACAAGAGTCGACCATACAGCCCACGCCAACCAGATCGCCCACCTTGTATTTATGGCCGTGCGCGCCCACCGCGGTAACGCGTCCTACGATCTCATGGCCTGGCACCACCGGGAAAATGGTGTTACGCCATTCGTTACGTGCCTGATGCAGGTCAGAGTGGCAAACGCCGCAGAACAGCACTTCGATCTGCACATCATGTTCACGCAGTTCGCGTGGCTGAAACTCAAACGGAGCCAGCTTCGATTTCGCGTCCTGGGCGGCATAAGCATGCGTAATATTCATTGGTATCTCCAGTTGTTGATGATGTGGCGCAGTGGCCATATGAGGTGGGAGCAGGCAGTGGAACAGCGTCGCCTTCTCCGCAAAATGATGAAGGTTAAGCATAGTCAGGGAATGAAGATCGGGGTATATCCAAAACTCGCTAAGTCTTGCCTGTTTCTGCAAGATTTTGTTGAGAATGTAATAAATCAGCAGTCAATCGTAGAGAAAAATACGAATGTTAACAGCAGGCCGGAGATAGCGGCCTGCTGGTGGGAAATACAAATACTGTAGGGGCGAGGCATGCCTCGCCCGATTTAACGCACCTCGGCCAGTTAACTCTGCAACAGAGGTTTGAGGAAGCGGGCAGTATGCGAACGCTCGCACTCAGCCACCGTCTCCGGTGTGCCTGACACCAGAATTTCACCGCCACCGCTGCCACCCTCCGGCCCCAGGTCAACAATCCAGTCAGCGGTTTTGATCACATCAAGATTGTGCTCAATCACCACAATGGTGTTGCCCTGGTCACGCAGCTGATGCAGCACTTCCAGCAGCTGCTGGATATCGGCAAAGTGCAGGCCGGTAGTTGGTTCATCCAGAATATAGAGCGTCTGGCCGGTGCCACGCTTCGACAGCTCACGCGCCAGTTTCACGCGCTGGGCTTCACCACCAGACAGGGTGGTGGCCGACTGGCCGAGGCGAATATAGGACAAGCCCACATCAATGAGGGTTTGCAGCTTACGCGCCAGCGCCGGAACGGCATCAAAGAACTCGCGCGCTTCTTCAATGGTCATCTCCAGCACTTCGTGAATGCTCTTGCCCTTATATTTCACTTCCAGCGTTTCCCGGTTATAGCGTTTGCCTTTGCACTGGTCGCATGGCACGTAGATATCGGGCAGGAAGTGCATCTCTACCTTGATAACACCGTCACCCTGACAGGCTTCGCAGCGCCCGCCGCGCACGTTAAAGCTAAAGCGGCCAGGCGTATAGCCACGAGTACGTGACTCAGGTACCCCGGCAAACAGCTCACGCACCGGGGTAAAGATCCCGGTATAGGTCGCCGGATTCGAACGTGGCGTACGGCCGATCGGGCTTTGATCAATATCGATCACCTTGTCGAAATGCTCCATACCAACGATCTCGCGGTACGGCGCAGCTTCGGCAATAGTGGCTCCGTTCAGCTGACGCTGGGCAATCGGGAACAGAGTATCGTTAATCAGCGTCGATTTGCCGGAACCAGATACCCCGGTCACGCAGGTAAACAGCCCGACGGGCAGTGTCAGAGTCACATCCTTCAGGTTATTACCGCTGGCACCGGTCAGCTTCAGTACTTTAGACGGATCGCCTTTTACGCGCTGCTCAGGAATAGCAATGCCACGTTTGCCGCTGAGGAACTGCCCGGTAAGGGAGGCCTCCACCGCCATGATGTCATCAACCGTTCCTTCAGCGACGATTTCACCACCGTGCACCCCGGCACCGGGGCCGATATCGATCACATGATCTGCGGCGCGAATCGCATCTTCGTCGTGCTCCACCACAATCACGGTATTGCCTAAATTACGCAGATGCACCAGCGTTTCCAGCAGGCGTTCGTTATCGCGCTGATGCAGGCCGATAGAAGGCTCATCCAGCACGTACATCACGCCCACCAGGCCTGCACCGATTTGGCTGGCAAGGCGGATACGCTGGGCTTCACCGCCGGAGAGCGTTTCAGCCGAACGGGACATCGACAGATAATTAAGGCCAACGTTCACCAGGAATTTCAGGCGATCGCCAATCTCTTTCAGCACTTTCTCAGCGATTTTGGCGCGCTGGCCGCTGAGTTTCATATTCTGGAAGAACTCCATCGCATGGCCGATGCTCATATCTGAGATGGTCGGCAGCGTGGTGTTCTCAACAAAGACGTGGCGTGCTTCACGGCGCAGGCGCGTACCGCCGCAGCTGGTACAGGAGCGATTGCTGATATATTTTGCCAGCTCTTCGCGCACCGCCGACGATTCCGTCTCTTTGTAGCGGCGCTCCATATTATGCAGCACCCCCTCAAACGGATGGCGGCGCACTGACGTGTCGCCACGGTCGTTGACGTATTTAAATTCGATATTTTCTTTGCCTGAACCGTACAGAATCACTTTGCGGCTGTGTTCGCTAAGGCTGTTAAACGGCGCTTCAATATCAAATTCCAGGTGCTCTGCCAGCGAGCGCAGCATCTGGAAATAGTAGAAGTTACGGCGATCCCAGCCACGGATAGCGCCGCCTGCCAGCGACAGCTCCGGGTTCTGTACCACGCGGTCAGGATCGAAATATTGCTGCACGCCCAGCCCGTCACAGGTGGGGCAGGCCCCGGCCGGATTGTTAAACGAGAACAGGCGCGGTTCCAGCTCATTCATGCTGTAGCCACAGATCGGGCAGGCAAAATTAGCCGAGAACAGCAGCTCTTCAGCATTGGTGTCGTCCATATCGGCGACCACGGCGCTACCGCCGGAAAGCTCCAGCGCGGTTTCAAACGATTCCGCCAGGCGTTGCGACAGATCTTCGCGAACCTTGAAGCGATCAACCACCACTTCAATAGTATGTTTCTTCTGGAGCTCCAGCTTCGGCGGATCGGAAAGATCGCACACTTCGCCATCGATACGGGCGCGGATATAGCCCTGACTGGCAAGGTTTTCCAGCGTTTTGGTGTGCTCACCCTTACGATCTTTCACAATCGGTGCCAGCAGCATCAGACGGCGGCCTTCCGGCTGCGCCAGCACATTATCTACCATCTGGCTGACGGTTTGTGCCGCCAGAGTTACATCGTGATCCGGGCAGCGTGGCTCGCCCACTCGGGCAAACAGCAGACGCAGATAGTCATGAATTTCGGTGATAGTACCAACGGTGGAACGCGGATTGTGCGAGGTTGATTTCTGCTCAATCGAAATCGCCGGAGACAGCCCTTCGATATGATCGACGTCCGGTTTTTCCATCAAGGAAAGGAACTGGCGCGCATAGGCGGAGAGTGATTCTACATAGCGACGTTGCCCTTCAGCGTACAGCGTGTCAAACGCCAGCGAGGACTTACCGGAGCCTGAAAGACCCGTGACGACAATCAGTTTATCGCGCGGGATGGTCAGGTTGATGTTTTTCAAATTGTGGGTGCGGGCACCCCGTACTTCGATCTTATCCATTCACATTTCCCGGATTAGCGCAAACTTCACCATACCTGCCCGGCACGGCCAGAAAGAAACGAGTTAGTATGGCACAAAAAAACCTGAATGAATAACCAGTGTTTTGGCCTGGAATGCCATCTTTTACGATGTAACGGTGCAACGAACTCAGGTGTTTTTCGAGGCGTCTCCTAAATGTAGGATCTCGGGGTAGGCCATGATAGAATTTTGCGCTTAGACTTAAGTCAGAACATTTAACCGGAGACAGCAACATGGCCAGCAGAGGCGTAAATAAAGTAATTTTAGTCGGAAATCTGGGGCAAGACCCGGAAGTTCGCTACATGCCGAATGGCGGTGCCGTTGCCAACATGACTCTGGCCACCTCCGAAAGCTGGCGTGACAAGCAGACCGGTGAAACCAAAGAGAAAACCGAGTGGCACCGTGTTGTGCTGTTCGGCAAACTGGCCGAAGTGGCCGGTGAATACCTGCGTAAAGGTTCTCAGGTTTATATCGAAGGCGCACTGCAAACCCGCAAATGGACTGATCAGGCGGGTGTCGAAAAGTACACCACCGAAGTTGTGGTCAATGTCGGCGGTACCATGCAGATGCTGGGCGGTCGTGCTCAGGGTGCAGGCGCACCAGCAGGCGGCGGTCAGGGTGGCAACAACAACGGTTGGGGCCAGCCACAGCAGCCTCAGCAGCAGCCACAGGGCAGCAACCAGTTCAGCGGCGGCGCGCAGCAGTCTCGCCCGCAGCAGCAGCCACAGCAGAACAACGCACCGGCGAACAATGAGCCACCAATGGACTTTGACGACGACATTCCGTTCTAAGAAAACCCTGTCGTTATCGAGTCACAAGAAACCCCGCAATGCGGGGTTTTTTTATTTTCTGAATTAACCGTCCGCTTTAAATAAGCGGTAACGGGAAGATTGAATCCGCTGAAATAACACAAATTTGGAGGGGAGATAGAATGAAAAGCACTTTATGTATAAGCATGGTGGCGTTGGCACATCTGTATTAAGGAGGACATTGTTTTCCCTTTTCTTTTTTCCTTAATTCAAATTACCCTTCGAAGTTTCCTTGCGGCGGTATCACCGGATGGCGTTCCCACATTGAGGAGCAAATTCGCCCCCCCGCAGCCGGAGAAGCCTGCTGCCAAAGGCCTGCCAGGCTGTATGGTCTGTCGCGGTAAGCATAATTAGACGATGCTTTATCCTAAATTTAACCATTATGTATAAATAATATAGTTGTATTTGATATTTGTTTCTATGCGTAACGATAAGCCATGTTAATTTGTTTGCTGGCGAGTTATAAAAGTAAAATAATTAAAAACGTGTTTTCTCCTGCTTGATTTTCATTCTTTTGAATGGATAATGTGCGCAAATTACATTACGTAACATCTCCTTTAAATGGATTTTCATTAGCATGACTTTATGTTTGCGCTTCTTTCAGCAAGGGATCGCTGCGCCTGTACTTATGAGTGTGATACTTGCCCACTCATCTGTTGTCCATGCCGCGACGCCAGCCGACAATAATGCCCTTAACGGCGCGATCCTCGATGCGCAGGAGCAGCAGCGCCAGCAGGCGCGTGAGCGTGCGCTTCAGCAGCAGAACGCCCCGGAGAGCGATGTGCGTCTGGCACGTCCCGACGTGGTGCTGCCAGATTATCCGGCCAACGAAACCCCCTGTTTTACGATCAACTCCCTGCGCCTTGAAGGGGATCTTGCCCCGCGTTTTCAGTGGGCGCTGGAGGCCGCTGAAAGTGCCAAAGGCCGCTGTCTGGGCGGACAGGGAATTATGCTGGCTATTAACAAGGTACAGAATGCCATTCTGGCCAGGGGTTTTGTTACCACCCGGGTGATGGCCCAGGAGCAGGATCTGACAAAAGGCGTGCTGACGCTCACTCTTCAGCCTGGTCGCATTGGCCGCATTTACTTCGATCAGCCGGTATCATGGCGTGCGCGTATGTGGAATGCCGTGCCTGCTTCTCGCGGCGATGTGCTCAATCTGCGCGATATTGAGCAGGGCCTGGAGAACTTCCGCCGCGTGCCCAGCGCCACCGCAGAAATCAGTATTTTGCCTGGCGAGCAGGACGGCACCAGTGACCTGCTGGTGAACTGGAAAGAGACCCGCCCGGTGCATCTCAGCCTGGGGCTGGACGATAGCGGATCGAAAAGCACAGGCCGTTACCTCGGCTCGGCCACGCTGGCGGTGGATGCACCCTTTGCGCAAAACGACCTCTTCTATGCCAACATCGGCAAAGATCTGTTTCAGCACGGCCCTTTCGGCAACCGCTCCCACACGCTGAACTACTCCATACCCGTCGGCTACTGGAGCTTTGCCGCCAACTACAACGACTACACCTATCACCAGAATATCGCCAACGCCAACGAGGTGTTGAGCTATAGCGGTAAGAGCGACAACGTACAGGTAACGGTATCCCGCCTGCTGTTTCGCAATCAGCTACATAAAACCACCCTCAATATGCGCGTCTGGCGCCGCCACTCGACCAATGCCGTTGAGGAGGTAGAGATTGAACAGCAGCGCCGCCGTACTGCGGGCTGGGAGCTGGGGCTTAACCAGCGCAGCTATCTTGGTAACGCCACGCTGGATGCCAATATCAACTGGCGACGTGGCACCGGTGCTTTTCATGCCTTGCGCGCCCCGGAAGAAGAGACCGGCAGCGGCAGCGCCCGTACCGGGATCGCCATGGGTGATATCAGTCTGAATCAGCCGTTTACCCTGGGTGACGAGCCATGGCGCTTTGTTACCAGCGTACGTGGTCAGTGGAGCGCCAACGCGCTTACGCCTCAGGATCGTTTAGCCATTGCCGGGCGTTACACCGTGCGCGGTTTTGACGGCGAGCAGATCCTCTCCGGTGAAAAAGGGGTGATCTGGCGTAACGAGCTGGCGTGGAACGTGCTGTCGCGTGGTCATGAGCTGTACACCGCGCTGGACTATGGCCGCGTCGATGGCCCCGGTACCCGCTATCTGGCGGGGCATCAGCTGGTGGGCAGCGCAATTGGCGTGCGCGGAGCACTGTGGAGCCACCTCAGCTATGACCTGTTCGCCGGGGTACCGCTCTATAAACCAGAACAGTTTCACACTTCAGGCGCGACGGCGGGATTCAGCCTCAACCTGGACATTTAACCTGCCCTGTCGCCCGGGCGACGGCTGCGCATTTTACTGAACCGACCGTATTTTTCAGGGACGAAAATCATGAACAGACACTGTTATCGCCTTATCTTCAGCCGCACTCACGGGGAGCTGCGGGTGGTATCTGAACTGGCCCGCAGTTGCAGCAGTGAGCCGGGGCAGAGCCGTGGTACCGGCGCTCCGCGTCTGTGGGTAACGGTACGTCGCGCGGTCTGGATGCTCGGCCTGTCGCTGTCTGCCGCTCCGGCACTCGCCGCCGGTATCGTCGCAGACGGTAAGGCCGGGGCAGGTCAGCGCCCGCAGGTCATCACCACCCAAAACGGCTTACCGCAGGTCAATATCACTGCCCCGAATAAGGCCGGCGTATCCCATAACCCGTACCGCCAGTTCGATGTCGATAAGCGCGGCGCCATCCTCAATAACTCCGCCTCAATGACCTCAACAAAGCTGGCGGGGATGATCCAGGGTAACCCGAATCTTAAGCAGAACGCCGCCCCTGCCCGCGTCATTCTTAATGAAGTGAACAGCAACAGCCCCAGCGAACTGCGCGGTTTTCTTGAGGTGGCGGGGGGACGTGCGCAGGTGATTGTTGCCAACCCGGCAGGGATTGTCTGCAACGGCTGCGGCACCATCAACGCCGGGCGCATGACGCTGACCACCGGTAAAACAGAGCTGAACCCCGACGGCAGCCTGGCCGGTTACCGGGTGGAGCGCGGCACCGTCCGCATTGAGGGCGGCGGCCTGAATGGCGATGCCCGGCATGATACTGAATATGTGGATGTGCTGGCGCGGGCGGTTGAGATCAACGCCGGTGTTCGGGCGAAACAGGGGCTGAACGTGGTGGCGGGCCGTAACCACATCAGCGCCGATACCCACACGGTGAACGCGCTGGCCGCCGACGGTAAAGCGCCGGAGCTGGCCATCGATATGGGCCAGATGGGCGGCATGTACAGCGGCCAGATCCGCATGATCGGAACCGAAGCGGGCGTCGGGGTGCGCAACCAGGGCGGGCATATCCAGGCAGAGAAAACGCTGACGGTAAGCAGCGACGGGAAACTCACCTGGCAGTCAGGCGCTCAGGACGCGGTCACGCAGGCGGGCGGCGATATCCGGCTGGCTGCCAGAGACGATATTGAACACCAAGGCAAACTGCACAGCGGCGGCACTCTTTCAGTGGAGAGCCGCGATGGCGGGCTGAAACAATCCGGCACGCTGGCGGCGGCGGGCGACGTCAGCCTGAAGGCGAAACGGTCGATGACCGGCAGCGGCAGCCTGCTGGCGGGCAGCGATATCAACAGTACGCTGACGCGTGAAGCGGATTTAACGCTTTCCGCCGGGGGCGATATCAGCGCCAGCGGCAGCCTGTTAAGCAAAAAAACGGTCAGCATCAGCGGCCGGCGGGTCGATCTCAGCCAGAGTACGCTGGCGGCGCGTCAGCTGAACATTGACGCGCAGGCAGGCGGCGTGGCGCTGCAACGGGCCAGCGTGGACAGCGGCGAACTGGTGGTGAACAGCGCAGCAGACGTTGACGCGCAGCAGGCGCAGATCGGCGCAGGACGCTGGGATATCAACGCCGGCAGCCTTTTTGCCCGGGGCAGCATCTGGTCCCAGACGGGCGCGGGAACAAGCCGCTTTGCGCTCTCCGGCCTGCTGGATAACAGCGACGGCAGCATCGAAGCCCGGCAGCTCAGTCTGACCGGTGCCGCGCTGACCAACCGGCGCGGCAGGCTGGTCGCGCTGGATAATGCGGCGCAGCGCTGGCAGATCGACGGCCTGCTGGATAACAGCAGCGGTACGCTGGGCAGCAACGGCAGCCTGACGCTGGAAGCCGGAAACCTCGATAATCAGGGCGGCTCGTTACAGAGTCAGTCAGCGTTAAATATCATCGCCAAAGCCGCTATTAATAACGCCGGCGGTCAGCTGACAGCGGGCGGGCCGGTGCAGGTTCAGGCCGACAGCCTGCTCAACGGGCAGGGATCCGTTGAGTCGCTGGACAGCCTGGATATGCAGCTCACCCGCGCGCTGGATAACAGCGGAGGACGCCTCTTCAGCCGGCAGACCCAGACCCTCACTGCCGCCGATATTTTCAATACCGGGGGATGGATGGGTACGCAGGGGAGCTGGTCAGCGGTCAGCGGCCGCTTTGTTAACCGTGACGGAAACGTGCAGAGCGGGCAGGGCGCGATGCTGACCGCCGCCACGCTGGATAACCGGCAGGGCATCATGGCCTCAGGCGCAGAGCTGGCGATCGGCGTCAGCGGGGACATTGACAACCGCGCAGGGAACCTCAGCGCACAGCGGCAGCTCTCCGTACAGGGCCACACCGCCGGTGCGGCCGGCGGTCATCTGAACAACGCCGGAGGGCAGATGCTGGCGGGCGATGCGCTGACCGTCGCGGCACTCAGCATCGATAACGGCCAGGGCGGCCTGATCTCCAGCCTTCAGCAGATGCAGCTGAAGGCTGATAACGCGCTGGATAACCGCCGGGGGCAGCTCGAAAGTGGCGGCGACATGAAGATTGCCGCGGATGCGTTGCAGAACGAAGGCGGGATGATAGCCGGCCAGCAGCAGCTTGGCCTGAACGTTCTCACCCTGCTGGATAATCACGGCGGCACGGTAAAAAGTAACGGCGACCAGCTGATTTCTGCCGGCCAGATTAACAACCGCCAGGGCGTGTTCAGCAGCGGCGCAGGGCTTGACCTGACCGCACAGCAGCTGGATAACCAGAACGGCACGGTAGTGGGTCGTGGCGCGGGCATCTACCGTGTGACCACGCTCAGTAACCAGCAGGGAAAAATACACAGCGGCGATGCGCTGACCATCGCGTCGGATGTCGTAAACAACCAGGGCGGACAGCTGGTTGCTACCCGGGCGCTGGATCTGCACGCCGCGCAGCTCAGTAACCAGACCCGAGGGCAAATCAGCAGCCAGGGCGCGCTGACCATACAAACGGATAGCCTGAACAACCGCGACGGCGGCGTGTTGCTGGGCACCACGCACACCGCTGTGACGGCTCGCTCGCTGGATAACAGCGCCGGGGAGCTGAAAAGCGCCGGCACGCTCACGCTCTCACTGCTGGAAACGCTGGATAACCGCCGGGGACGCATTCTGGCGAACCGGGCGCTGACGATTCAGGGCAGTGACAGTCGCGCCCGCAGCGCGGTGGCCCCTGCGCTTAATCTGTTAAACCAGAGTGGCGTGGTGCAGAGCGGTGACACCTTAACCGTGCAGACCAGCACCCTGAACAACCAGGGCGGTACGCTACTCAGCCAGCAGGCGCTGAACCTCTCTGTCCTGCAGGACTACACCCACCGGGCGGGCGACACCCTGAGCAGCAACGGCACCCTGACGCTCTCCGTGGCCGGCGTGCTGACCAGTCTGACCGACTGGTTACTGCCGGGCAGCCTGACGCTTAACAGCCGGCACTTCACCAACCAGGGCGCGCTGGTGGGTAAAACGCTGCAACTGACCACCGGAACGCTGATTAACCGCGGCCGGCTGGAGGCTGACAGCCTGACGCTTAACGTTGATTCGCTGGATAACCCGGCCACCCTGATCGGCGATGACATCACGGTGCGCGCACGCATCATCGACAACTACGGCCGCGATGCGGCGATCGCCGCCACCCGGCACCTCGATTTGCGCGCCAGCGAGCGCCTGACCAACCGCGACGGCAGCCTGCTCTACAGCAGCGGCAGCCTCAGTCTTGGCAGCGACGACCTGATTGAAAACCGCGCCGCCAGCATCGAAGCCGATGGGGATATCACGGTGGAGGCCGGGCGCCTCAACAACCTGCGCGTGGGGCTGAACATCGCCCGCAACGCGGTGAGCAGCGACTACAGGTGGCACCGCTATAACTACTACTGGCGCTCCTACGGCTCAAAAGTGGGCCACAGCGTAAACACCATGGCGCCTACTACCCAGCGGCTGACCTTCAACGACAGCGCGGCGGCTGCGAACAACCGTTACGGCACGCTGCTGGCCATTGATGCCGGAGCCAGACGCGCTCAGGTACGGGTGAAAAACAACCGGGGCGCGATGACCGTTCTGTGGGTGAACTACCTGTCCCTGAAGCCCAACGCCGACGGCAGCTATGCCATGACGTTTTACGAAACCCGCGGGCAGCGTCAGAACAACGTCCCCACACCCTATCAGAACACCGTCTGGCGCGAGCACGATCAGGGAGAGCTGGAGCAGTGGGATCCGGACTGGCATATAGATATTGCCGCTGCCCCCTATGTGAGTGACTACAACAACCTGCGCGAGCGCACGGTCACCGGCACGGTCACCCGGGACAGGCTGGTCTCGGCCGGTACCGGCGCGCATATTCTGGCGGGGGGCAATATGGTGCTGCGCGTTACCGGGCAGCTGCTGAATGACGCCAGCACCCTGAGCGCCGGCGGCAGTCTGAATATTGCGGGTGCTAAAAATATCGTTAACAGAGGCTATTCCGTTAACGAACGGCGTCAGGAACATATTGTTGACCACTACGACCGTGACACCAACCACTGGTATCCGACTTTTGATCACGATACAACCACGGCGCTGACCACCATTGATGCCATCCTCACCGGCAATGGCGCGGTGACCATTCAGGGAACCGGCATCGAAAACGTGACGGTTAATCAGGCGCAGATTAGCAGCGTTGCGGCGGCGCAGAACGCGGCGGAAGCAGAACGCGCCGAGCAGGAGCGTAACCCGCTGGCGGTGGATCTCTCCTCCGGCAGCCGCCCCTTAACCCCGGGTGAGCTGGCGCTGACCGGTCAACAGCACCCCGATCGGGTGGCAATGTCCGTGCCGGATAACGGCCTGTTCCGGCAGCAGATCGCCGCAGGCAGCCCTTTCCTGGTGGTCACCGACGCGCGCTTTACCAGCCGCAGCCGGTTTATCAGCAGTGACTATCTGCTGGGGCTGGTGGGATACGATCCTGCACAGGTGGTTAAACGCCTTGGCGATGGCTTCTACGAGCAGCGCCTGGTGCGTGAACAGATGCTGACGCTGACCGGGCGACTTCCGGAGAAGGGCGAAGACGCCATGGCGCAGTATCAGCGCCTGATGAACAACGGCGGCAGCGTGGCGCAGGACTTCCATCTGGTGCCCGGCGTGGCGCTGACGCCGGCACAGATTGCGGCGCTGCAACAGGATATCGTCTGGCTGGTGAGTGAAACGGTCGATACGGCCGGTGGCCCGCAGACGGTATGGGTGCCAAAAGTATATCTGGCTAACAGCACGGTGCGCCTCTCCGGCGACGGTGCGCTGATAGCGGGCGGCAGCCTGCAACTCTCGGCTGACAGCCTGAACAATGCTGCTAACCTGGTCTCTGACCGGGCGCTGAACGTTGATGCGGACAGCTTCCTGCATCAGGGCGGAGATATCCGCGCCGGCAGCATCAGCGTGACGGCCGGCAGCCTGACGTTAAGCACCCGCCTTCAGGATGCGCTGCGCCAGGCCTCGATGAGCGCCGGTGACATCACCCTGAATGGTAAAGACGTGCGCCTTGAGGGGGCGAAGCTGGATGCCACGCAGAGCCTCAGCCTGAACGCGCAGAACAGCCTTGACATCGGTGCCGCCAGAAGCAGCCACACGGCCAGCCTGGCGGTGATATCCGGTGCGATGGGCAACCGCACCAGCGCGGGCCGGGAAGAGGCCGGCACGCGGATGGCGACAGTCAGCGGCGAGTGGCAGCAGGCGCTGGGCAGTACGCTGAGTGCCGGAAGCAGCCTCAGCCTGCGCGCCGGGCAGGACATCACGCTCCAGGGCAGCCAGGCGAAGGCGGGCGGCAGCATCCGGGCAGAGGCCGGGGGCGGGGTGAAGCTGCTGGCGGAGACCACCACCAACACCACGCATCTGACCGCCAGCAGCCGCACCTCCTCGGTGAGCAACACCCGCCGGGAAGACCGCCTGCAGCTCAGTACCCTGAGCGGCGACGGGGGCGTGACGGTGGTGGCCGGTAACAGTTTGCTGATGGAGGGCGCACAGGTTGACAGCCGGCAGGGCAACGTCGGGGTCAGCGCGCAGGCGGTGACCGTCCGGGAGGCGCGCGGGGTGGTCAGCGACCAGGATAATGAAAACACGCACGAAGGCAAAACCAGAAGCCGGCGTGAGCGGGAAACGGTGCGCGACAGCGGCACGGGCAGCACCCTGAGCGGCCAGCGCGGCGTGACGGTCATTGCCCGTGAAAGCGATATTGCCGTTACGGGCAGCACGCTGCACAGCGAGGAGGGCGCGATAGCGCTGCAGGCGAAGCGGGACGTGCTGATAAACAGCGCCACCGACCGTGAGTCGGCGTTCTCGGAGGAGCGCAGCGAGAAAAAAGGCGTGCTGTCGAAAAGCAGCAGCCACAGGGTGCAGGACGACCGCGACACTCACGAACAGGGATCCCTGCTCAGTGGTGAAAGCGTCAGCGTGAGTGCCGGACGTGACCTGGCGGTGAGGGGTTCCGCCATCGTTGCGGATAAGGACGTGACGCTGGCGGCGGGCAACAACGCTGAGATCGCTGCGGCGACGGAGACGGCGTCCCGCTATCTGCTGGAGGAGAAGAAGAAGAGCGGGCTGATGAGCAGCGGCGGCATCGGCTTTACGGTGGGCAGCCAGTCAACGCGGCATCAGGTTGATGAAAAGGCCACCACGCAGAGCCAGAGCGTGAGCACGGTGGGCAGCCGCCAGGGTAACGTCAGCATCACGGCGGGGAACCGCGTCCATATCGGCGGCGCCGACCTGGTGGCGGGCAGAGACCTGTCGATCGCCGGTGACAGCGTGCAGATCGACCCGGGCTACGATAAGCGCCGGCGTGAGGAGAGCGTTGAAAGCAGGCAGAGCGGGTTGACCCTGGCGCTGTCGGGTACGGTGGGAAGCGCGGTGAACACGGCGGTGAGCACGGCACAGCAGGCGAGAAAAGAGGGCGACGGGCGGCTGCAGGCGCTGCAGGGCACCAAGGCGATCCTCTCGGGCGCACAGGGCGTGCAGGCCTACGATCATGACAGTGCCGTGACGGAAGCCGCGGATGCGAAAAATGCCGCCGGCGGCATGAGTAAAGACGCTGATGGCGCAGCAAAAGGGGCGACCAACACCGTCGGCGTCAGCCTCTCTTACGGCAGCCAGTCCTCGAAGAGCGAGACGGTGACCGGAAGCAGCCAGTCGCAGGGGAGCAGCCTGACGGCGGGCGGCAGCCTGAGCATCACCGCCACCGGGCGGGGAAACGGGCCGGACAGCGGGGATATCCGCATCGCGGGCAGCCAGCTGAAAGCGGGTAAAGACCTGTCGCTCGACGCCGGCCGCGATATTCATCTGCTCTCCGCGCAGAACACGGAAAGCACCGACGGTAAAAACAGCAGCAGGGGAGGCAGCGTGGGCGTGGGGATCGGGGTGGGATCCGGCGGCTTCGGCATCAGCGTATCGGCCAGCGTCAACGGCGGAAAAGGCCATGAGACGGGCCGCGGTCTGACGCATACCGAAACCACGCTGGACGCGGGCAGCGCAGTCAGCCTGACCAGCGGTCGCGACACCACCCTCAGGGGCGCGCAGGTGAGCGGAGAGACGGTGGCAGCCGACGTCGGCCGCCATCTGACGCTGGCCTCGGAGCAGGACAGCGACAGCTACGATGCGAAGCAGCAGAACGTCAGCGCGGGCGGCAGCTTCACGTTCGGCTCCATGACCGGGTCGGCTAACGTGAACGTCAGCCGCGACAGGATGAAGAGTCGCTTCGACTCGGTGAAAGAGCAGACAGGGCTGTATGCAGGCAGCGGCGGCTATGATATCAGGGTGGGTGAGCATACCCGGCTTGACGGGGCGGTGATATCCTCGACGGCGGCGGCGGATAAAAACCGGCTGGACACCGGGACGCTGGGCTGGTCAGATATCCATAACCGTGCGGACTATAAAACCGAACACCAGAGCGCGGGCTTTAACAGCGGCGGCCCGGTGGGTGCGAACCTGTTAAGCAACGTCAGCGCCCTGCCGGTATCCGGCTCCGGGAGTGAGGGCCATGCGGAAGGCACCACGAAGTCGGCGGTGAGCGCGGGCCGCCTCACGGTGCGCGACACTGCGAATCAGCAGCAGGACGTGAGCGGGCTGAGTCGTGATACGGCGCATGCCAACGACGGCAGCATCACGCCGATCTTTAACAAAGAGAAAGAGCAGAAACGGCTGCAGCAGGCGCAGCTGGTGAGCGATATCGCCTCGCAGGCGCTGGACATCTACAACACGCACGAGGCGACGAAGGCAACGCGTGAGGCGACGGCAGCGCTGGCGGATAAAGCCCGGCAGCGGGAGTATGAGGGCCGGGCGGGGGCGGAGCTTGCGGATGCGAAACGTGTCGATCCGGTGGTGGACGACAGCCGGCAGGCGGTGAAGGAGAAGGCGTGGCAGCTGGCGTATGAGGATGCCCTGAGCCGGAATGGCGCGCAGACGGGCGGCAGCGTGAGCACGGGCGTGAATGCGGTGGTGAGCGCGCTACAGGGTCTGGCCGGAGGGGACATCAGGAGGGCGCTGGCGCAGGGTGCGGCGCCGTATCTTGCGGGCGTGGTGAAGAGCCTGACGACGCAGAACAAGCCGTACGGAGAGCAGAGCACGCAGGAGAAGGCGAGCAACGCGCTGGGGCATGCGCTGCTGGGTGGCGTGGTGGCGGAACTGAGCGGAGGAAGTGCGGCAGCGGGTGCGGCGGGCGGCGTGACGGGAGAGCTTGCGGCCCCGGCCATAGCGCTGGCGCTGTACGGAACGGCGGACAGCAGCAGGCTGACGTCAGGGCAGAAGGAAAACCTGAGCGTGCTGGCCACGCTGGCCGCAGGGATAGCGTCGGGGGTGAGCGGCGGCAGTACGGCGGATGCGGTGACGGGTGCTCAGGCAGGGAAAAATGCGGTGGAGAATAACTATCTGCACTCAGATCAGGCGCTGACGTTTGATAAGGAAATGCAGGCCTGCCGCAGCGCCGGTGAGAACTGCCAGCCCATCATTGATAAATGGAAAAAAATCAGTGACGAGCAAAGCGCACAGGTTGACAGTAACCTGAAAGATAAACCCCTAACGGCCAAAGAATGGGACAAACCACTGGCTGAAGGCGGGATTCAGGCGACGGAACGGCCTGAATGGATGGGTGATATTTTTGGCCTGGATGTCATGCGTGATGATGAGGCGAAAGCCTATGTTCAGTACTGGAACTCGCAGGATCTGACGAAGATAGATGTCACTACGCCGGACTGGGTAAAATTTGCGACGTTGGTTGCTGATCCGGAAAATCAGGCCATGTTGCTTTCGGGTGGGTTAGTGACAAAGGAGTTAGTACAATTAGCAAGATCTACCTTAACCAACTTATCTCAAGGTGGCATTCCATTCGCAATAAAAAGTATGCAAGTTGGATTACGGAATCCACAGCAGGTAGATCAGCTTAAAAACGATATGGTGAGTGGTAATTATAAATTTACAGCACCTGAAGGGCGTATAGCTGGATATGTTGATAGCAAAGGAAGTTACTATATATCTGAAGGTAATCACAGGATGGTTGCAGCTCAGGAAATATATAAAAAAACAGGAGATGTTTCGTATGTTGAAAAACTTATACAAAATGGCTCGTGGACTCAGACTAAAAATGCTCCGGCTGGAGCCTCTTCGATGCCGAAAAGAAAGTGATATATTTTATGAATATTAATCAAGTGGATAGCTACATGTATAAAAATGAAATATACGTGAAAATGTTAGGGCTTGCACTACCTTACATACGAAATCTACAGCGACTTGAAAAGAAAGAAAAAAGCTTGAACTTATCTTGTTATCTGGAAGCTGAACTTGTTCATAATTTGACCGTATCTATCCTGGATAAGAATTTTACAGAACACGATATATGGTTTTTAAATAACCAAGCAAAGTATTACGTTGAGAAATGTAATGAGGATGTGTCACCAAATTACAATCAACATCTTATTTATATAAAAAAGCTTTTTAATATAGTACCTGACGATTTGAAACCTAAATTAACATGGGTTGGCCCATCATAATAAATACCCAGTCATCGTGCTGGGTTTTTATTTGTGCACAGAAAACCTCCAGCCACGCTGGAGGTTCAGTAATATGCCTGTGAAATGGAGAAGGAATATGGCCCGGCCGTGTCGCAGGAGCTGGTTAAAGGTCTGCTATCGGGGCAGGATTATATAAAACGAAATCCTGACTCTGAGGCTATGGCTAAAGCGCAGACCATTATGAATACCTGGGGTTATCATAAATCGAACGCCAGTATTGGTGATGCGCCGCTGATGTTTGGGAGCAGTGTGCTTGGCACCACGATAAAAGAGGGAATGGCGCTGAATGCGGCAATCGGTATGGGGGTTAACTCTGTTGCCCAGCTCAGCGGAAATGATCCATTCAGCTACGTGGATGCGATTATGGCTGGCGTGACAGCAGCAGTTACTACGGGTAAAGGTATCGGTACATCAGCTGGAATAAATATGGGTGGTGCTGCGATTGGAAGTGGTATTAAAGGTGAAGATCCGACGAACTCTGTTATTAGTACCGGGTTGGGATCCGTGCTTGGTAGCGGTACAGGCAAGGTTATATCCGGAACTTTAGGAACTTCTGTAAAAGAAGGAACGGCAGATATTATCAGCAATATTGGAGGATCAGTTGCCAGTGAAGCCGTTGGTAATACAGTAAAAGGAACACTCGATGAAGCTGATAAATCAACTAAAAAATAATCGAAATGTTAATTTAAACACTCTGCTTGCGCTGGTAATACTATGTATTATTTCTGTTTTTTTAATAACAATGACAGGCTGTCTTCTTGGCAGGGCAATAGCGTTTTTCAAAACTGATATTTTAACTTTCGATTGGAAAAAGGATATTTTGTATTCTGTAAAAGTAGGTACTTCTGCTGGGATGTTGTCGGGAATTGGTATCTGGATAAAAGCCCGGTTACAAGAGCATAAGCACAGTAAAAAAACAAACCAGTAAGTTGACAAGCCCCAGCCTTCAGTGGCTGGGGTTTTACTTTATAACCGGCCAGTTACCTCAAACAAGCCGCCACTCCACCTTCCCTTCCGGTATCTTCCGGGGCCGCTTCTGCGGCGTGGTAACCAGTTCAATAAACGCCGCTATCTCCCGCTGTTTACGGTCGGAGAGCTTCTTACAGAGCTGCTTCAGCGTGGTTATCACTTCCGGCTCTAGCTGTCGGGTGGTGAGCTGGTTCACCCTGGCGCTGTCGGGTACGATGCGGCGCCGTATCTTGCGGGCGTGGTGAAGAGCCTGACGACGCAGAACAAGCCGTACGGAGAGCAGAGCACACAGGAGAAGGCGAGCAACGCGCTGGGGCATGCGCTGCTGGGTGGCGTGGTGGCGGAACTGAGCGGAGGAAGTGCGGCGGCGGGTGCAGCGGGCGGCGTGACGGGAGAGCTTGCGGCCCCGGCCATAGCGCTGGCGCTGTACGGAACGGCGGACAGCAGCAGGCTGACGTCAGGGCAGAAGGAAAACCTGAGCGCGCTGGCCACGCTGGCCGCAGGGATAGCGTCGGGGGTGAGCGGCGGCAGCACGCAGGTGAGTATCCGTGCGTTGCAGGCGGTCCATACGAGTACACATCCGGCGGAATGTTCCGCTGACAGCGGTGAAAATAAAAGTCATAATGACACCACAGTCGACACCACAGTCGACACCACAAAGAGCATGCAAAATGAGCACAATCCACTTCAGGATAGATGATGAAACCAAGCGTCTGGCGATGCAGGCGGCAGAGCGGCAGAAGACCAGCCTGACGGAAATCATGCGTCAGCGGGCTGAAGAGCTTGCTGCAGAGGAGCGACAGTATCAGGACGGTCAACATGATGCCTGGCTCGAACAGCAGATAACAGCGGCGTTCAGTCGCTATGATGCTGGTGAAGCCAGCTTCATCAGTGATGATGAGATGAGCAGTCGAATGGACGAACTGAAAGCGCAGGCAGCGCGGGGCAGGTTGTGACACAAACGATCCGCTGGGAAAGGCAGGCTCAGGCAGACAGGGAGGCCATCTTCCGTTATCTGTACCAGGAAGCTGGCCTGTCGGTAGCCAGCGCTACAGACGATAAGTTCGTCAGCATGACTGGCATCCTTAAAGAGAATCCGCTGGCCGGTACAAAAGCCGGAAGAACAGCGCGGCATCGTAAACTGGTGGTGCCCCGCTTCCCGTTCATCATCATCTATGTCGTTGAAGGGAAGGTGGTCAGTATCCTGCGTGTCCTGCATACTGCCAGAAAAATAGCGGGTCGTTATCAGAAAAGTTAGCCGGTTCCCTGTGAGAGCAGTGGTTCCGTGGACGGCAGAGCGCCGCGACTCTGCGGCGATCTGCCTTCATCAGCATCAGTGTGCGCGGGGGTAAATGGCTGCGCACCGGGCCTTGCTGCCTATGCCCTCTGTAAGGCAGTTCCCGGCGCACGGCCATTAAACATAATGTGCGGGTATTATGCGCAGCCGTCCCGCAGAGCTTCACAGCCTGGCCCGCCCTCAACGAGCGGGCCGGTGTCAAGGCTAAGTAGAGATGTCCGGGGTGGGGCAAAGTTCAAATGTCCATAACAAACAAAAGATACCTCCGATCACATTACTATGTTCATTCAACTTATTGGATTGATGATACAGCCCCTCTCAAATATGATATCTACCTAAACCGATGATTATGAAGAGGCTAGACGATGGCACCTATTGAGGAGATTGCTCAGTGGATTCAGAACAAACCTGTTTGGTGGAGACACTCAGTTCGACTGGCTCTTAGGCATGGTGAATTAAATCAAAACTGCCTCGATGAAATACTTCATGTGGCAAGAATGGAAAATGGCTTAGAAGATCATGATATTAATTATTCATACTATTCTTCTAATATTGATTTCTCTGGATATAAATCTGAACAACATGAAGTTTCGCTAAATTCTCTTTCGAGTGTAAAGGGGATTGCTGCATTAGCAGAAAATCAGACATTAAAATTCCCACAAAGTGGCTTATTTATTGTTTATGGTGATAATGGTGCTGGTAAATCAAGTTACGCATCAATTTTGAAAAACGCATGTTTAACAAGAGGTGATAGTCCTGAAATCATCGGTAATGTTTTTTCAATAACAAATCCTCCCCCTCAAGCGAAAATCTCGGTTAATTGTGATAGCGGTGTTAGAGATTTCTCATGGGATAAAAAATTTCAAAGTAATGATCTTCTAAAATCAATACGTGTTTTCGATAGTTCATCTGCACATCATTATGTAAATAAAGAAGATAGCCTTGGATTTAAACCTGCGGGGCTTAATCTACTTTCAGAATTAATAAATGCTATAAATAAAGTTAAAGCGATTGCTGAAGAAGATATAATGCCAGGAAATGGATTAATCACTCTCACTGAACGCAAATCTCAAAGTCTAACAGCTAAATTTATTAACAACATAAGCTCTGAAACAATGGAGTCGGAGCTGAGAGAACATGTAGCATCGCCTGCGGAGTTATTCAGAATTGAACCATTAAGACAGTCGATTGCACAACTTAAATTACAGACAGCAGAGCAAACAAAAAAAACTCTCAATCATAATAAGAGTGTCATTAATCCTTTGAAGGATTTTTGTGAAAGAACATTAAAGTTGCTAGATGATAATGCAATAACATACATTCAAGGATTATTCATAGATAGAAATCTCAAGCAAATTACGGCAGAAGAATTACGACAAGCAACCCTACAAGGGCTACCTTTAGAAAACGTAGCTGGGTTGACTTGGCAAACTCTTTGGTTAGCTGCAAAGGAATTCATTGCGCATGATGCGAAAACACAATCGTTCCCATTAAAAAATGGGGATATTTGCCCTCTGTGCCTGCAAAAAGTAGGGGTTGAGAGTGAACATAATCAAGCATCATTGAATAGATATCTTACTGATAAAACGTCCAGCGATGCTAAAGATGCACAATTATTATATTCTAACGCCATTCAAAAAATAAAATCATACAATATTAACTTAGTTCCTTATCAAGCTGCTTTAACGTTGCTTGAATCATTTCAGGTCGGTATTAGCGACTCAATTAAAAAATTATTTTCAGATCTACAACAGCGGAAAGAATTATTGTGCTCTACGGATTTCACAGGGTGGAATAACGATAACACTATTGACACAAGTTGCATCTCGTTCATTGACTCCATAATTAACAATATAACGACACAAATCGAATCATTGCAAACAGACGATGATCTCCTGTCACTAATATCAAAAAATGAATCAGAACTACAACTTATCGAAGATAAAAAGTATGCCCTGGAAAACAATAAATCTATAAGAAGTAATATTCAACGTTATAAGATAATTAAAAAATGGGAAAAGGTGATTTCTGACTGCGGAACTCGGCAAATATCAAATCTGGCTTCCCAGCTTTACAGAACTGGAATTGTTCAACCACTAATTCAAGCATTTAATCATGAGCTTAATGCATTTGGTTTTAATCGTTTCACCGTAAATGTTGATTCACGTAATCGTACAGGACAACAGCAATTTAAATTAGTTATTGCTGAAGCAAATGAACCAATTGTAGCCAAGGTTGCTAGTGAAGGAGAACAACGTTGTATAGCAATAGCAAGTTTTCTTGCTGAGATGAAGGCTGATAAAAGAAAATCAGCTGTAATATTTGATGATCCAGTAAATTCTTTGAGCCATGAATGGAGTCGTCGCGTTGCTTTGCGATTAGTTAAAGAATCAGTGGAGAGACAAGTTATTATCTTCACCCATAATATCGTTTTTTATAAACTATTGCTCGAAGCGGCCGAATCAACGAATGCACTGCACGATGGAATTGCTTTAGATAGATCGCGCAGTTATGCCGGTATTGTTAGAGATTCACCACCATGGGAAGCTTTAACAACAGGAAGGCGCATAAGCTATCTTCGCTCGGAAGTTCAAAAGCTAAGACGGATAGATAAGGAAGGGACTGTAGCAGAGTTTAGACTTGCATCACGTTCATTTTATGGTCTCTTACGTGAATGCTGGGAAAGGCTTGTAGAAGAAAAATTGCTCAACAAAGTAGTAACAAGATTTGAAAGAGGAGTTGCTACACAGCGTTTATCACGCCTACTTGATTTGTCCCAAAATGACATTGATCGTGTTGAAATTAGCATGACGAAGTGCAGTACATATTTCACTGGACATGACAGTGCTTCAGAGATTGGTGACCCATATCCGACAATTGATGAGATAACCCAAGACCTTGAATTGGTGTCAAAATTTTTAGAAGAACTTCAACGTGATAGGAAACGTTCTTAACTGCTAAATTGCTTGTATATTGTGGGTTCTGTGCCTTATTTGTAAGGCACAGAAGTTCCGATAGACAGGAAACCTTTGATAGGCTATTACGACGAAGTAGCATCTGCTACACATGTTACTCAGACTAAAAACTGACAGGAATAATGGTCCGAATTAATCACTTGGGCTTTTTATATCTGTTTCTTCCCAAATATTTCTTCAGAACGCGACTGAAGTTTTACAAGTGCATTGAACATATCGTCCTGATCCAAAGAACGCTGGGATTTCTTCGTCGTAGGGGCTTTGCGCCTGCGTGAAGGGCCGTCACCGGATGGCACTGATTGTGACCGGTTATTATCCCGTTCGGCCTGCACCAGTTGCGCCATTTCCAGCGCACGGCCAAGACGTTTATTGTCCACAATGGCACCCTGATCGATTTCAGACAGTTTGTCATAGGTGGAGTAGGGAAGTGATACGCCATTAAGCCGGAGCTCTTTATGTCCGTCAGGGTAATGCCAAACATCAATATATTTACCAATCGCCCGACGACTGAATTCACTGTCTTCAATGAGATAAAGCACTTTGTCGTATTGCACCGTGAGTGATTTCGACACGCGGCGGGCTTCACGCCAAGTAAACACCATATCAAGATCATCATCGACATCCAGTTCCCGGTGAACATCGAACTCCTAGCGAGGCGCTTTTGAGAAACGTCGGTTGTAATCGTTCATGAACTCTTCGGCAAATGCGTTTGCAGCTTCCATGGTGCTGATGCCCTGAAGCCTGAGTTCCTTGACCAGTCTGTCCTGAAGGGTCAGATGCGCCCGCTCAACACGACCTTTTGCTGCGCTGGTTTCTGCACAGATGGTCTGAATGTTCAGTTCATGCATCGCACGGCCAAACTGTGTATCGCCGTCGCCGCCGGTTGCATTTTTATTGTTGATCCTGAATACACTGGCTTTGTCGCTGTACAGTGCCAGCGGTTTACCATGTTTTTCGATATAGCCACGGGTCGCTTCAAAATAGGTGAAAGTAGACTCAGATTTCACAAAACGAAGCTGCATTAAACGACTGGTTGCATCGTCTACGTAAACCAGTGCCGTACACTTAGGTCCCCGGTTTTCAAACCAGTGATGATCACAGCCGTCGATTTGTATGAGTTCACCGGCACAGGCACGACGGTAACGAGGCTGCTGAATTTTTGGCGCACGTTGCTTACGTGGGACCCACAAACTGGCCTGAGTCATCAGCTTACGCACAGTTTCTTTGGAAATATGTACGCCATGAACCTCAGACAGCTTTTCGCAGGCCAGTGTCGGGCCGAAATCGTTATAGCGTTCTCGAATAATATTGAGCGCATAAGCAGCCAGTCCCTGCGGCAACTGATGGTTGCTTGCTTTACCACGGCGACGGCTGGTCATTCCAAGTGGACCATCTTCACGATAACGCGCAAGAAGACGGCGGCACTGACGGTCGGATATCCCAAGCCGCTGAGCTGCCATCTGTGTTGTCAGACGCCGGTCGATGACGTCCTGAATTATCTTGAGTCGGTTAACTTCATCCAAAGTGAAAAACTCCGCTGCGAGAGCCGTCATGGTAATCCTTACTTGATTATACACGCCGGACATCTTAACTTAGCCCAAGGCGGACATTACAACTTTGCTGTTACATTATCAGTCATTGAATGATCTGGTTAGTTTTGCACGCTTTGTTAGCTATGCAGAATACCTCGATCGGATAAGTGAGCTTTTTGAGGATGAAAAAAGCAAGGCCGAATATCATCAGCTATGGTTTGAATTAGAAATCATCAACGCATGCGCTCTTTCTGAATGGGAACAGGAGGGTAAACCCACTGACTGGCAAAAACGGTGGGAATCGGACTATAAACAGGATGCTTCTGAGCTGATGAGTGAATTACTCAGCATATTAAAGTAAAAATAAATATCCGCTATCGTTGCTCGCAGAGCTACGGGCAATCTGCTTCCTCAGCCCTCTGGAGCAAAAACATTAATTGCATGTGGCCTGATGGAAAATCGGGCGGGCGTCTGCCCGATCAGCTCACCGTCAGCGTTAATATTATGGGGCCGACGGGTGGTCAGCGTCATGGCGGTGGTGGATAAGGTTCGCACTTTACGCCAGCGCCCGTGGGTGCCGCGCCGCAGGGCGGGTAGCAGAGCGATCATTTCCCACCAGTGCGCCACTTCCAGGCTGTAAATATCCAGGCGACCATCGTCTGGCGCAGCGCTCTGCTCCACCGTCATGCCACCGCCGTAGAAGCGGCCATTACCAACGGAAACCTGCACCGTTTTTACCTTCTCGGCGATGCCGTCATACTCAAGGGTGGCGCTGAACGGGCGGCTCTGTTTTAGCAGCTTAAACGCCGCCAGCGCATAGCCAAAGGTGCCCCAGCGTTTTTTGGATTCCGCAGTTAAATGGTGCGCCAGCGTAGCGGAAAAACCGATGCTGGAGACATTGAAAAACGGATGGCCGTTGACCTCACCTAAGTCGATGGGGCGCTGATGCCCGGCAGCAATCGTTTTTACCGCCAGGGTAAGATCATGAGCGATACCGATGGTGCGCGCGAAATCATTGGCGGTGCCGAGCGGCAGCACACCCAGCGGCAGTCCGCTATGCATTAATCCTTTGGCGGCGGCGTTCAGGCTGCCGTCCCCGCCACCAATAATCACCATATCGATGCGGTCAGCGTAGGCGAGAATAATCTCACTGCTGTTGCGGCGGTCGTGTGGCTCAGGTTCAATCACCTGAATCCCCTGGGCCGTTAACAGTGACAGCGCCTGCTGTTTATTGGCTTTTCCATTGCGCGAGTGCTCATTTATCAGCAACAGTCCGATCGGCATTTCCTGAATAATTTTACTATCCGGCTTCATCATTATTGTTCTCAGGTGCAAAGCGAAATGTCTGGAGGATTGATGGAATCATACTCAAATATTAACGGCAACCTGTATTGCCAAAGTTTACATTTATAAGCGGGTTAACTGTTGTGAGTGATGAATAGAATAATCCCTTTGTAAGGGAAATAAGGAGAAATAAAGTCTGCATGCAGGTAAAAATAATCGATGGTTATCCCTTGTCATTAAAAGGCCTTTTTTAGTATCGGATACGGATATTGATTCGACACTCTCTCGCTGCCAGCAGGCAGGCCATAATCATCAACATTTATGAAAAGTCGCCTGGTGATAACTTTTTCTTATGGCAGGAAGATAAGATTTTACGCTTGTGCTCAGTGTTGATGCCGCCTGGCGACTTATCAGCCTCTTTTACCTGCGAATTGCAGGTCATAAGTTTTTTGTTGTACCTCGTAAAGCCGGTGATATAGTCCCAGAAGCACAACATCATCTCTCTGATTACCCTAACAATACCTATCCGCATCAGAGTTAGATCATTTCGAACAAGGAATTAGTCATGACAGCTTTTCACTCTCTGGAGTCTTTTCTTACCTCTGTTCAGCAGCGCGACCCGCACCAGCCGGAATATCTGCAAGCCGTACGCGAAGTGTTCACTTCGCTGTGGCCATTCCTTGAGCGTAATCCCCAGTATCAGGAACAAAGTCTGCTGGAGCGGCTGGTCGAACCGGAACGAGTGATCCAGTTCCGCGTTGCATGGACGGATGATAAAGGTCAGGTTCAGGTAAACCGCGCATGGCGTGTGCAGTTCAGCTCATCGATTGGCCCTTATAAAGGGGGAATGCGTTTCCACCCATCGGTGAACCTGTCGATTCTGAAATTCCTGGGCTTTGAGCAGACATTTAAAAATGCGCTGACCACGTTGCCAATGGGCGGCGGTAAAGGCGGGTCTGATTTTAATCCGAAAGGTAAAAGTAACGCGGAAGTGATGCGCTTCTGCCAGGCGCTGATGACAGAACTGTATCGACACCTTGGTCCTGATACCGATGTCCCTGCGGGCGATATCGGCGTTGGCGGTCGTGAAGTGGCGTTTATGGCCGGGATGATGAAAAAGCTGTCGAATAACACCGCCTGCGTGTTTACCGGCAAAGGTCTGTCGTTTGGCGGAAGCCTGATCCGCCCGGAAGCCACCGGCTATGGCCTGGTATACTTCACTGATGCGATGTTAAAACGCCATGGGCTGGGCTTTGAAGGCAGTAGCGTCGCGGTATCCGGTGCAGGCAATGTGGCACAGTTCGCCATTGAAAAAGCGATGGAGCTGGGCGCGCGCGTGCTCACCGCCTCTGACTCGCGCGGCACCGTGGTGGATGAAGCCGGGTTTACTCCTGAGAAGCTGGCGCTGCTGGCTGACATCAAAAACGTGCGTTACGGCAGCGTGGAAGACTATGCGCGGGAACTCAACCTGGTCTATCTTGCCGGGCAGCAGCCTTGGAACGTACCGGTGGATATCGCCTTACCTTGCGCAACGCAGAACGAACTCGACCTGCCTGCGGCGCGTCAGCTGATCGCCAATGGTGTCAAAGCGGTAGCCGAAGGGGCCAATATGCCCACCACCATTCAGGCGACCGATGCCTTCCTTGATGCCGGCGTGCTGTTTGCTCCGGGTAAAGCCGCGAATGCGGGCGGTGTGGCAACTTCCGGCCTTGAAATGGCGCAGAATGCGGCGCGTCTGAGCTGGAAAGCTGAGAAGGTCGATATTCGCCTGCAACATATCATGCTGGATATCCACCACGCCTGCGTAGAGCACGGCGGGGAAGGGAAGCAGACCCACTACGTGCACGGCGCGAATATTGCCGGGTTTGTTAAAGTGGCCGATGCGATGCTGGCACAGGGCGTACTGTAACCCCAACTGCCCGCAGGAAGAACGGGCGAGGTTTGCCTCGCCCTACGCTCTAAGCAGCATGAACCACATCCGCCTGTTCCCGGCGCTGCTTCACGCGCCAGACCCACGCCAGCAAAATAAACCACAGCGGCATTGCGCACAGCGCCATCAGCGTATCCGGATCAAACACCATCACCACCAGTGAAAACAGAAAGAACAGCAGCGTCAGCCAGCTCATCAGAATCCCGGCGGGCATTTTAAACGTCGAGCGCTGGTGCAGCTCCGGGCTGCGTTTGCGATACACCAGATACGCCACCAGAATCATCCCCCAGGTATAAATCACCAGAATTGCCGCCAGCGTCGACACCACGGTAAACAGCGTCATAACGTTCGGCACCAGGAACAGCAGCAGCGTACCACTTAGCATACAGAAGCAGGAGAACATCAGGCTGCGTACCGGAATGCGAGTGGTGCGCGACAGAGTGCGAAACTGCCAGTGAGCATGCTGCTCCAGCGACAGGCCGTACAGCATTCGCGTGCTGGAGTAGACGCCGCTATTAGCAGATGACATTGCCGACGTCAGGGCAACAAAGTTAATCACTGCGGCAGCAGCAGGCAGCCCGGCCCTGGCAAACAGCGTAACAAACGGGCTGGTATCCGGCGAGATATGCTGCCAGGAGGTCACGGCAATGATCACCACCATCGACAGTACATAGAAGATAATAATGCGCAGCGGAATCGCCCGGATAGCCTTCGGCAGCACCTTCTCCGGCGATTTTGTCTCAGCGCTCATGGTGCCCAGCAACTCGATGCCGGTGTAGGAGAAAATTGCGATCTGGAAACCGGCAAAGAAGCCGACGATACCGTGTGGCAGGAATACCTGCGGATCGCTGAGATTGTGCAGCGAGGCGGTGACGCCATCTGGCGATGTCCAGCCGCTGGCAATCATCCAGATGCCGGTAACAATCAGCGCGACGATGGCGATCACTTTAATAATCGCAAACCAGAACTCAGCCTCGCCAAACATTTTCACCGACAGCAGATTAAACAGACAGAGCAGCCCAAGGGTAATCAGCGCCGGGATCCACGGCGACAGTTCGGGTAGCCAGAACTGCATATACCCACCGCACACCACCACATCAGCAATACAGGTCACCACCCAACTAAGCCAGTACGACCAGCCGAGAAAGAAGCTGGCCTTCGGGCCGAGGTAGTCGGAAACAAAATCTGCGAAGGAGCGGTAATCCAGCCGGGTCAGCAGCAGCTCACCCATGGCCCGCATCACCATATACATAAAGAAACCCACCACCACATAGGTGATCAGGATCGAGGTGCCGGACACAGCGATGGTTTTACCTGCTCCCATAAACAACCCGGTACCGATGGCACCTCCCAGTGAGATAAGCTGGATATGGCGCGAACTCAGGCCTCGGTGCAGGTTTTGCGTGGCGTTTTCCTGGTCAGACATAGCATCCTCTCGATCTGTTCTTATTAGCAGGAAAAATCTCCCCTACCCGCTGTATTATCAGTGAGTTAAGAATCAACTGGGGCCAGAAACTGTTGCACATGCTGGCGCTGCTCTGTAACAAAGTCAACACACTAAAATACGTAATTATTCACTTTTTGATCACATTCAAGTTTCTGAAAAACAGCGAAAAAGTTTTTAATATGCATAAAAAGTGAATAAAATTTGCATAAAGAAGATTTTCCTATCCGGCAGCAAAAAATAACTATTTATTCATTACTGACGGGGGGATGAGATGAAAAAAAATTATTCGTGGTGGACAAAGCCGTTTCGCTGTTCGTGCTCACAGTTGACAGATAATCCCCCTGGCATGCTGGCCCATGCTGATCCCCAGGGGTACAATCGCTGTTGCTAAAAAAATGCGCTATGGAGAGGCAGCGATAACATGCAACACACTTTGACCCTGCAACAACTGGGCGACCTCGTCGACCCGCACAATCTAATCACCGACAGTTACCAGAAAGCGTATTACTGCAAAGGCTTCCGCGTGGGGCATGGGGATGCGCTGGCGGTGGTGCTGCCGGAAACGCTGCTGCAACTGTGGCAGGTGCTCAAGGTCTGTCAGCAAAATGACACCATTATCTTGATGCAGGCATCGAACACCGGTGTGACTGGCGGCTCGACGCCGCACGGCAATGATTACGATCGTCCGGTTGTGATTGTCAGTACGCGTAAAATCAAAGGTGTGCAGGTTATTGATAATGCACAGCAGGTTATCGCCTTCCCGGGCAGTACGCTGACCGAGCTGGAAACCAGCCTGAAGCCGTGGAACAAAGAGCCGCACTCAGTGATTGGATCATCCTGCATTGGCGCATCGGTGGTGGGCGGTATCTGCAATAATTCTGGCGGATCGCTGTTACAGCGAGGCCCGGCGTTTACCGAAAAATCCCTGTTTGCACAAATCGATGACAGCGGTGAACTGGATCTGATTAACCATCTTGGGATCGATTTGGGAAGTACACCCGAAGAGATGATCGCCCGGCTGGAAGCAGGGGATTACACCACCGGTACCGCTCCTGACTGGGAAGGAAAAATCTGGGCCGATGACTACGCCGGGGTGATTAAAGATGTGGATGCCACCACCCCTACGCGTTTTAACGGCAACCCGCAATATTTGCATGACAGCGCGGGCTGCGCCGGAAAAGTGATCGTTTTTGCGGTGCGCCTCGCCACCTTTGATGCCACGCCGCAGGAAGATACCTTCTATATCGGCACCAACGATGAGCAGGTACTGCTTGAGCTGCGCCGCTATCTGATTGAACAGCTGGATACGCTGCCGATTCAGGCGGAATACATTCACCGCAACGCATTCCGGCTGACTCTGCGCTATGCGCGCCATATGTTCTTGTCGATAAAGCGTTTCGGCCCGGCGGCGCTGCCGGCATTGATGCAGAAAAAAGCGCGCTGGGATGCGCTGGTGAAAAAACTCCGGCTGCTGCCGCACAATACTATCGATCGACTGATCCAGTGGGGCAATTACATCATGCCATCCACCGTTGCGCCGCGTCTGCTCTCCTATCATCGCCGCTATGAGCATCATTTGATGATCAAAGTAGCACGTGATGAAGTGCCACAGATGAGCCGGCTGCTGACGGCTTACTTTGCCACGCGCAACGGTGAATGGTTCCACTGTACGCAAGCGGAGCAGAAGGATGCATTTCTGGTGCGTTTCGGCGTCGGGGCGTGCACGGTGTTTTACTGTGAGTACGCCGGGATTAATACCGACGATCGGCTGATTGCTTTTGATGTGGCGCTGCGCCGTAACGACGATCGCTGGATGATCCGCCTGCCGCCAGAGTTGCAGGCACAGGTGCTGGAAGACTCCTGCTGCGGGCACTTCTTCTGCCTGGTGAATCACCAGGACTATATCCTCAAGCCCGGCGTTGATAGCGTGAAGTTTAAAGCCGCAGTCCTGGCGTATCTTGACCAGCGCGGGGCGAAATATCCGGCTGAACATAATATTGGCCATCTTTATCACGCCTCTGAAGAGCATCAGCACCATTTCCATCAGCTGGATCCGACCAACAGCTGCAATCCAGGTATTGGTAAAACCAGCAAGAAGAAACACTGGGCATAAGGTGCCGCTGTCGTAGCTCACGGGGGCGGCTGGCGGTACAGGTGGCTCCCGTGCCGTAACTAAAAGAGACGTTGCGATAAACAGTTACTAAAAAAGCGGGCAAAGTCGGGGGAAATAGGCTGGATTAGCCGGGTAAATTCAATACAATCACTGGCGGCCTGTGGGCGTACAGAACAATAGCAGTGTTATCCGGGATGGTTTGCATGAAAAAGTGGTTGCTGATACTGGTGATGTCCTTCGTTGCTTTTCAGGCAGCGGCGGCGGGACATAACAACGATCCCCAGAGCACCAGTCTGGCATTTTACAGTTGGTATCTGGCGGCGCTGAATAAAGAAGAGAGCCCGATTGATGAACATGACCCGTTATTAAACGAGTATGTCACTCAGCGGCTGCTGCAAAAAATTAATCTGCTGATCAAAAGCCCGGACGGCATGGACGATGATTATTTCCTGCAAGATCAGGATTACAGCGACGGTTGGGTTAATAATGTCAGCGTCAGCCGCTTTACGCTAAACGGCAAGCGGGCCGCAGGTGACGTGACTCTCGGGCGTGACCCGGCTGACCAGCAACATCTGCTGGTCACGCTGGTGGAGGAGCGCGATGGCTGGAAGATTGATGACGTTGAAAAAGAGTCGCCTGCACCCTGAACACACTTAGTGAAAACGTGCGAACTGCTGCCTGAGATCCTCCAGCAGGTCATAGCGGCGGCGATACTCTGCACGTTTTTTACTGGGGATCTCTTCGATTGTTTTTTGGCTGAAGGTTAGCGGCAGCTGCCAGAGCTGGGGTGAAATCGGTTCAGCGCTGACTGACTGCCAAAACTCATCATAGCTGGCAACAAACACCTCTTTCTTTTTAAAACGATAGCGCAGGCTGCGATAGGTATGGCCCCGGTTGCTGACCGCCAGAATGGCGCTGATGCCGGTAGCCCGCGCCAGCAGTGAAGCGCCCTCCAGCAGGATCCGTTTAGGAAACAGCCCATAGCAGGACTTGGTTGCCGAGCGGATCAGCGCATGTGGTGTTTCGCTGTGCGCACCCTGCATCCCTCCTATCAACATCACCGGCAGGCCATTCCGCTCCACCACGGAGAAGGTCAAGATCGCCAGCATGATCCCGTTGCAGTGCAGCAACATATTCACTTCACCTTCACGCTCGCAGCGGCCATTGCAGATCAGACTGAGCTGGAACTCTTCACCCTCTTTACCGTTAAAACTGAGCAGCACCGTGCGCTGTGATGACAGCAGGGCATTGCGCAATATCAGGGAAGGCACCTGCTGCACAAATCGGTAGTGCTGGCTGAGTGCCTGTACGCGCTGGCGTACAGAAAGACCCATATACAGATAAGGCCGGTGGATCTTACCCGGTAAGGTTGGTTGCAGATACAGCGCTTCCCTCATGACAGGTTGAGTGGCGATATGTTGTAAATGCTGAAAACTGGCAAGCGGGTAAGCCAGCGAGCGCATCAAAAACTTCATTCGCCAGGTGGCGCTGTGCCAGATGGAGCCAGGCACCACCCGACCGTTAAGCAGATGACAAAACAGTGATAGCCCGTTCTCCGGGCGCGTAAGCGTCAGCGTTTCTGACATGATAATTAACCCGACATGATGGAGAGAGGGCTATTCAAACACGGCAAAAATAAATGATAAGTCAATGCAGCTGGCGATATGGCAGACAAAAATGCGTTTGTTAGGCTGGCGTTTATTCTTCATGATTTGTCCGCACTGATTGGCATCAATCGTTAAATGCCGCGTCGATTAAACCGCCTCCCGCTCCCCCTCGTATCACACTGTCAGAAATCGCTATGTGCTGCTCCTGGGTGAAGCGCAATTTGCTACAATCCTCGCTCTGACTTTTCCCCATAATCGCGTTCTGGAGTAGACAATGTTAACGGGTATTTTATTTGCCCTGAGCGCCGGGTTGATGTGGGGGCTGATTTTCGTCGGGCCGCTGCTGGTGCCTGACTATCCTGGCACTTTACAGTCGATGGGCCGCTATCTGGCTTTTGGGCTGATTGCGCTGCCGCTTGCCTGGCAGGATCGCCATCGGCTGCTGGCTCTGACCCGTCGTGACTGGCAGGAGGCCCTACGGCTGACGCTGGTAGGGAACTTACTCTATTACGCCTGCCTTGCCACGGCGATACAGCGAACCGGGGCCCCGATATCCACCATGATCATTGGTACGTTGCCGGTGGTGATCTCCGTCAGTGCCAATCTCTGTTACGGCAAAGATGAAGGGCAGCTGCGCTGGCGCAAGTTATTTCCGGCACTGTTACTGATTGTCGCCGGGCTGGTATGCGTCAATGTGGCAGAGCTGAAGGGCGGGGCGCATCAGGTGGATATCTGGCGCTATCTGAGCGGAATGGCGCTGGCCTTTGCGGCAGTGGTGTGCTGGACGTGGTATCCGCTGCGTAACGCCCGCTGGCTCCGGCAACATGCCATTCGTCCTGCCACCTGGGCTACCGCGCAGGGTGTGGTGACGCTACCGCTGGCGTTACTGGGTTATTTGCTGGTCATGGGGCAGCTGCATCTTAGCGGGGAACAATTTGTGCTGCCGTTCGGCCCGCGTCCGGGAGTCTTTATCGCGCTGATGCTGGCGATTGCACTCTTCTGCTCCTGGCTGGGCACCCTGTGCTGGAATGAAGCCAGCCAGCGGCTGCCAACGGTATTGGTCGGCCCGCTGATAGTATTTGAGATTCTTGCCGGGCTGGCTTACACCTTCCTGCTGCGCCAGACATGGCCACCACTGTTGACGCTGATGGGTATCCTCTGCCTGATATCGGGAGTGGTGAGCGCGATGCTTATCAAGCCAGAACCGGTAGTAAAGTCATTGAAAGTCAGCCAGTAAACGTCGCTATCGCCGGACTGAATGCATCAGGGTTCAGCCCGGCGGCTGTCAGGCACCCGTCTGGCCCGATATCAGGTCATTTAATCGTAATAATGCGATCTTTATCACTCTTTACCCTGCATCTCTTCTGCTTCATATAGCATCAACTGGCCGGATCGTCTGGCACAGGCAGGGATTGTTCGGCTATAAGAATAATCGCTAATCCATAGAACATCTTTTTTTGTACAGTGAACTCCACCTACTCAATGTGAATTTCTCCATTTTTGAGACGGATTTAATCTGCGCAGACCAGTATTAACTCGAATTTTCAGCAGAAAAATTCAGCTGATCTGACAGGAATACTAAAGAGAGAACGGCGCTAATGATAAGAAGGAACATCACTAAGTGCCCGTCAATGGAGTATCGCCCTGCCAAAAGATAAGCCTCTTTAATCTGTTTTTTACGGTAATCACTGACCCGATGCTGCCTTTACAGGCTTTGCATCACGGATAGTGCTCTTTTCACCTGGCTGGCTCCATCTGCAATTCATCAGTTATGAATCAGAATAATGAACCATTAAAAAAAAGAGAATGATCACCAGAGCTAACGATTTTTTTCGAGCGAGGGGGGATTTTATTAGAAAGCATAAAGTTACTTTAGGCGCGTTTATCTTTGCCTGCAAAGATAAACGCGCATTGAAAGTATTGATGCTATTGAGATTTTAGCTGGTGTCTGGGTAAGTTACAGCCAAGTAGTAGAGCGGATTACCAAATGAATCATCAGCAACTGTCCGCGTAACAAAATCGATCTGTACTTTTCAATAAGGTTTGAGAATATTTTATTTTGGTACTATTACGCTTCCGTTTATCGTCGTCGGGCTATTACTGATTTTCAAGATTGTAAGGATAATGGTAAACACTGCGGCTGATATCCAACAGACGGCAGCTACGGCGTGTTCCAATGTCGAACGTATCCTGTAAGAAATTAACGGCTTGCCGTTTATCGTTAGTGGTGAAAAAGTTTTTAAGTACGCTTTGCAGCATCTCTTTGTCTGACGAGAGCGACTGTAGCTCACGTTCCATGCTGTGAACCTTCTCCTCCAGCTCCTTGATTTTCCTGCCTTCTTCTGAAGACAGACCGGCATATTTCTTTTTCCAACTGTAGAACGTTGCTTCAGAAATGCCCAACTCATCACAAATCTCTTTTACCTTGATTCCGTTTTCAGAAGCTTTAATGGCACTGGTGATTTGCTCTTCGGTATATCGTGACTTTCTCATGAATGCTATTACCTTTCTTAACAATAATTGGATGAGAATGACTGCATTAATCAATGGATCTGTTTTGTACAGATATTAGCGCAGTGTTTAAAAGTACGCGATTGGAATGGCAGGCTTTAAGTTAAGGGATTATGAAGAAATAACATCATGGGATTTCTCCTATTTTATTTCAAAAGGGTTTTGATAGCTTTCGATATTGGTTTTTTTGATATAGATTCGTCTCATGCCAGTTCAAGGCCACGCAGTAATTAGGAAAACTCCAACGGGCAGGGAAAAAAAAGTGTGCTAACTTTAATCCCGTTCAGAGGGATTTGTGAAAATGATCACACTAAAAATAAGACCAGATAAAACCATAATTGCAGGCAGAAGTGTCTGTGCGGGTTGAAAAACAGTCTCAAAAAAATTAAAGGCACAACGATGCCTGATAAATAATATTTTTTCTTTGCGGTCTCGCCAGGGCTTCGCTGTGCGTAATTGAATCTGTTGTGGACACGGATGTGTTGGGTTAAGGATTGTGAAAGTTGGAAACACAAAGGATGCTTCGATGAAATACAGTGCAATGACAAATGCCGCATGGATGATGTCCGAAAAAGTAGTCTCGGTCTTCGGTGTGATTTTTGTCACATCTTATGTCGCGAAATCTTTCGGCCCGGTTATATTTGGGCAAATAGCATTTTCTGCCTCACTATTTTCAATTGTTCAGACTATTGCCATTTTTGGCACTGAGACAATTCTTTTTAAAAGCATTAGCAAAAGTACGCCAAAGGGAATGCGTCTGATGGCGGTGGCGAAGTCATTACGCCTGACATTATTACTGGTGCTGTCGTTGCCAGTATTGTTGTACGTCTGGCTGATGATGCGGGAAAATTTTATTGTGTTTGCCGTGGCGTCATTTCTATCTGCGATGTTTGTTACTCAGGATATTTTCAGCGTTTACAATAACGCACGCCTGGAATCGCGGCTGAATACGGTAGCAAATGCCACGGGAATGATATTGAGTTTCATTATCAGCTTCACTGTTGCCTGGTATAAACTCAGCCCGCTGTGGTTATCTCTGTCTATCGTTGCGGTCACGCTGGTGCCTTATCTGATCAAGCGCAGTCGCTTTTATCAGACCAACACCATCAGTCAGCCGCCGCGTCATAAGCGTAAGAATTATCTGCGTTATTTGCTTCATGCGGGGCTACCACTGGCAATCTCCAGCGTGTTTATCTCTGTTCAGGTGAAGACCGCGCAGTTCTTTCTGGTCGGGGTAAGTTCAGCCCAGGATCTGGGTCTGTTTACCGCAGCGAATACCATCTCTGCTTCGTGGATTTTTATTCCCGTAGCAATCATTACATCCTGTTTCTCTGAGATTTTCAGGGAGCGTGGGGATGTGGCAGTTAAACTGGCTTCACGGCTTAATGGTTATGTTATGGCAGTTTCACTTTTAATGCTCTCCGTTGTCACGCTGTTTGGTGACAGGATCATTAACAGCCTTTATGGGCAAGACTACACACAATCGGGAAACCTCATTACGTTATTGTCGTTAGCAACCTGCTTTTCGGCAATGGGAACAGTAGCCTATCGCTACATGGTTAAAGAGGGTGGTTTCAATTACTTACTGGTGAAAGTGATTCTGCTGGTGGTTATTGGCCTGGCGACATCTTACTTCTTTATCCAATCCTGGGGATTAACAGGCGCTGCCTGGAGCGTGTTTATCACTGAACTCCTGTCCCTGACGATAATGAATTATTTCTTTAAGAATGGCGTCATTCTTAAAATACAGCTTTCCTCACTCAACTACAAAACCTACAAATGAGGTAAATCATGTTGAAGCTCAAAGCAGAGTTGAGAAAGGGTTTTGTATACCTGCTCAAGAAAATGCCTTGGTCTTACCAGGATAAAGTTTATTATTTTCAAAAATTCAAACGTCTTCCTAATATCCGGGAACCAAAGTTATTCAATGAGAAGATTCTGTATCGTAAATATATGACCAGCGATCATGTTCGTTATGCAAACTTATCGGATAAATTACTGGTCAGAGATTATATTGCCGGCACCATCGGAGAGGATTATCTGATCCCGCTAATTCATCAGACAGATGACCCGATCTCGCTGCTGAGTTTACCCAGCCTGAAAAATACCGTGATTAAACCGAATCATGGCTCCGGCATGGTCGAAATTGTGCTGGAAGAGCTGGACTGCATCCAGAAGCAGCTGCTGATCAGGCGCTGTGATGAGTGGCTGCATAAGGACTTCTCACATCATGCGCGTGAGATTCACTATCGCTATATCAAGCCGCGCATCCTGGTTGAACAGTACGTTGGGGATGGCAAGTTTGCCGCCGTTGACTACAAGTTTCATATGTTCAACAAGAAGGATGGCAACTTTGAGTATGTGCTCCAGGTGATTTATAACCGCGTGGGTAGTGCTGCGCTGTCGATGAGCTTCTATGTTAATAATCTGAAGCAGAGCTTTTATAAAATCCGTGATACCGGATTTGATATCAGTGCCGACTACGAGACGCTGGAACGTGCGCTGGCTTTGAGCAAGCAGCTGGCATCAGATTTCGACTATGTACGCGTGGACTGGTATATCCATGAAGGGCATATCTACTTCGGCGAGCTGACCTTTACGCCGGGGGCTGGCATGGTGACCGGGCTGGATAATGGTCTTAATCAGATCATGGGCGATATGTGGTTACAGGATCGTAAAACGGAAGCGTTACCGGAAGCAAAAGAGTCTGGTGATGTGCCGATACCTGCGGCGGTGCTAAAAAAGATTTAAAGAGTGACAAATAACCTTCTGCCCGGTGAGTCAGGTCACCCCACCGGGCAGATGTCGCTTACGGCATTGGCCAGTCAGCAGGCGTGCGGCTCATTACTTCGACAAAGACATCTTTCGTGATGTTCCAGAAGTTGTGCAGATTATCCATACTCAGCGTAATACCCAGCAGCCCGGTGACAAACCAGCATGACATACCAATACCGATACCGGTAAATGCGAACGCCATGACATTGTGGCTGGCTTTACGGCACTTCACATTGAAGGTGCTGGCGAGGAACATCATCACTGCACTGAGCAGCTCCCATCTCATGAGAATAACGCTGGTGGTAATTGTAGCCATTTTAAAACTCCGGGGTGGTCGGCCTGACAAACAGAATGCAACATCACCCGGAACGCGAGCGGAGCTGTCAGGCTTGCTCCTCTTGGTTCTGACGCGCAGGTCGTTAAAGTGTGACGGCGGTCACATTATATCACCCGTTTTTTAAAACTGAACAAAATTTAGGCCTGGTATGGTAGTTTTTTGTGCCGTATGTGGTTTTTGCGGGATGGATCTTTTTGTCAGGTCAAACACCGCTTTGCTTTTCAGAGTCAGAAAAAAACACCTTCAGAATGAAAAATACAGACTAATCCTTATGCATTATATTAATTTCATGCCAGGGCAGCATTTTTTATCTATATCTGTTGCTAATACGCATCTAATTTAGCTTAAGTAGTATTGATCCACCTGACGTATTGTTTTAACAGGTTTCTGATTGGGTTTTTCTGTTGTATTAAACCATGGTGGTTTAATTTATTTGATTAAAATCAACAGCTTAGTGTTATTTTATTTGCCAGATCTCGGCTTTTTTTAAGTCAAATATAACGGTTTAAGATGAATCTTACGCTGTTTAAAGTTGTACAAGCTTTCGATGATCTGTAGGATTTTTGCCAACATTACACCTGCTTCATTATTTCCCCGGATTATTCCAGGGAGAGTTTTCTATTGCCTGAATACGTTCTCAAAATAAACAAAAATAATACATCTGCAAAAGCAGAAACAATAAAAACAGCCTGCGTACCGTCCATTGGTTACTCAAGGCTTTCAGGTCTTTCACACAGCGGAAACAAGCAGCCGCACTCTGTTTCACTCCCGGCATTCTCACTGAGCTGGAAATCGGGGCTGAACACTGAGGGGGGAGGTAGCATGAAGATTCAACAGCAAGGGGCGGTGGCAGTGAAGCGTGAACTACCGACCATGCGTCAGTCCTTTCAGCGCATGCATATGGTGATAATCCTGGTTTCGCTGCTGTTCAGCGGGCTGTCGTTATCTGCGCTATCCATGTATGTGCTGCGCAGTTATGCGGAAAATAATATCCAGCTGGTGGCGACCAGTGTCAGCTACAGCGCCCGGACGGCGGTGCTGGAGAATGATGCCGCCACGGCTGACAGTATTCTGCGTGAAATTGGCGCACGGACGGAGTTTGCCGCCGGGCGTATTTACCGTGCCGACCAGCAGCTGCTCGCCAGCTGGCAGGCACCCGGGCAGACAGCGCGTAGCGGCGTCAGCGCAATGGTCGCCAGCTGGCTGTTTCCGCAGCCGGTCAGTGCACCGGTTATGCACCAACAGCAGGAGGTCGGGCGCGTCTGGATCAACGGTGACGCGTCACGCGTGCTGCACTATTTATGGCAGGCGCTGCTATGGCTGGGCGGAAGCCTGCTGTTGACCGCAATGCTGGCATTTTACCTGGCGTATCGTATGCAGGCGGGGATCGTGCAGGGGCTGCAAAATATAGCCACGGTTACGCATGATGTCCGCAGACGGCGTGCGTTTTCTCAGCGTGTGCCTGCGGCCTCAATCGCCGAGCTGGATAAACTCAGCGGTGATTTCAACAGCCTGCTTGAAGAGCTGGATCTGTGGCAGCGTCATCTGAAGCATGAGAACGACTCGCTGACCCATCAGACGCTGCATGATGGATTGACCGGGCTGCCAAACCGAAAGGCGTTCGAACAGCAGCTACAGTCATTACTGAACGATCCACAGACACGCCAGCAGGTTAGCGTGCTGTTTATTGACGGCGACCGGTTTAAACAGATTAACGACCGCTACGGCCATGCGGCGGGCGACCATGTGCTGATGGTAACGGCAGAACGTCTGCGCGCACGCCTGCGTAACGGCGATCTGGTGGCGCGGCTTGGTGGTGATGAATTTGCCGTGCTGTTATCCACGGCCCAACAGGAAGAGCAGGTGGCACAGGTCGCACGCGATATTATCGAAGCGATGCGCCCGCCTATCTCACTGCCGGAGGGCATTCAGGTTGTGCAGTCGTTAAGCGTTGGCGTGGCGCTGGCGAAGAACCACAGCTCACCTGAAGCGCTGATTGCGCAGGCGGATGCGGCGATGTATCACATTAAGGAGCTGGGCGGTGGCTGGTTCTTATCGCCATCCTGGTGGGGGCAGGAACGACAGGGAGTGCCACCACAGGAGGCGGCGGCATCGTTTAATCGTTAGCTACAGGTCGGGCAGGATTTTTCGCTGATGCGCTGGCTAAAGCTGCTGGTGGCGTAGTCACCACAGTCAAAGCTCCAGCTGCTGCGCTTCACAGGGGCATGGCGCATACTGCTGCGATATGCGGTCGGCGTCTGTGAGAACTGGCGGCGGAAAACCCGCGAGAAGGTCTGCTGAGAGTCATAACCGTACTGCATTGCAATATCAAATACCGGGCGCTGTGTCAGACGTAAAGCTTCAGCGGCCAGCGTCAGACGGCGTTCACGAATATAGCCACCCAGCGTCTGTTTCGTTACGGAACGGAACATACGCTGCAAATGCCATTTCGAATAGCCCGATTTTGCCGCCACTTCATCAATCGACAGAGTCTTATCCAGATTATTATCGATCCAGTCAGTCAGGGTGCTGATGATGTCGTCATGCATACATTTTTTCTCCCAGGTCTCTGCGTCAACAGGTCGCGTACTCAATGGTTGCTGAGTATAATTCCTCAAGTTAACTTGAGGTAAAGCGCTAAATGAAAAAAATTCTCAGCAATCCCAATAAGCGCGAACTGACCCCCGGCGACGTTGCACAGCGCTGCGGTGTGGCCGTTTCGACGCTACATTTCTATGAAAGCAAAGGATTAATCAGCAGCTTCCGCAACCCGGGAAACCAGCGCCGCTATACGCGAGACGTACTGCGGCGCGTGGCGGTGATCAAGATAGCCCAGCGCATCGGCATTCCCCTGGCCACCATCAGCGACAGTCTGATGCAGTACTCCCCCGGAAAAAGGATGACCACCAAAGAGTGGGCGGTGCTGTCGCAGCAGTGGCGCGATGAGCTGGACAGGCGTATCGAAACGTTGATCCACCTGCGCGATGATCTGGATGGCTGCATTGGCTGCGGCTGCCTGTCGATGGAGGACTGCCCGCTGCGAAATCCAAACGATCGTCTGAGCGAGCAGGGTACCGGAGCGATTTTGCTTGATGTGAAGAGTGTTTAACTATACTCAGGCTTTAAGGAGAAAATATGATCACCGTACACCATCTGAATAATTCGCGATCGCAGCGCGTCCTCTGGCTGCTGGAAGAGCTGGACGTGCCGTACCAGATTAAGCGCTATCAGCGTGAGGCCAGTATGCTGGCGCCACCGGAGCTGAAAAAAGTCCATCCGCTGGGTAAATCTCCGGTGATCACCGATGAAAATCGCGTGGTGGCAGAGTCCGGCGCTATCCTTGAATACCTTGAAGCGCATTACGATACCGAAAGCAGGCTGAAACTTTTCGATGAGGAAGAGGTGATCCAGTCGCGTTACTGGCTGCACTACGCAGAAGGTTCTCTGATGCCGCTGCTGGTGATGAAACTGATCTTCAGCCGGATGGGAAAAGCGCCGGTACCCTGGCTGCTGCGCCCCATCGGCAGCGCTTTTGGTAAAGGTGTACAGAAGGGCTATCTTGACCCGCAGATCGCCACCCATCGCCAGTTTATCGAGCAGCATCTGGCCAGCCATGCATGGTTTGCGGGCAGCCGCTTCAGTATTGCTGACGTACAGATGAGTTTCCCCCTGCAGGCGCTGACTGCACGCGGTGGCGCGGCTGACAGTCCTGCTATTCAGGCCTGGTTGCAGAAGGTGCAAAGCCGCGCAGCCTGGCAGCGGGCGCTGCAAAAGGGCGGCGAGATTAGCCTCGATTAATCCCTTTTCTCACCCGTAGCGAACCACGTTTCAGCTTTGCATCGCGGCGGCCATCATAAGAAAGCGCTATTAGAGGGCAGAGGGAGCTGCCGTTACCATCAGAAGTCTGATGGGCTGATGCGGGCATTAATCAATAATTATGCAAATTTTAGCGATAACAAGTGTTGAAAATGCACTATTAAACACAGGATAATCGTTTGCGTATCCCCTAATCGTCTTCAGGTTGCAGATGCGCTTACCGCCTTACTGCGCCATGACAGCTTTCGGGGGATCAACATGCACGGCAATTTAGCAATTTTTTGCGTGGATAAGTAAACGTTTGCCTTTATCCGGACTGCACCTCGCCCTGAGGTTTTTGTTCCGTGTATATTGCGCCAGGGATGCAAACGTTCGATACCCTCCCACTTGAGGTGGGGATAACCACACAGTGATAACTCATAAGAAATTCAGAGGATTACGATGTCAACGCCTTCTCAACCGGCCAGCGGCTCCCTAGACGCCTGGTTCAAAATTTCTGCGCGCGGCAGTAGCATTCGTCAGGAAATCCTGGCGGGTCTGACGACCTTCCTGGCGATGGTCTATTCGGTAATTGTAGTGCCTTCAATGCTGGGTAAAGCAGGCTTCCCGCCAGCGGCGGTTTTTGTGGCGACCTGCCTGGTGGCCGGTTTTGGTTCACTGCTGATGGGGCTGTGGGCAAATCTGCCGATGGCAATTGGCTGTGCGATTTCGCTAACGGCGTTTACCGCTTTTAGTCTGGTGCTGGGTCAGCATATCAGCGTACCCGTTGCGCTGGGTGCGGTATTCCTGATGGGGATACTGTTTACTCTGATCTCGGCCACCGGCATCCGCGCCTGGATACTGCGAAATCTGCCAATGGGCGTAGCGCACGGCACAGGGGTGGGTATTGGCCTGTTTCTGCTGCTGATTGCCGCTGACGGTGTCGGCCTGGTGGTCAAAAACCCAGGCCCAGGCCTGCCGGTGGCACTCGGTCATTTTCCCTCTTTCCCGGTAGTGATGTCGCTGGTGGGGCTGGCGGTGATTTTTGGTCTGGAGAAACTGCGTGTGCCTGGCGGTATCCTGCTGACCATTATTGCTATCTCGGTTCTTGGACTGATCTTCGATCCGGCGGTGAGCTATCAGGGGCTGTTCGCGATGCCAAGCCTGAGCGATGCGCAGGGGAATTCCCTGGTGTTTAGCCTGGATATTCTCGGAGCGTTAAAACCGGCCGTGCTGCCAAGCGTGCTGGCGCTGGTGATGACGGCGGTATTTGATGCCACCGGTACCATCCGTGCCGTGGCCGGTCAGGCAAACCTGCTGGATAAAGACAATCAGATCATCAACGGCGGTAAGGCTCTGACCAGTGACTCACTGAGCAGCATCTTCTCAGGCCTGGTCGGTGCCGCTCCTGCGGCGGTATATATTGAGTCAGCAGCCGGAACGGCAGCCGGTGGAAAAACCGGCCTGACGGCAATTGTGGTCGGCGTGCTGTTCCTGATGATCCTGTTCCTGTCGCCGCTGGCGTATCTTGTGCCGGGTTACGCAACAGCACCGGCGCTGATGTATGTCGGCCTGCTGATGTTAAGCAACGTCTCTAAAATCGACTTCAGCGACTTTGTCGATGCCATGTCCGGTCTGCTGGCGGCGGTATTTATCGTACTGACCTGTAACATCGTAACCGGCATTATGCTTGGCTTCGCTTCGCTGGTGATTGGCCGTGTTTTTGCTGGCGAGTGGCGCAAGCTCAACCTTGGCACAGTAATCATTGCGGTAGCATTGGTCGCTTTCTATGCAGGCGGCTGGGCGATTTAATCCTGTCCCGGGGCCGGAATCACCGGCCCCACCTTCAGATACCACTGATTTTCCCTCTATACGCACATCCTGTTTTTCATCGCTTCCCTAATTTGTTTTACTATCTCACATGGCATTAACATTCAATGCCTGAATCTGTTTCAAGCCTTCCGGAAGACGTATAAAAAGGAACTCATGGAAATCTTCTTTACCATCCTCATTCTGATGCTTGTTGTGTCGCTGTCAGGCGTCGCTGCGCGTATTATTCCCTTTCAAATTCCTCTGCCGCTGGTACAGATTGCCATGGGAGCATTGCTCGCCTGGCCGACCTTTGGCCTGCATGTCGATTTTGATCCGGAACTGTTTTTAGTGCTGTTTATTCCGCCGCTGCTGTTTGCTGATGGCTGGAAAACACCGACCAGCGAGTTTTTGCATCACGGGCGCGAGATCCTCGGCCTGGCGTTGATGCTGGTGCTGATAACCGTCGTCGGTATTGGTTACCTGATTTACTGGCTGGTGCCGGGTATTCCGCTGCTGCCAGCATTTGCCCTGGCGGCGGTGCTGTCGCCGACCGATGCCGTGGCGCTCTCCGGCATTGTTGGTGAGGGCCGTATCCCGAAAAAAATCATGGGGATTCTACAGGGCGAGGCGTTGATGAACGACGCGTCCGGCCTGGTGTCGCTGAAGTTTGCTGTCGCTGTGGCAATGGGCACCATGGTATTTACCGTTTCTGGTGCCTCGCTGGAGTTCGCAAAAGTAGCCATTGGTGGGCTGCTGGCGGGTATCGCCATCTGCTGGCTGTACGGTAAATCGCTGCGCCTGTTCAGCCGCTGGAGCGGGGATGATCCGGCCACCCAGACCGTGCTGCTGCTGCTGCTGCCGTTTGCCTCTTATCTGATCGCTGAACATATCGGCGTGTCCGGTATCCTCGCGGCGGTAGCGGCCGGGATGACCATCTCACGCTCCGGGATTATTCGACAGGCACCGCTGGCGATGCGCCTGCGTGCAAACAGCGTCTGGCAGATGCTGGAATTCGTGTTTAACGGCATGGTGTTCCTGATGCTGGGCCTGCAACTGCCGGGTATTCTGGAGATCTCCGTGCGTCAGGCGGATGCCGATCCGAACGTTGAGCTATGGGCGCTGTTTGCCTCCGTCGTACTGATCTATATGGCGCTGATGATCGTGCGTTTTGGCTGGCTGTGGACGATGCGCCTGATCAGCCGCCGTCTGTTAAAGAAGCGGCCGATGGAGTTCTCCAGCTACTCAACGCGTGATCTGCTGATTGCTTCATTTGCCGGGGTACGCGGGGCGATTACGCTGGCCGGTGTGCTCTCGATCCCACTGCTGTTGAGCAACGGCAATGATTTCCCGGCGCGTTATGAGCTGGTGTTCCTGGCGACCGGCGTGATCCTCTTCTCGCTGCTGGTGGGCGTCGTGATGCTGCCTCTGCTGCTGCGTGGCGTAGAGAGCGTGGATAAATCAGGACATCGACGAGAACTCCAGATGGCCCGCGCGGTAATGGCCGGTACGGCGATTGAAAGTCTGCATAAGATGGAAGAGCGCCTGATGGTTGATACGGAAGAGAATATCGACCCTGAGCTGTTGAAAGAGGTCAGCCTGAGGGTGATTGGTAATCTGCGCCGTCGCGTTGATGGTAAAGAAGACCTTGAGCGCGCGCTGTTTGCAGAAAATCTTGAGCGTCGTTTCCGTCTCAGCGCCCTGCGCGCCGAGCGCGGCGAGGTTTATCACCTGCGTGCGACACAGAAAATCAGCGATGAGACGATGCAGAAGCTGCTGCACGATCTCGATCTGCTGGAAACTCTGCTGATTGATAAAGAAGAGTAGCCACAATGCAGCGGGTCGGGCATGCCCGACCCCTGCGCGCTGCGGCTCAATTACAACGAAATACGCGGTGTTTCGCTGGGCCAAAACTCGCGGCAACAGGTAATCCACGCCTGGGCGCTGCGCGACAGATAGCTCCCTTCACGCCAGATTAACCCCAGCTTCCACACCAGGTCAGACTCCAGCGGCAGCCACAGCAGCTGGCTTTTATCCAGACGCTGGCAGATAGGCTCCGGCAGAATCGCCACGCCCATTCCTGCCTGCACCATCGCCGCCAGGAAATCCCACTGCCCGCTGCGTACCGCAATCTGCGGGGTAAATCCGCTGGCCTGAAAAGCGCGCATCAGCTGGCGGTTAAGGGAAAACTCTTCGTTATAAATCAGAATTGGATGTCCGGCCAGCTCACTGATCGGCATATGGCTGCGGCGTAACCACTCTTCGGTGCGCGGTACCAGCACGCAGAGCGGATGGCTCATCAGCGCCAGTGAATTCAGTGGTAAATCATCGGCTACGGGCAGGGCGGTCATGGCGATATCGAGGCTGCCGGAAAGCACCGCCTGCTGTACCGTCAGGCCGCCAAACTCGGAAATCTTCAGCTCCACGCCGGGATAGCGCTGGCGAAACGCCGAGATTGAACCTGCAATCTGCATGCCTACCATCGGCGGAATACCCAGACGCAGCTCACCGGTTTTCAGCTCGTTGATATCGCTGATCTCCGCTTCCAGCTGCTTAAATTCTTGCAGGATGGTCAGTCCGCGCTGATATACCGCCTGGCCGGTATCGGTGAGATGCAGTTTTCGCCCCTCACGGATCAATAACGTACAGCCCAGCTCCTCCTCCAGCTGCCGCAGCATCTTGCTGATGGTTGGCTGCGTGACATACAGCTGCTCGGCGGCCCGGGTGAAGCTCTGCTGGCGTACCACTTCCACAAAATAGCGCAGGGCGCGAACGTCCATAATCATTCCTGTCTGGCATAGTTGGGATAATATTAAGTCATTTTTTTCACCCTTTGTTACCGCTTTATAATGTTTCCCGTAAAAACATTCATAAAGGAGTAAACAGCATGACATGGGCAATTCGTCCACAGGGTTCGGCCTGGTTGCATCGGGCGCAGGTTCCGCTACAGGTGGCGCTATATGTCGGGCTGTTTTTGCTCTCCGAACAGCTGGTCAGCTGGCTGCATTTGCCTCTTCCGGCCAATATCGTTGGCATGTTGCTGCTGCTGGCGATGATTATGCTGCACGTACTACCGCTGGGCTGGGTGAAGGCCGGAGCAGGCTGGCTGCTGGCTGAAATGCTGCTGTTTTTTGTTCCGGCAGTGGTGGCGGTGGTTAACTACGGTGACTTGTTGCGTGTTGAAGGCTGGCGAATTCTGCTGGTGATTGGGGTCAGCACGATGCTGGTACTGGCGGCAACCTCGCTGGTGGTTGAACGGGTATATCGTTTCGAACTATGGCTGTCAGCACGCAAACAGGGAGCAAGCGATGAGTGATTTTATCCTCAGCGTGATCTGTTTGCTGGCTACGCTGATTGTCTACTTCTGCAATAAACGTCTGTATCGCCGCTGGCATCGCCTGCTGCTGATGCCGCTGGTGATGACACCGATGGTGCTGGTGGCGCTGCTGGTGGTAGCGCATATCTCCTGGCAGGACTACATCAGCGAAAGCCGCTGGCTGCTGTGGCTGCTTGGCCCGGCGACGCTGGCGTTTGCCGTACCGGTCTATGAGAATATGGCGATCATTCGCCGCCACTGGATGTCACTGAGTGCCGGAGTGATTACGGCTACTGCGGTGGCGGTGTGTAGTTCGGTCTGGCTGGCTCAGATGCTGGCGCTGCCGGAAACTATCCAGCGTAGTCTGGCGGTGCGTTCGATAACCACGCCGTTTGCACTGGCAGCGGCGAAACAGCTCGGCGGTCAGCCGGATCTGGTGGCGCTTTTTGTGGTGATCACCGGGGTGTTTGGTATGGCAGTGGGTGACCTGCTGTTTCTACGCCTGGCGATCAAACAGGGGCTGGCTCGCGGTGCCGGGCTGGGTGCCGCGTCTCATGGTGCCGGTACGGCGCGTGCTTACGAAATCGGTCAGCAGGAGGGGGTGGTATCGAGTCTGGTAATGATGTTATCCGGTGTAGTGACCGTGGTAATAGCGCCCGCAATCGGTCATATCATGTGGGCAGTCAGTTAAAAATAGTGTCTTAGCGCTTTGTAAGGTTACTCAAATTCACGGCGATTAGTTGGTTTCTCATATAAATCCTGAGGCGGTTGGTTTACTCTTCTAGGCCGCCGCATTAAGGCGTGAGTGAAAATTAATCAGGAGAAAGAAATGAAAAGAGTGGCAATGACAACTGGCGCTCTGGCGCTGCTGGCGCTGGCAGGCTCTGCTCAGGCTATCGAAGGTGGCGTGACTGTAGGTAAAGAATACACTGACGTTCACGTCGGCCTGGGGACAACAACCCCTGGTTTCGCGCTATCCGGTGACTGGCTGCGTAGCGATCACGATGGTAATGTTGAGAGTCTTGGCCTGGGTTACAACATTGCACTTGGCGATGTATTCCTCTCTCCGACGGTGAAAGCCCTCTCCACCAATCCTAAAGACACCAAAGATGGCTATGCGATTGCTGTGGGTGGCGGAGTACGTGTTCCGGTAACAAAAATGTTTAACGTTTACGGTGAGTATTTCTACTCTCCGGACTCTTTCTCCAGCCACATTGATGACTACCAGGAAGCATCTGCGGGCGTAAGCTTCCAGCCAATTTCTCTGGTGGATGTGACCGTGGGTTATAAGTATATGTCCATGAACGGTAAAGATGGCCGTAAAGATAACGTTGTGGCAGATGGCCCGTATGTGGGTGCTGCGCTGCACTTCTAGTCGGTTCGTGGTTAGCTTGATTGGCTGAGTCAATCTGCTTTCCCGCCGTATCGGGTGTGACGGGATATCTCTGTCCCGTCACACCCTCCTGCTGATGTCCTGTAAATTATCTCTCCTCTGGCGCAGTTACGTGCCGTCTGAACGTCAAAACCAAAACCATTATTTGTCCGTAAGGGATAGCCACGCCGCGTCCGGTGCTGACGGGTCAGGCATGCCTGACCCCTACGATATTGGAGGGAAAGAAAATCGCACTGTCCGCAGGGGCGAGGCACGCCTCGCCCGGGGCTGACCCCGACGATATTGGCGGGAAAGAAAATCATACTGTTCCGCAGGGGCGAGGCACGCCTCGCCCGGGGCTGACCCCGACGATATTGGCGGGAAAGAAAATCGTACTGTTCCGCAGGGGCGAGGCACGCCTCGCCCGGGGCTGATCCCCTACGATATTGGTGGGAAAGAAAATCGTACTGTTTCGTAGGGGCGAGGCACGCCTCGCCCGGGGCTGACCCCGACGATATTGGCGGGAAAGAAAATTGTACTGTTTCGCAGGGGCGAGGCACGCCTCGCCCGGGGTTACATGCCGATCCTCAATGCCCTTTGCCTCCCTCAATTCCAATCCCGGTCTGGGAACGCACAAACTGTGCCTGGAACCGCTGGCGCTCCTCAGCACCGGATGGCGAACTGTCGGTTACCGAGAACAGCCAGGTACCAATAAACGCCGCCAGCATTGAGAACAGCGCCGGGTATTCATATGGGAATACTGCTTTTGCATGGCCCAGCACCTGTACCCATACTGTCGGACCTAGGATCATCAGCATCACCGCCGTCAGCAGGCCCAGCCAGCCGCCAATCATCGCGCCGCGCGTGGTCAGCTTCGACCAGTACATTGACAGTAAAATAATCGGGAAATTACAGCTGGCGGCAATTGAGAACGCCAGTCCGACCATAAAGGCAATATTCTGTTTTTCAAACATAATACCCAGCAGAATCGCCACAATGCCCAGCAACACCACGGTGATCTTCGAGACCCGCAGCTCGTCGCGCTCGCTGGCCTGGCCCTTACGGAATACGCTGGCATACAGGTCGTGTGAAACCGCAGAAGCCCCGGCCAGCGTCAGGCCCGCGACCACTGCCAGAATAGTGGCGAATGCCACGGCGGAGATAAAGCCAAGGAACAGGCTGCCGCCTACCGCGTCGGCCAGATGCACCGCCGCCATATTATTGCCGCCAATCAGTGCTCCGGTGGCGTCTTTAAATGCCGGATTGGCTCCCACCAGCAGGATGGCACCGAAACCGATAATAAAGGTGAGGAAGTAGAAATATCCCATAAAGCCGGTGGCCCAGAACACGCTTTTGCGTGCTTCGCGCGCATCGCTGACGGTAAAGAAGCGCATCAGAATATGCGGCAATCCTGCGGTACCAAACATCAGACCCAGCCCGAGGGAGAGTGCCGAAATCGGATCGTGTACCAGCCCGCCAGGACTCATAATGGCGATACCTTTCGGATGTACCCTGATCGCTTCAGTAAACAGCGTATTGAAGCTGAAGCCGACGGTTTTCATCACCATAATCGCCATAAAGCTGGCACCAAACAGCAGCAGCACGGCTTTGATAATTTGTACCCAGGTGGTGGCCAGCATCCCGCCAAACAGCACATACATCACCATCAGAATACCAACCAGCACTACCGCCACATGGTAGTCGAGACCAAACAGCAGCTGGATAAGCTTGCCTGCACCCACCATCTGCGCAATCAGATACAGCGCCACCACCACCAGCGAACCGCAGGCGGAGAGGGTACGAATCGGTTTTTGCTTCAGGCGATAGGAGGCCACATCCGCAAAGGTGTAGCGCCCAAGATTACGCAGGCGTTCGGCAATCAGGAACAGAATAATCGGCCAGCCTACCAGGAAACCAAGGGAATAAATCAGCCCGTCGTAGCCGGAGGTGTAGACCAGAGCGGAAATTCCGAGGAATGAGGCGGCAGACATAAAGTCCCCGGCCATGGCCAGCCCGTTCTGAAAACCGGTGATATTGCCGCCCGCCGTATAGTAGTCGCTGCGCGAGCGAGTGCGCTTCGATGCCCAGTAAGTGATCCCCAGCGTAAAGGCGACGAATACCAGAAACATGATAATCGCTTCAACGTTGGTAGGCTGGCGTTCAACCGCGCCGCTGATGGCATCGGCAGCCAGCACACTGCACGGCAGCAGGGCCGCCAGAGTAAAGAACAGATGACGTAGTTTCATCATTTCACCTCTTTCAGCAGCTGGCGAGTCAGACGGTCGAATTCGCCATTAGCGCGCCAGACGTAAACACCGGTCAGCAGGAAAGAGATCACAATTAAACCCACGCCAATTGGAATACCGCGCGTGACGTTTGTCCCTTCGTACAGTGGTGTGCCGAGCCAGGCGGGGGCGAAAGCAATCAGCAAAATAAAGCCCACATAGAGCACTAACATAATAATGGAGAGCAGGGTGGCAAAGCTCTGACGCTTCTTCACCAGTTCTTTAAAACGAGCACTTTTTTCTATTCTTTCGTAGAGGACATCGTTCATTGTAATATCTCCAGGTACAGGGTTATTCCTTTAATAAAGAAAGCGCTAACTTCAATTATTGGGGGAATAGTTTATTTTTATAACTTCCTGGTACGGACAATATTAAGACGTGAGGCGGTAAGATCTGCTCTGCGGCAGGTTTATTATTTAAGAGAGAAAACCAGGGGCACAGAGGCCCCTGTTGAGTTACGGCATTTTAATCAACTGCTTTTCTTCGAGTAATTTTTCCACGACACCTGGATCGGCCAGGGTTGAAGTATCACCAAGGTTAGTGGTATCGCCAGCGGCAATTTTGCGCAGAATACGGCGCATGATTTTACCGGAGCGCGTTTTCGGCAACGAGTCCGTCCAGTGCAGCACATCCGGGGTGGCAATCGGGCCGATCTCTTTCCGCACCCAGTTGCGTACTTCGGTATACAGCTCCGGCGATGGCTCCTCACCGTGGTTTAAGGTGATATAGGCATAAATTGCCTGACCTTTCATACTGTGCGGGATGCCCACTACCGCTGCTTCAGCAATTAATGGATGCGATACCAGCGCAGATTCAATCTCTGCGGTTCCCAGGCGGTGGCCGGATACGTTCAGCACGTCATCAACGCGCCCGGTAATCCAGTAATAACCGTCCTCATCACGGCGTGCACCATCACCGCTGAAATACTGGTTTTTAAAGGTTGAGAAATAGGTCTGCTCAAAACGCTCGTGATCGCCATACAGCGTTCGCGCCTGCCCCGGCCAGGAGTCGACAATCACCAGGTTACCTTCAGTGGCTCCCTCCAGCACATTTCCTTCGTTATCGACCAGCGCAGGCTGTACGCCGAAGAACGGATTAGTGGCTGAACCAGGTTTCAACGGTGTGGCACCGGGGAGAGGCGTCAGCATAAAACCGCCGGTTTCCGTCTGCCACCAGGTATCGACAATCGGGCAGCGACCGTTACCAATTTTCTTGTGGAACCACTCCCAGGCTTCGGGGTTAATCGGCTCGCCGACCGATCCCAGAATACGCAGAGTGGAACGATCGGTACCCTCAATCGCTTTATCACCCTCGGCCATCAGCGCACGGATTGCCGTCGGCGCAGTATAGAGAATGGTGACTTTATGTTTGTCGACCACTTCCGCCATACGGCTTGGTTTTGGCCAGTTTGGCACCCCTTCAAACATCAGTGTCGTCGCTCCGCAGGCCAGCGGGCCGTACAGCAGATAGCTGTGACCGGTTACCCAGCCGACGTCAGCGGTACACCAGTAAACATCGTCCGGGTGATAGTCAAACACATACTTAAAGGTGGTTGCGGCATACACCAGGTAGCCGCCGGTGGTATGCAGTACGCCTTTCGGCTTGCCGGTGGAACCGGAGGTATAAAGGATAAACAGCGGATCTTCCGCACCTACCTCTTCAGGTTGATGGTGGGCGCTGGCTTTGTTGATCAGTTCATGCCACCAGAGATCGCGCGTGTTGTTCCATGCTACCTCTTTACCGGTGCGACGAAACACCACGACGTTACCCACGCTGGTGACGCCCGGATTTTTCAGCGCGTCATCCACGTTTTTCTTCAGCGGGATAGCGCGTCCGGCGCGTACACCTTCATCGGCGGTGATCACCAGTCGGGCGTTACAGTCGATAATACGTCCGGCGACTGCCTCCGGCGAAAAGCCGCCAAAGATCACTGAATGCACGGCACCAATGCGCGCACAGGCCAGCATGGCAACGGCAGCCTCCGGCACCATAGGCATATAGATAGCCACCACATCGCCTTTATTAATGCCGAGTTCTTTTAAGGTGTTGGCAAAGCGGCAGACGTCGCGGTGCAATTCACGATAGGTAATGGTTTTGCTTTCACTGCTGTCATCACCTTCCCAGATAATTGCCGGATGATCGCCACGGGTTTGCAGGTGACGATCAAGGCAGTTGGCTGCCAGATTTAGCGTGCCATCTTCAAACCAGCGAATAGAGATATTACCAGGGGCAAAAGAGGTATTCTTCACCACCGTGTAAGGTTTAATCCAGTCCAGGATTTTGCCTTGTTCCCCCCAGAACACATCGGGATCCTGTACGGATTTTTGGTACATCGATGGGTACTGTTGGGCATTGATCAGGGTATTTTCCGCAATGTTCGCGGGAACCGGGTACGTATGTGATTGGCTCATAGCTGGCCTCCTTGAAGATTGTTAATAATATGTCAATCAAAGGTTAAGTGAAGATGTTGGTTTAGCTTTGTTTTCTTTTTGCGCGGCAGATCACGCCATAACGGAATGTGATGAAAGAGGGGGTTCCCTCTGCCTTAAAGATATTCTTTTATGCTCTTAATCGGTGAGATACGCACGACATGTTGCGCAAAAAAAGCGCACATAGACCATTTTGTTTCTGCGGGAAAGAGACAATTTATTGCATAGATATGCTTTTACTGACGGAGATATTTCTAATTATTACAAGGGGTTATTTTATCAAGGGGGAAATAGTTCTTTATCCTGCCGGTCGATCTTAAAGTAGCCACATCTCGCGTAGGGTTGCATTCAGGCCGTTGAAAATGGTACTGATTACGCGCCTTTAAAACAGGTTTCAACCATCCTATACCTGCGAATTGCCCGATCCCGGTCAGCCTCCCTTGAGTGTTATTCACTCCGCATGCATTACGCGGAAAGCAGGTTTTGTTAAGGAAAAGATACGTTATGAAAGCAGTAAAAGTCAGCCTGGCCTGGCAAATATTGATTGCGTTGGTTCTGGGGATCACCTTTGGTGCAATATTGCATAATCAGCCAGAGAATCGTGAATGGTTAGTCATCAACGTTCTCAGCCCTGCGGGTGATATCTTTATCCATCTGATCAAAATGATCGTCGTACCCATAGTGATTTCCACACTGATTGTTGGTATTGCTGGCGTCGGGGATGCTAAAAAACTCGGGCGTATTGGTGTTAAAACCATCGTCTATTTTGAAGTGATTACCACCATTGCCATTGTGACAGGTATTACTCTGGCGAACGTGTTTCAACCCGGCTCCGGCATTGATATGTCGACGCTGGCAACGGTGGACATCTCTAAGTATGAAGCCACAACGGCGCAGGTGCAGGGGCAGCCGCACAGTCTGGTTGCCACTATCCTGTCGCTGATCCCGCAGAATATCTTTGCGGCGATTGCTAAGGGCGACATGCTGCCGATTATCTTCTTCTCGGTGCTGTTTGGCCTGGGCCTCTCTTCTCTGCCGTCTGAACACCGCGATCCGCTGGTCAAAGTGTTCCGTTCGACTTCAGAAGCGATGTTTAAAGTCACCAATATGATTATGCGCTATGCGCCGATCGGGGTGTTTGCGCTGATTTCGGTCACCGTGGCTAACTTCGGCTTCGCCTCCCTGGTGCCGCTGGCTAAACTGGTGGTGCTGGTATACGTTGCTATTGCCTTCTTTGCACTGGTGATTCTGGGCGCAGTGGCACGCATCTGTAAGCTGCGTATCACTACCCTGATGCGTATCCTGAAAGATGAACTGATCCTCTCTTTCTCTACCGCCAGTTCGGAAACCGTGCTGCCGCGTATTATGGAGAAGATGGAGGCGTACGGTGCGCCAAAGTCGATCACCAGCTTTGTGGTGCCGACCGGCTACTCGTTTAACCTCGACGGTTCTACTCTCTATCAGAGCATCGCGGCGATCTTTATCGCCCAGCTGTACGGCATTGATCTCTCTTTAGGGCAGGAAATCGTGCTGGTGCTGACGCTGATGGTAACCTCAAAAGGGATTGCGGGCGTGCCGGGCGTTTCGTTTGTGGTGCTGCTGGCAACCCTTGGCAGCGTAGGGATTCCGTTAGAAGGGCTGGCGTTTATCGCGGGTGTTGACCGCATCCTCGATATGGCGCGTACGGCGCTGAACGTGGTCGGTAATGCGCTGGCGGTGCTGGTGATTGCCAAATGGGAAAACCAGTTTGATGCTGAACAGGCCGTGGCCTATGAATCACAGCTAAAAACCCAGACTTCTGCCTGATAATCTGCGGGCTGGTGGTGGCTCTGACCACCAGCCCGATTAACTCTGCCGGTAAATTCCTTCCTCTATTCTCCATTCTCTTTTTAACATTACGCCGTTTCTGCCCACCTGCCTGACAGCGGCTTGACTACGATGTAACGGCAGTATCATAAATTTCCTCTAAAGAGTAATGACTTACAAAGAAAAGGGGCTTTATGCGTTTTTTCGGCGTCATTTAGTCACTGATAAGCTTTACCCGCCTGTGTTACAAGCTTTGTTGCCTCGATCACGTAATTTGCATAAACCCTGCTAAAGATCCACTGTTTCGCGCCGAAAATATAAAAAAACGTTACTAGTTTTCCTGATGCAACTCTCGTTGATCCATTAAAGGATTGAATCTATGCGCAACAATTTTCCCGTTACCCAGCAAGAATATGTTTTTGACGATAATGCCACCCTGATGTCTACCACCGATACCATCGGCCATATCACCTATGCCAACGATGCTTTTATAGAAGTCAGCGGCTTTACCCCCGATGAAATCAACGGTCAGCCGCATAATATTGTGCGCCATCCTGATATGCCGCCCGAAGCTTTTGCTGATATGTGGGCGACGCTGGGAAAAGGAGAACCCTGGACGGCACTGGTCAAAAACCGCCGTAAAGATGGTGACCATTACTGGGTGCGTGCCAATGCTATTCCGGTAATACGTGATGGCAATGTGCAGGGTTATATGTCGGTACGAACCAAGCCGGATCAGCAGGAGATCCAGGCTGCCGAGCGTCTGTATAAAGATTTCAGCGAAGGCCGGGCAAAAGGTAAACGATTCCATAAAGGGCTGATTCTGCGCACCGGACTGATGGCCTGGAAGTCGGTGTTTAAAACACTGCCGCTGCGCTGGCGTATCCGCAGCGCTCTGATTGCACTGCTGCCGCTGGCCACGCTCGGCGTTTGGGCGCTGGGGCTGAGTTATGGGGCGCTGGGAATGTTTGCTGCGGGGATGGCGCTGCTGCTGCTGCTGGCCTCTGCCTGGCTGGAGATGCAGATTTCACGGCCGATTGAGCGAGTTTGCCAGCAGGCGCTGCGCGTGGCGACCGGGGCCGATCATAAAGTTGAGCAGATTGATCGTGTGGATGAAGTCGGTACCACGCTGCGCGCTATTGGTCAGCTGGGGCTGATGTTCCGCTGGCTGGTGGATGATGTCAGCGGCCAGGCAATTAATGTTCTCAGCGCCAGTGACTCGATTGCACAGGGCAACAGTGAACTGAGCCGCCGCACTGAACAGGCCGCTGCTAACGTCCAGCAAACTGCCGCGACCATGAACGAATTGACGGCCACGGTGAAGAGTAATACGCAGTCCGCAGCAGAAGTGAAAAGCCTGTCGATCAGTACCAGCAGTGCAGCAGAGCAGGGCGGCGAAGCGATGAACGATATGGTCAAGATGATGGCGGAGATTACCGACAGCTCGAAAAAAATTGCCAATATCACCAGCGTGATTGACGGTATCGCTTTCCAGACCAATATCCTGGCGCTGAATGCCGCAGTGGAAGCGGCCCGCGCCGGAGAGCAGGGGAAAGGATTTGCCGTAGTGGCAGGGGAAGTACGTAGCCTGGCCCAGCGCAGCGCCAAGGCCGCCAGCGAGATTAAAATGCTGGTAGAGAGCAGTACCGACAAGGTGAAATCCGGTACGCTGCACGTTAATGAAGCGGGTCAAACTATCGAGAGCATCGTCTCTCAGGTACAAAACGTCACCTCGCTAATCGCGCAGATCAGCGCGGCCACAGCGGAGCAGGCGATCGCCATCAGCGAAATCAGCCTTGCGGTAGAAGATCTGGATAACATCACCCATCAGAACGCTGCGAAGGTTGAAGAGGGCGCGCAGGCTTCCGGGCGTATGACGCGCCAGGCTATCCGTCTGGTTGAGGCGATTAGCGTGTTTCGTTGAGTCCTTCCCCCCATCGGCAGGGGCGCTCATGCAGGGCGCTTATGCTGATGGTTTTCCCCCTCGCTCCTTTGATATGCTGCGGATTCTTCACTCTGTGAGAATCCTATGTCAGCCATCCTCGACTTCTGTTTTGCTCACCGTCCGCTGGTGCCTTTTTCCCATGATTACCGCCATGGTGACGTCGAACCGCTGCATCACCACAACTGTGCGCAGCTGGTGCATACGCTGACCGGGGTGGTACGGGTAGAGACGCCGCTGGGACACTGGATTGTACCGCCGGGGCGCGGTGTCTGGCTGCCTGCCGGGGTGAAACATGCTTTGCAGATGACCGGAGCCGTGGCGGCACGCACGCTATTTATCGATCCGCTGGCACGCGCCGACCTGCCCGCCAGCTGTCAGGTGGTGCAGGTTTCACCGCTGCTGCGTGAGCTGATCGTTAACGCCCTCGACCTGCCGGAAAGCTATGCCCCTGCCAGCCGTGCTGAACGTATCTATGAACTCATCCTGGATGAGATCCGGGTGATGGCCGAGCTGCCATTCAGCCTGCCGGAGCCTCAGAGTGATGCGCTGGTGGGGCTGTGTCAGGCGCTGCGTTCAGCACCCGGGGAGAGCTGGACGCTGGAAAACAGCGCCCGGCGTATCAACGTCAGCAGCCGCACGCTGGCCCGTCATTTTTATCAGGAAACGGGCCTGCAATTCAGCGACTGGGTGCGGCGCGCCAGGCTGATGGAAGCCCTGACGCGCCTGGCGCGGGGGGACTCAGTGCTGACGGTGTCACTGGAGCTGGGTTATGAGAGCCAGAGCGCCTTTAGCGCCATGTTCCGCCGCATCCTCGGCGTGGCCCCCAGCGACTATTTTCCCTCCGATCGCCCCTGAGCAACGGCGTTTAACAATGCCTGCAATGAAGCGCGCGACACATCGCTGTCGATGCCCACTCCCCATGCGCTACGGTTACCGGCGAAAATACAGCGCAAATAGGTGACAGAACGGCTGTCGCTGCGCTGGCCGAGGGTGTGTTCGTGATAATCCTGAATGGTAAAAGAGAGATCCAGCGTCTTACGCAGCGCATCTGCCGCCGCCGACAGCAGGCCATTTCCGCGTCCGCTGATGCTGTAGTGCTTATCGCCCTGTTCAATACCTGCGTCAAAGCGCAGCTCTCCCCGGCTGTCGCTTTCGCTGCGGTACTCTCCCAGCTGGAGATGCGGGGCTTCAATGCCATACACCCGGCGGAACAGCTGCCAGATGGCGGTCTGGGTCATCTCACGGTTTTCCCTGTCAGCAACCTGCTGCACCTGCTGGCTGAAATCCTGTTGCAGGGCGCGCGGCAGGCTGAGGCCATGATTCTGTTCAATCATCCAGGCGGCACCGCTCTTGCCTGACTGACTGTTAACACGGATCACCGCTTCGTAGCTACAGCCAATATCCGCCGGATCGAGAGGCAGATAAGGCACTTCCCAGCGTTGATCCTGCTGCTGCTGACGCGCGGCAAAACCTTTTTTAATCGCATCCTGGTGGGAGCCGGAAAAAGCGGTAAATACCAGCTCTCCGGCATAGGGATGGCGCGGATGCACCGGCAGCTGATTGCACTGTTCCACCACGTCGACCACCTGCTTCATCTGGCTGAAATCGAGCTGCGGATGGATGCCCTGGGTATAAAAGTTGAGCGCCATCGTCACCAGATCGACATTGCCGGTGCGTTCGCCGTTACCAAACAGGCAGCCTTCAACGCGATCTGCTCCGGCCAGCAGTGCCAGTTCGGCGGCGGCAATCCCGGTGCCACGATCATTATGCGGATGCACGCTGATACACACCTGCGGGCGCTGAGAAAAGTGACGGCAGAAGTATTCGATCTGGTCGGCATAGACGTTAGGTGTGCTCACTTCCACTGTAGCAGGCAGGTTGATAATCATCGGCCGCTGCGCGCAGGGCTGCCATACCGCAGCCACTGCTTCACAGATTTCCAGCGCAAAGTCCGCTTCGGTAAAGCAGAAGGTTTCTGGTGAGTATTCAAATGTCCAGAGCGTTTGCGGCTGCTCTTCGCAGCGCTGGCGTATCAGCCTGGTGGCGTTCACCGCCAGTTCAATGATCTGCTCGCGGCTCTGACGAAACACCAGACGGCGAAACACCGGCGCGGTGGCGTTATAGAGATGTATGCAGGCCTGCTTTGCTCCCTCAAGGGCAGCAAATGTGCGATCGATCAGATCGGCCCTTGCCTGAGTCAGCACCTGAATCGTCACATCATCAGGGATCATCCCCTCTTCAATCAGTTCACGCACAAAATTGAAATCGGTCTGTGACGCTGATGGAAACGCCACCTCAATTTCTTTAAAGCCACACTGTACCAGCAGCTGCCAGAATATTTTTTTACGTGCTGCATCCATCGGTTCGGCCAGTGACTGGTTACCGTCGCGCAGATCGGTAGATAGCCAGCGTGGAGCCGAAGTCAGCGTGCGAGCAGGCCACTGGCGATCGCTCAGTGAAACGGGGGGAAAGGGGTGATACTTATTAGCTGGTTGTTGCAACATGGGTCAGGCTCCCTGGAAGATGAAGCCCTATTCTGCGATACGAAAGCGCCGTGTGGCTGGCGCAAAACTGACAACAACCACTGGAAAAGTGACAAAAAAAGAAGAAAAAAAAGGAGCAGAGGATGAAAACTGCTCCTTTCGACGCCCTGGTGTTGGCGTGATAACTGAGTGTCAATCAGGCAGTAATTTCTGCCAAAAAAATAGTATGAGAGAGTCGGATTTTAACAACTCGTTTGGCTTAATAAATCAAAGATTGATGATTATATTATTGTTGAGCGTATTGTCGATGTACTTTTTATGCTTTTGCCCATAAAACACCTTTTTTAATAAAAAACGTGATTGATACGGCAATTTCATTTTAATCTTAGGTAAAAGTATTAATTAGTATATAAAAGTTAACATAATATTAAAATCATTGTATTTCAATAGCTTGCTTTATTGTTTTTACGATTTTCCTCATAAAGCTAAACTTCTCTGAGCTTTTGAGATTCTACTGAACAGGACTAATTTTAAATATCACCAGGTAAGCACGCTGATGTCAGCTATCATTTATTACTCGAACGAGTAACTACATTCGTTAATAACAAGGAAGGCACAATGAGTCAGTTTTTTATGAATCAGAAGCAGCATGTGGTAAACGAAGCGATAGAAGGCGCCCTTCTCAGTACTCCCCATCATAATCTTGGTCGTCTGGCGCTGGGAGCGCAGATGCGCGTTGTGGTGCGCAATGACTGGGATAAATCGCGTGTTGCGCTGATTTCCGGCGGCGGCTCCGGCCATGAACCTGCCCATATTGGTTTTGTTGGTAAAGGTATGCTCACCGCAGCAGTGTGCGGCGATATCTTTGCATCACCCAGCGTAGATGCGGTACTGCACGCGATTATCAATGTCACCGGAGAAGCGGGCTGCCTGCTGATCGTGAAAAACTACACCGGCGACCGTCTGAACTTCGGCCTGGCGGCAGAAAAAGCCCGTGGCCTTGGCTATCAGGTGGAAATGGTGATGGTGCGCGATGATATCGCCCTGCCGGACAACCCGCAGCCGCGAGGAATTGCCGGCACAGCGCTGGTGCATAAAGTGGCTGGCTACGCTGCGGAACAGGGGCACTCTCTGGCGCAGGTAGCCGCACTGGCCCAGCAGGCCATTGATGCGACCTCCTCCATTGGTCTGGCCTTTACCACCTGTCATGTACCCGGCGAAACGCGCGATGATCATCGCGTGCCGGAAGGGTGCAGCGAATTGGGTATGGGTATTCACGGTGAGCCGGGCGCATCGACGCTGAAAACGCAAAACAGCCGTGAGAGCGTGGCAGAGCTGGTAAAGCAACTTACCGCGAAAGGTAACCAGCAGCCCGTGGCGCTGATGGTCAATAACCTGGGCGGCTTCTCAGCGCTGGAGATGGCGGTGCTGGTGCGTGAAACCCTGCATTCGGCGCTGGGTCAGCAGGTGAAGCTGCTGGTTGGCCCGGCGACGCTGGTCAGCGCGCTGGATATGAAAGGCTTCTCGCTCTCCGTTATGCAGCTGGATCCAGAGCTGGAAACAGCGCTGCTGGCACCGGTGGAGGTCAGCGGCTGGTGTCCGGCCATTGCGCCTGCAACCTTGACGGAGATCCCGGCTAAAACCGCGCAGCAGCTGGAGTCTTACGCCCCTTCTGACAATGCGCAGGCGGCTGCCATTATTGCTACCGTCTGTCAGACGCTTATCGGACTGGAGAGTGAGCTGAATCAGCTTGATGCTAAGGTTGGTGATGGCGATACCGGCTCCACCTTTGCGGCGGGTGCACGTAGCGTACTGGAGGCGAGCGAAGCACATCAGCTGCCGCTGAATCAGCCAGAGGCGCTGCTGACGGTCGTGGGCGATAAGCTGGCAACTATTATGGGCGGGTCCAGCGGGGTGCTGATGTCGATTATGTTCACCACCGCCGGGCAGCAGCTGGCGCAGGGAGTTTCGCTGGCACAGGCGCTGACCGCCGGGCTGGAGCGCATGCAGCATTATGGTGGAGCGAAGGTGGGTGACCGGACAATGATTGATGCCTTGCAGCCAGCATTTGCCGCGCTGCTGAACGGTGACGATCTTACGGCGGTTGCCGCTGCGGCCAGGCAGGGGGCCGACAGCACCAGCACCATGCGCAGCGCCGGTGCCGGACGATCTTCCTATCTCAACCAGGATAGCCTGGACGGGGTCAAAGATCCCGGTGCCTGCGCGGTAGAAAAGGTCTTTGCCGCACTCGCCGGGCGTTAAATACCAGAATGAGCGCGGGATCTCCGCGCTCATCCCGCTTTACACAATCACTTCCGTTTCTGGCTGCTGGTGATCGTCCAGCGCCTGTTCAAAGCTGCGCAGACGTTTGTAGATCGACATCAGCTCCACCAGCGTGGTCCATGCATTGATCAGATACTGAAAAGCCCCGCGCACCTGGTCGAAGACATTGGTTATCTGGGTCAGCAGGCCGAGGGTAATCGCCCCGGTAATAATCGAGGGGAACAGCACAAAAATACTGAATACCGCGTCCAGTTGCAGATAGAAAATGCGCGCAATATTGAAGTAGAGATAGTGAAAGTAGAGGCGGAAATAGTTCTTTCGCACCCGGCTGAACAGGTCACGCACCAGCGGCGGACTGGCACGCTGCGCATCATCCTCGCCGTAGACCAGCTCTTTACGATAGGCCGCTTCCACCCGCTGATTGCGAAACGACAATCCAGGTAGTTTAATGCCGACCACCGCCAGCAGACCGGTACCCAGCAGCGACCATGCCACCGCCGCAATCACCAGCGCATAAGGAATTTCGCCGAGGATTGGTACGGTTTTCACATGTACAGAGAGCGCCACCAGCACCGGTAAAAAGGCGATTAGCGTCATTACCGCATCAATCAGCCTGACGCCCATATCCTCCAGCGTGGAGGCGAAGCGCATGGTGTCTTCCTGCACACGCTGCGCAGCCCCCTCAATATGGCGCAGACGCGACCAGTACGCCATATAGTAGCCGTTCATCGCCGTACGCCAGCGAAATACATAGTGGCTGATAAAAAACAGATTCAGTACGTCAATCACCACGGCAATTAATGCAATGCTGAGAAACCCCTTTATCTGGCTATAAAAAGCTGAAATCTGAATTGTATTCGGGTGCGCCATCGCTTTCTGTATCAGGTCATAGAACGGCTCATACCAGCTGTTGATCGCCACGCCCACCTGCACCGAAAACCAGGTAACAAAGATAATCAGCGCACTGCCAAGTATTGACCAGCGCTGCCAGGGATGCGGGCTTAAGAAAAACCAAAACCCGGCAAACAGCAGCGTCGCCAGCAGATAATAGCTGTAGAACCCCAGTTCAGCGGGTGAAATAAAACGCAGTGCATTGTTCGGCAACGCGCCGGGAGGCAGCCATGATAAATGGATCATCAGATGAGCTAATCTGCTATCGGCATAGCCAAACCAGAATACCACCGCTAACAGGCTCCAGATCGCCACGCTGCTGAAGAACAGCCCGGGCCTGGGGAAGAAAGATTTAAACATAGGTACTCCGCTGTCAATGTCTGGTGTTTATACCGCGATCGACTGTGAGGAATCTCATTACGGTTGTATCTATTAATGTCCGGGTTATTTTTTAACGTATATGCTGCGGTTAATTGGGCTGAAATCTTTATTTTCTGCATGTGAAATGACAAATTTAGCTTTAAATTTATGTTATATAGCGTGGTCTGATAAAAATTAGTGATGAATGTTTTTTAACCAAAGCCGATAATGATCAATGAACAGCAGTAGATTGTTTTAAATTGCTTGAATTGATTAATGTTTTCGGTTTATACCCGTGTGGTTTTAGCACACAGAAAGACAGGATCCCGCTGCCCACGGTACACCGGGAGCGGTATATTATACGCCAGCTATTGGCGTTTTGCGGCGCTGACAGTCATTGCCTTTATAGGAAAATGACCGCTGGCGCTCAGGCGAAAATAATAATGAAAGAAAACTCTGATGTTATGTACCGGCTGCTGGTACAAAGCGTAGCTGATTACGCAATCTATATGCTGACGCCTGAAGGAACTGTCGCTAACTGGAATCCGGGCGCGCAGCGTGCCAAAGGATATCAACCAGAAGAGATAGTGGGTAAGCACTTCGGCTGTTTCTACAGTCCACAGGATCGTTTAAACAAGCGACCTGAACACAACCTGAAAACAGCCTGTCGTACCGGGCGCTTCGAAGAGCAAAACTGGCGTTACCGTAAAGACGGCAGCGCTTTCTGGGCGCATGTGGTGATTGACGCCGTCCATGATGATAACGGTAAGCTGCTCGGCTATGCCAAAATTACCCGCGACTGCACCGAACAGCGACGTATGCAGCGCGAAAAGCACGAGCGTGAGCAGACATTCCGCGTACTGGTCGAGGGGGTAAAAGATTACGCCATCTATATGCTTGATCCGCACGGCAAGGTGGTGAACTGGAACACCGGTGCCCGCCGTGCCAAAGGCTATACCGCTGAAGAGATTGTCGGTAAGCACTTCTCCTGCTTTTACAGTGCACAGGATCGTCTGGTACAGCTGCCGGAGACCAACCTGGCCATTGCCAGCACTACCGGGCGTTTTGAGGATTACGGCTGGCGCTATCGCAAAGATGGCAGCGCCTTTTGGGCGCATGTGGTGATCGATGCGATCCATAACGATCGCGGTGAGCTGATCGGGTTTGCCAAGATCACTCGCGACTGTACCGAACTGCGGGAGTATGAGCAGCAGATCCTGCTGTCTAAAGATCTGGCCGAACAGAACAGCGAAAAAATGGCCTCGCTGTCGAAATTTCTCGATACCATTATTGCCAATATCCCTTCCTGCGTGATCGTTGAAGACGTGGTTTCCCGCGAAATCCTGCTGATTAACAATAAAGCAGAACAGCTGCTGGGCGGCACGCAGCGCGATTTTATTGGCAAACGTGCGCCCGAATGTATGACGGCAGAGATGGGCGAGTATTTTATGCAGCTCTCAGATAGCGCGCAGCGTAAAGAGGGGATGCAGCGTAACGAGCGGCTGCTGGTTACTCCGGGCGGTGAGCGCATTATCAACGCCAGCGCGTCGATTATTCGCGGCAATGACGAACACCACAACTATGTGCTGCTGATTGCCGATGATGTTACCGATCAGCGTGCTGCCGATGCGCGTATCCACCATATGGCACACCACGATAATCTCACCAGCCTGCCAAACCGGGCGCTGTTCAGTCAGCGCCTGACCCAGGCACTGCGCGAGGATCGCGATGCACGACGCAAAACGGCAACCCTGGGCCTTGACCTGGATAATTTCAAAAACGTTAACGATGCGCTGGGCCACCAGGTGGGGGATGAGCTGCTGCGTTCGGTGGCGGTGCGTCTGCGTACCGTACTGCGCGATCACGACACGCTGGCCCGCAGCGGTGGCGATGAGTTCTCAATTGTGCTGCCCGGCCTGAGCCATCAACAGGAGGCGGAAGTGGTCGCCAGCCGTTTGATTGAGACCATTCGCCCGCCGTTCAGCGTGGATGGCCACAACCTCTCTGTCGGGCTGAGTATTGGTATTGCGATGGCCGACAGCGGAATGACCACGCCGGACGAACTGCTGCGTCGTGCCGATATGGCTTTGTACGAAGCCAAACGCAACGGGCGCAACCGCTTCGAATACTTTACCGATGCGATGGGCGATATGGCACAGAAGCGCCGCATAATTGAAAGGGATCTGCGTGATGCGATCACCTGTCGTCAGCTGAAGCTCTATTACCAGCCAATCACCAATAATCTGCACCGTGAGATTATCGGCTATGAGGCGTTGATGCGCTGGCATCATCCGGAAAAAGGCCTGATTATGCCGTTGGAATTTATTCCTATCGCTGAAGAGACCGGACTGATCCACAGCCTTGGTGCCTTTGCGCTGTATGAAGCCTGCCGTGAGGCCGCGTCCTGGGCGGGGGATCAGAGTGTGGCGGTCAACCTGTCGCCCTTGCAGTTTAAAAACAGCGCTCTGGTATCGGTGGTGGAAGCTGCGCTGAAGGATTCCGGCCTGGCACCGCACCGGCTGGAGGTGGAGATCACCGAATCCGTCCTGCTGGATAACACGCTGGTGAACATCCATATTCTGAAAAATCTTAAGGCATTAGGCGTACGTATCGCGCTGGATGATTTCGGTACGGGTTACTCGTCGCTCAGTTACCTGCGCTCATTCCCCTTCGATAAAATCAAAATCGACAGATCGTTCATTAATGATATGCATGACAGCCGCGAAGCGATGGCGATTATCCGCGCCATCACCGGGATGAGCCGCAGTCTGGATATTCAGATCACCGCCGAAGGAGTCGAGAGCAACGAGCAGTTCGAGCAGCTGAAAGCGGAGGGTTGTACTCTTTTCCAGGGTTACTTCTTTGGTCGCCCGCAGCCGTCGGAGAGCCGTTTACAACAGTTTTAGCCTTACCGGGTCGGGTATGCCCGACCCCTGCCGCCTGCGCATCCCTGCCTGTTACGTAAATTGTTAATGAAATTGTGCCTTTTTGTTTCTATCCCCTCACATGCTGTGCGTATTACTGTTACAGTATGCATCGCTGTTACCGGTAACAATAATAACCATCATCCGCCGGAACAATAAATTACCCCTACAATAAATATGACTAAAAACTCATCCGACCCCCCATTTTTACGATCGCGCTCGCGAACGTTTGAGAAGGCAATGTCATGTCAGAGCAAAAAACAGGCAGTACACGCAGGGATTTTCTGCTGAAAACTATCACTCTCGCCCCGGCGATGGCTCTTGGCTCCGCCGGGCTGGGATCGTTGACGGCATCCGCTTCCGCTGCGACGAAAGACACCGCTCCCGCAGGCCCGCAGAAGGCGCGCGACTATCAGCCCACCTGGTTTACCCCGGAAGAGTACGCCTTCCTTCAGGCGGCAGCAGCGCGGCTGATCCCCGCTGATGAACGCGGCCCGGGTGCACTGGAAGCGGGTGTGCCGGAGTATATCGATCGCCAGATGAACACCCCGTACGCCACCGGCAGCAACTGGTATATGCAGGGGCCGTTCCATCCGGATGCGGATAAAGCGCTGGGCTATCAGCTGCCGCTCACCCCGCGTGAGATCTACCGCCTTGGCCTTGCCGATGCCGATGCGCTGGCAAAACAGCAGCATGGCAAGGTGTTCGCGCAGTTGAGCGGCGAACAGCAGGACGCGCTGCTCCAGGCTCTGGAAGCTGGCAGCGTCGAACTGCCTCAGCTCCCGGCGAAAACATTCTTCTCCTTCCTGTTACAGAATACCCGCGAAGGCTTCTTCAGCGACCCCATCCACGGCGGTAATCAGGGGATGGTGGGCTGGCAGCTGATCAACTTCCCTGGCGCACGCGCCGACTTTATGGACTGGGTAGAGCGCGGCGAACAGTACACGCTGCCGCCGGTATCAATTCGCGGGGAAAGAGCATAACCATGGCAAACGAACAGAAAAAAGTGGATGCGGTAATCGTTGGTTTCGGCTGGGCCGGAGCGATTATGGCGAAAGAGCTGACCGAAGCGGGTCTGAATGTGGTGGCGCTGGAGCGCGGGCCGCATCGTGATACTTACCCGGACGGTGCTTATCCGCAGGTAATTGATGAGCTGACCTATAACATCCGTAAAAAGCTGTTCCAGGATCTCTCCAAAAGCACCGTGACCATCCGTCATAACGCCGCGCAGACCGCGCAGCCTTACCGTCAGCTGGCGGCATTCCTGCCCGGTACCGGTACCGGCGGCGCTGGCCTGCACTGGTCTGGCGTGCACTTCCGCGTAGACCCGATCGAACTGCGTATGCGCAGCCACTACGAAGAGCGCTACGGTAAAAACTTTATCCCGGACGGCATGACCATCCAGGATTTCGGCGTCACCTACGATGAGCTGGAGCCGTTCTTCGACCAGGCCGAGCGCGTGTTCGGCACCTCTGGTTCCGCCTGGAGCGTCAAAGGCAAAGTGGTGGGACAGGGCGGTAAAGGTAATCCGTTTGCCCCGGATCGCTCCGGCGATTTCCCGCTGCCCGCGCAAAAGCGTACTTATTCGGCGCAGCTGTTTGCCCAGGCGGCGGAAAGTATCGGCTATCACCCTTACGATCTGCCATCCGCCAATACCTCAGGCCCGTATACTAATACCTACGGCGCGCAGATGGGGCCGTGCAATTTCTGCGGTTATTGCAGCGGTTATGCCTGCTATATGTACTCCAAAGCCTCGCCGAACGTGAATATTCTGCCTGCGCTGCGCCAGGAAGCGAAGTTTGAACTGCGAAATAACGCCTGCGTGCTGCGCGTTAACCTCACCGACGATAAGAAACGCGCCACTGGTGTGACCTATGTGGATGCGCTGGGTCGTGAGCACGTACAGCCTGCGGATCTGGTGATCCTCTCGGCCTTCCAGTTCCATAATGTGCACCTGATGCTGCTTTCCGGCATTGGTAAGCCGTACGATCCGGTGACCAACGAAGGTACCGTCGGGCGTAACTTTGCCTACCAGAATATCTCTACCATCAAAGCCTTCTTCGATAAGGATGTGTTCACCAACAACTTTATTGGTGCGGGTGGGGCCGGTGTGGGGGTCGATGACTTCAACGCTGATAATTTCGACCATGCCAAATATGGTTTTGTTGGCGGTTCGCCGATGTGGGTTAACCAGGCGGGCGTGAAGCCGATTTCTGGCCTGCCAACGCCTCCGGGCACCCCGAACTGGGGCAGCAAGTGGAAGGCGGCGGTGGCGGATCACTACACCCACCATGTATCGATGGATGCTCACGGCGCACACCAGTCTTATCGCAATAACTACCTCGATCTTGATCCGAACTACAAGGATATCCACGGCCAGCCGCTGCTGCGTATGACCTTTGACTGGCAGGATAACGACATCAAGATGTCGCAGTTTATGCATGGCCGCATGCATAAAATTGCCGAAGCGATGAATCCTAAGCTGATCAGCGGTTCGCCAAAAACTGCGGGTACCCACTTTGATACCACCGTGTACCAGACCACTCATATGAACGGTGGGGCGATCATGGGCGAAGATCCTAAAACCAGCGCCATTAACCGCTATTTGCAGAGCTGGGATGTGCCTAACGTGTTTGTTCCCGGAGCATCTGCTTTCCCGCAGGGGCTGGGTTATAACCCAACCGGCATGGTAGCGGCGCTGACTTACTGGTCAGCGAAAGCGATTCGTGAACAGTACCTGAAAAACCCGGGTCCACTGGTGCAGGCATAAGGATAAGCAGATGAACAAGATCATTCTTCCTGCCCTGTTACTGGGCATGGTGGCGTTTAACGCTGCCGCAGAAGAGAGTGCTGACCCGCAGGTTAAGCGCGGTGAGTACCTGGCACGTGCCGGTGACTGTGTGGCCTGCCACACCAAAGCGGGCGGTGAGCCGTTTGCGGGCGGCCTGCCGATGGCAACACCAATTGGCACTATCTACTCCACCAATATCACTCCGGATAAGCAGAGCGGCATTGGCGGCTACAGCTATGACGACTTCCAGAAAGCGGTGCGCCACGGCGTGGCAAAAAACGGCGATACGCTCTATCCGGCAATGCCGTATCCCTCTTATGCGGTCGTCAGCGATGAGGATATGCAGGCGCTGTACGCTTACTTTATGCACGGTGTGAAGCCGGTCGATCAGGCGAATCAGGAGAGCGATATTCCCTGGCCTCTGTCGATGCGCTGGCCGCTGGCAATCTGGCGCGGCATTTTTGCGCCGGACGTCAAAGCCTTCCAGCCGGTTAAAGGGCAGGATGCGGTGCTGGCACGCGGTCAGTATCTGGTGGAGGGGCTGGGCCACTGCGGTGCCTGCCATACCCCTCGCAGCATTACCATGCAGGAAAAAGCGCTTAATAACGATGAGGGCAGTGACTTCCTTTCCGGCAGCAGTGCGCCGATTGACGGCTGGACTGCCAGCAATCTGCGTGGCGACGGGCGTGATGGCCTGGGCCGCTGGAGCGAAGATGATCTGGTGCAGTTCCTGCGTATGGGACGCAACGATCATACGGCGGTATTCGGTGGCATGACCGACGTGGTGCAGCACAGCCTGCAACATCTGACGGCAGAAGATGCTACGGCCATCGCGCGTTATCTCAAGTCGCTTGGTGCTAAAGATCCGAATCAGGTTGGCTTTACGCCGGATGATACGGTGGCAAAAGCGCTGTGGAAAGGTGATGACAGCAAAACCGGAGCGTCGGTATATGTGGATAGCTGCGCGGCCTGTCATAAAACCGACGGCAGCGGCTATCAGCGTTTCTTCCCGGAACTGCGCGGCAACCCGGTGGTACTCGCCTCCGATCCGACATCGCTGATCCATATTGTTCTGAGCGGCGCACAGCTGCCGGGCATGAAAGGCGCGCCTTCTGCCATTACCATGCCTGCTTTTGGCTGGCGGCTGAATGACCAGCAGGTGGCCGATGTGGTGAACTTTATCCGCACCAGCTGGGGCAATACGGCAACCTCTGAGGTGTCAGCCAGCGACGTGGCCAAAATCCGTAAGGATGAAGCGGTGGTACATCAGCAGGGTAATGTTGATGTGGAGAAGTTGACGCCGTAATAAGAGAGGCGTGGTGCTGGCTTAATCGCTGGTGCCGCGCCCGCTTTCATCCGCCAGCCCGTTACTCTCCTGTTTTTATCTCTTCTGCTTATTCAATTCTCAGCGCATCCAGTGCACCCAGCAGTGCGTCAACTTTCGGCGTCAGCTGCTTTCTGCGCGGCCACACCACATACAGCGGCAGCCCCGGCACCGTCAGCTCAGGCAAAAATGGCACCAGTTCACCGCGCGTCAGCTGTTCTTCCATCAGCCATGTCGCCATCTGTGCCACACCCAGCCCTGCCATAACCGCTGCACGTTGCGCTTCACCATCACCCAGCGCCATTCGATGGGGCACGGTGCGTGTGGTAACCCGGCCATCCGGCGAGGTGACATGCCAGGGGCTGGTGCTGCCATCGATACGGTCGTATACAATCGCCCGGTGCTGCTCCAGCTCCTCTAACGACTGCGGCGTACCGTGCTGCGCCAGGTAATCCGGAGAGGCGCAGAAAATCAGCCGTTCACAGCCGAGATAGCGCACCGCCAGCGAGGGGGGATAATTGCCCGGCCCGCCAATGCGTACGGCCACATCCACACCCTCCTCAAACAGATCGACAAAGCGGTCAGAGAACGACAGGTTTAGCTGCATATCCGGGTGCTGCTGGCAGAAATGATTAAGCAGCGGCATCACATGCAGGCGGCCAAAGGTATGCGGCACCGCCACACGCAGGCGACCTACGGGAATGGTACGCTGGGCGGCCAGCACTGACTCGGCCTCCGCCAGTTCGCTCAACACGCGGGTGCAGGTATCGTAGTAGGCCTGTCCGGCATCGGTCAGCGTCAGGCTGCGGGTGGTGCGTTCAAACAGCCGCGAACCCAGGCGCGCCTCCAGCCGGGCCACGCTTTTACTGACGGCAGAACTGGTCAGATGCAGCCGTTCAGCGGCGGCGGTAAAATTACCGCACTCCACCGTGGCAACGAAGCCGGTAATCCCTTTAAGACGATCTTCAGATACGGACATTCGTTCCTCCTGTTCATTAATGCTGTGAATTTATACCTGAGATGAGAATAAAATTCTCTATTAAGCTAAAGGTATTCACTGAACAGGAGAGATTTATGCAACAACGAGCTTTGATTGTAGGCGTCAGCGGCGTCACCGGTAGTGCACTGGCGGAGCGCCTGCTGGCGCAGGGTTGGCAGGTTTATGGCCTGTCACGTGGCCGTACGCCGGTGGCTGACGGCGTGATATCGCTGACGGCAGACCTGACCGATGATCAGTCCGTTCAGGCGGCGCTAAACGAGGTGGTAGTCGATAAAGTCTTCTTCAGCGCCTGGGCGCGTCAGGAGAATGAAAAAGAGAATATCCGTGTTAACGGCGCGATGGTGCGTAACGTGCTGGATGCGCTGGGTGACACCCTTAAAGGCGGCCATGTGGCGCTGATCACCGGGTTGAAGCACTACCTCGGTCCGTTTGATGCCTACGGTAAAGGCAGCGTGCCCGTTACGCCGTTCCGCGAGGAGCAGGGACGCCAGCCGGTGGAAAATTTCTATTACGCGCAGGAAGATGAAGTGTTTGCCGCCGCAGAGAAATACGGCTGTACCTGGAGCGTACATCGCCCGCACACGGTGATTGGCTTTGCCGTAGGGAATGCCATGAATATGGGCCAGACGCTGGCAGTGTATGCATCGCTGTGTAAAGAGAGCGGCCAGCCGTTTGTTTTTCCTGGCTCAAAAGCACAGTGGCAGGGGGTGAGCGATATGACCGATGCCCGCCTGCTGGCGGATCAGCTGATCTGGGCCGCTACCACGCCGTCAGCGCAAAACCAGGACTACAATGTGGTTAACGGCGACGTGTTCCGCTGGCAGTGGATGTGGGGCGAGATCGCCGCATACTTTGGTCTTGAAGCTGCGCCATTCCCGGATGAAGAGCAGCCGCTGGAAGGGCGTATGAACAATGCTGCACAGCAGTGGCAGGGCATAGCACAGCAGTACGGCCTGAAAGAGAGCGATATCACTAAGCTGGCTTCCTGGTGGCACACGGATGCAGATCTCGGCCGCCCGATGGAAGTCTTTACCGACGTCAGCAAAAGCCGCAAGGCCGGATTTACCGGCTACCAGCCCACCCGGGAAGCGTTCTTTGAGCTGTTCGACCGGCTGAAAGCGGCAAAACTGATCCCGCGCTAAAAATCAACGGTTGTTTCCTGTGGGAAACAATCCCGGCTTATTGATGTTTATTGTTGCGCTAAAAACTGGCTGTGGCAGGATGGTTTCAACGGGTAATCACCCACTCAATTTGAACCGAATCCGAACGAAAGGTACTGCTATGAACGATAAAGTTGTTAACTGGAATGGTGGCTTACAGCCGGAAGCCGTGAAGACCCTGTCTGCTAACGGCGGCATGATCGTCTGCCCGACCAAAGTGGGCTATATCATCATGACTTCGGATGCCAAAGGTCTGGAGCGCAAGTTTGACGCCAAGCAACGTAACCGTAATAAGCCGGGCGTGGTGCTGTGTGGTTCTCTGGAGCAGCTGAAAGAGCTGGCGCAGATGAACCCGGAAATCGAAGAGCTGTATCAGCAGCACTGGGACAAAGACATTTTGTTAGGCTGCATCCTGCCGTGGAAAGAAGAAGCAGTAGCGCGTATCCCTGAAGACGGCTCTAAAGAGCTGATGATGGATCGCCGTCAGACCAGCTGCTTCGTTATCAAGTTCGGCGTACCAGGGGAAATTCTGGCGAAAGAGCTGTGGGAAAACCACGGTAAATTCTCCTTCGCCAGCTCTGCTAACCCGTCAGGCAAAGGCAACCGTGGCCTGGTAGAAGGCATTGGTGACCGCATCGAGCAGCACGCCGACCTGATTATCGCCGCCAATGACTACGTGAAATCAATCCAGCCAAATGAGTCAGAAAAGACCCGTTATGAGCAGGGTGTGATGGTCGCAATGGTCGACGAAAACGGCAAACTGATCCCAGAGCAGAAAGGCGAACGCAGTATCACGCCATGCCCGGTACTGATCCGTAAAGGCCTGGATGTGGATAAGATTATGTCGATCATGTCAGATATCTTTACTACCTGGGATTATCGTCACGGCAACTACTACTAACCTTTACCCGTCATCCCTGACGCTACAGCTGCGTTGGCTGCATGTATTCACCCCGGTCACTTACCGATGTAAGCTCCCGGGGATTTATACACTTGCCGCCTTGCTGTAACGCCAGTTATTTAGGGTAAATGCTGTAGAGTGAATTTTTGTTATATTATCTCTAATCAAAATTAATCAGATAAATTCACTCTCGATCTGTGTAGTGGCCGGGCATGCCCGGCCAGTTTATTTTAACGCCTTCTGCAAATCCTCGATAAACAATCTTACGCGTGGTGAAATAAAGTTATCACTCTTCACCAGTACATATGATTTATAAATATCCATCTCCCATTCAGGTAATATCTGCACCAGGTCGCCGCGTGCTACCGCTTCCTGGGTAATATAGTTTGGCAGATAGGCAATTCCGGTTTGTGCCATTGCCGAGTTGAGCAGCGCGATACTGTTATTGGCGCGAAACCGGCTGCGGACTTCAATATCTTTTTTCTGCTTCTCTTTACGAAACGGCAATGAAATGGTGTGGGCCGGGCCGCGAAAAAGAATGAAATCATGGCGAGGAAGATCGTCCGGGCTGGCTATTGTACCGATGTTTTTCAGATAGTCAGGGGCGGCATACAGCCCCCAGGCGATATCCATCAACGGGCGATACTGGCGATGTTCCGGCAGCTCGCGGGTGATAGCAATGGCGATATCAAAGCCATCATCTTCCAGATTAACCGGGCGATCGGTCAGGTCGAGATCCACGCTGACGTGAATATTACTCGCGACAAAATGATTGAGCGCCGGGACAATACACTGGCAGCCAAACGTTACCGGAGCCACCACGCGCAGACTGCCGGTTGGCTCTTCGTGGAACTGGCGGATAAACAGATCGGCGCTTTTTACTTCATGCAGGATCCGGTAACAATAGTGGTAATAGGTCATACCGACTTCGGTTACCTGAATACGCCGGGTGGTGCGTTGCAGCAGCCTGGCCCCGAGGCGAACTTCCAGCGCTGAAATCTCTTTACTCACCGACGATTTTGCCAGCCCCAGCGCTTTCGCCGCTTCGGTATAGCTTAATGTCTCCACCACCTTGGCAAAAATAATCATTCCGTGCAGGTTTTCAAAATCGCTCATTATTATCCCGGATTGTTTTTAGGGGGAAACAATCGAGGATACTAGCATATTCCGCGTTTACCGCGCAGTGAAAAGCGCTATGGTTATTGAGATTCATTCATCTACCGGTAACTTTATTACGCAGAGAATCTATTTAATGGGCCAGACAATCAGTCAGAAAATACTTGCTCGTGCCAGCGGGCGGGAAACGGTTACGCCTGGAGAAATAGTGTGGGCGAAGGTTGATATATTAATGTCGCACGATCCCTGTACGCCGGGCGTTGCCAGCGTATTTAAAAAAGAATTCGGTGTGCAGGCAAAGGTCTGGGATGCAGAGCGTTTTATTATGATTCCGGATCACTTCGTCTATTCCGCCGATCCGCAGGCGAATCAGAATATCCGCGTTATGCGCGAATTTGCCACAGAGCAGCAGATTAAATATTTCTACGATGTCGGTACCCCGCAGTATAAAGGCGTTTGCCATATTGGTCTGGCAGAGGGCGGGCATACCCGGCCCGGCGAGGTATTACTGGGCACCGATTCCCATACGGTTACCGCCGGGGCGTTTGGCTGTTTTGCTATCGGGTTGGGGATAACGGATGCGGCCTATGCGCTGGGCACGGGGGAGATCCCGCTGAAAGTGCCGACGACCCTGCGGGTTAACTATCACGGGGTGCTGCCAAATCATGTGCAGGCTAAAGATCTGATCCTCGCGCTGCTTGCAGAGCTGACGGTGGACGGGGCGACCTATGAAGCCATTGAGTTTGGCGGCAGCGTGGTGGATGCCCTGTCCGTCGAGGAGCGTATGACGATGTGCAATATGGTGGTGGAGTGCGGTGCCAAGAACGGCATTATGGTGCCTAACCCGGCGACCCTCGACTATCTGGCGCAGCGCACCGAAATTCCCTTCAGCGTAGTCACCGCCGATAGCGATGCTGAATACAGTCGCGTGGTTGAGTTCGATGTCACGGCAATGCAGCCGCTGGTGGCAAAACCGCACTCACCGGATAACGTGGTATCGATTGATACGCTGAAAAATATTGCCATTTCCCAGGCCTATATTGGTTCCTGTACCGGCGGCAAGCTGGCGGATTTTGTGGCCGCCGCGCAGGTCATTAAAGGGCGTAAGGTGATCATTCCCACTTTTGCAGTTCCGGCCACCAAAGAGGTGTTTCATCGCCTGATTACCACGCAGATTGACGGGCAGTCGGTGTATCAGATCCTCACTGACGCGGGCGTCCGGCTTTCTTCAGAAGCGGGCTGTGCGGCCTGCTGCGGTGGCCCGGCTGATACTTTTGGCCGCGTTAATCAACCGCTGTCAGTGATCTCCACCACCAACCGTAACTTTGTCGGGCGTATGGGGCATAAGCGCGCCACTATCTATCTGGCATCTCCTTATGCGGTAGCTGCGGCGGCGGTCACCGGCGAAATAACCAATCCGGCAGACCTTGGGGTGTAAATATGACAGCAATAATTAGCGGCACGGTGTACGTGCTGGGTGACAATATTGATACCGACCAGATCCTGACGGCTGAATATCTCAAGGTGAATCCTTCCACTGCTGAGGGCTACGCACAGCTGGCCGGGCTGGCGATGTGCGGGCTGCCGGAAGGGGCGCTGCCGTTTATCGACCCGCAGAGTGGGCGCGCAGCTTATACGATTATTGTCGCCGGAAAGAATTTTGGCTGCGGCTCATCCCGCGAACACGCAGTAATGGCGCTAGGCGCAGCGGGGGTGCAGGCGGTGATCGCCCGCTCATATGCGCGGATTTTTTTCCGTAACTGCGTGGCAACCGGGGAGCTGCTGCCGGTTGCGGCGGCAGAACCGCTGCATCTGCGGCTGAAAACCGGCGACCGGGTGAGCATCGATACCGCCAGTCAGACGGTAACCTGGCTGGAGAGCGGTGAGCAGATAGCGATCGATCCGGTGGGCGAGCTGGCGAATATTATCAATGCGGGCGGTCTGTTTGCCTATGCCCGTGCCAGTGGCCGAATGGGCAGTGAGCAGGCTATTGCTGACAGTTGAGGCGAGGCTGATTTGGCTGCGAGCCGCGGGCGAACCCTGAAAGCAGGTTCGCCCGTAGGATGGGCAGGATTATTTCGCTGAAATGGCCAGCGCACCGCCAGCAAAGACAAACAGGCTGCCGGTAGAACGGTTGAGGATACGCAGACGTCGTGCGTTGGAGAACACGCCCGACAGGCGGCGTCCGGCACAGGCATAGCTGAACATAATACTGAGATCCAGCACCGCCCAGGTGATAGCCAGCGTGGCAAACTGCATGGCGTGTGGCTGGCTGGCATCGATAAAGTTCGGGAACAGCGCGGCGAAGAACAGCAGATCTTTCGGGTTGCTGATGCCTACCATAAAGCCTTTGCGGAACAGGCGGAATGCGCCCGGAGCTTCTTCCATCTCGGTGGCATTCACCGCTGTTGGTTCGCTGTTATCTCGCCAGGCTGCAATTCCCAGCCAGATCAGATACGCGGCACCCACCACTTTCAGCACGGTAAATGCGGTGGTAGAAGCGGCAAGAATTGCGCCCAGGCCGAGTGCTGAAGCGGTCATCAGCATCATTGCGGCCAGCACGCCGCCAGTTACTGTTGCCAGTGCCTGTTTACGCCCGTAGCGCAGGCCGTGGGTCATACTGATCAGGGCCGACGGGCCGGGAATGGCGATCAGTGCGGCAATCACACCGGTATAAGCCAGCCAGAGTTGAAGCGTCATGACATAGTCCTTTCTTGTTACCCCCTCAGCCTGAGGGCGGGCGGGTCTGTTCTGATCGTCGAATGACGATGGGGCAATAGTTTATTTTCCCGGCAATGAGAAGTAAATCACAGTGGGGAAATATTCATGCATTGACAGCCAGCGGGTGAACGGGTTGGCGCAGAGAAAAGAGAGTGAAAAGGGGGCTTTCTTCCGGGAATACCACTGAGCATTGTCTGAATTCATTAAAAAATGACCAAATTATCAACTTTTACAAGCCTGTAACATCACACCGCCCAGGCGACAGGGGCTATCGCAGCTTTATTGTGGGCAAAAATCAGACAAAATTACCGCTAATTACCTGTAAGTTCTGGAGAATAGTACTGATGGTGCCAGATAATTCCCAATCAGGGGTTGTTGCTGATTAAGACAGTTAACTTGCTGTAAATTAGCGAGTAATGACCCGTTGTTAATCATCTGAAAGTTAGCTTACTTTATCTCTTATAAAAATGAATATTCATCTGTTTATGTCAATAAAATGGGCTTATAAGCCCGGTTATTTATTTTTTGAAATATCTGTTCATGGGGAGTAATGGAGGCAAGGGTTGGGTCGGGTTGCGCACTGAGACGGCAGTAGTATAATAATAATCTTATTCACCAGACGACGTTGCCAGATTATTTCGGCATCAGGAGGTTTTTATCACTTTCAACCAAAACGAAGCGATGATCGACAATAACCATACTGAAAATGAAGCCTGGTATCATGATTATGAGGCTGGCCCGGAATCCGTGGTCGAGCCGCAGCCGGAGCCGATACGTGGGCTGCCCGCGCCCGATATTCTCACCCCTTCAGACCGCTATCAGGAGCTGTTTGAAGCCGTACAGATGTCGCGTATTTTCTCCGACAGTAAAACCTTTGCTGACTGTGCGCCAAAGTTCGAACCTGAGCGCATTCTTTACCGTTATTATCTGGAACGTGAGCAGGATGAATTTAATCTGCTGGCCTTTGTGCTGGAGAATTTCGACCTGCCACGCGTCCATGACAGCCGCTATGTGGCGGATCCGGACAACAGCATAGAAGAACATATTGATGCGCTGTGGCCGGTATTAACCCGCCAGCCGGAAAAACACTGCGAGTTTTCATCGCTGCTACCGCTGCCGAAACCTTATGTCGTGCCGGGCGGGCGCTTCGGTGAGACTTACTACTGGGATTCCTACTTCAGCATGCTTGGTTTTGCTGCCGCCGGACGTTGCGACCTGATGCGCAATATGGCCGATAATTTTGCGTGGATGATTGATAAATACGGCCATATCCCTAACGGTAACCGTACCTATTATCTCAGCCGCTCGCAGCCGCCAGTGTTTGCCATGATGGTGGAACTGTTCGAAAAGAATGATATTCATGAAGCGCTGCACTATCTGCCGCAGTTGAAAAGTGAGTATGCATTCTGGATGGACGGGCAGGAGCAGCTGTTGCCAAATCAGGCCTATCGCCATGCGGTGATGCTGCCTGATGGCTCAGTGCTTAACCGCTACTGGGATGATCGTGATACGCCGCGCGACGAGTCTTACTTTGAAGATGTGGAAACCGCGCGTCACTCGTCACGCCCGTCCAGCGAAGTGTACCGCGATCTGCGCGCGGGTGCGGCATCCGGCTGGGACTTCACCTCGCGCTGGCTGGCTGAACCTGGCCGTCTGGAGAGCATCCAGACCACCAGCATTGTGCCGATCGACCTGAACGCGTTCCTCTACAAGCTGGAAACCACGATTGCCCGCCTGTCGGCCAGTAAAGGCGACCAGCAGACCGCAGACAGCTATCAGCAGCTGGCCTTACGCCGCCGTGAAGCGGTGGATAAATATCTGTGGGAAGCTGAGAGCGGCCTGTACCGTGATTACAACTGGCGCGACGGCGAGAAAGCCGCGTTCTCAGCGGCAGCGGTAACGCCGGTATATGTGGGGATGTCGAGCCTTGAGCAGGCAACGCGCACGGCGAAGGCGGTGCGTGACCAGCTGCTGGCCCCGGGCGGGATGCTGTGCAGCACCGAAGTGACCGGAGAGCAGTGGGACAGTCCGAACGGCTGGGCACCGATGCAGTGGCTGGCGGTAAAAGGCTTTAACAGCTACGGCGATGAACAGCTGGCACAGGAGATAGCCACCCGCTGGTTAAACACCGTTGACAGTACCTGGAAGCAGCACCACAAGCTGGTTGAGAAGTACAATATCAGCGGTGATGCCGCGCTGCTGGGCGGCGGCGGCGAATACCCGTTGCAGGACGGCTTCGGCTGGACAAACGGGGTAACACGCCGCCTGCTGGAGATGTATCCGCAGCGCTAACTTTGCCCCAGCGACATGCTCAGGCTGGTTCAGGGCAGTAAGTTCCCCCTGAACCGGCCCTTGTCACGCGCTACCCCTGGCGCGTGATAAATACTTACCTCACTCTTTCCCGCGCGTTTAATCCCCACGGCCTGCCGTAAGTTACCGTAAGTTACATAGTATAAAACTGGCTTATCATCCCCCGGCTGCCATAAGACAAAAGCCTTATTTCTTCATGAAAAATCATGCTATTACTTGAGATTAACCCGCATGATGATTCCGGAGAATGTGAGATGAAAAAATTGACACTGACCACGCTGGCTCTGCTGGCGGGGTTTAGCGCTTCGGCCCTGGCGGCAGATGAGCTGCGTTTTGGCGTGGATCCAACCTTCCCCCCATTTGAATCCAAAGCCGCTGACGGATCGTTGCAGGGATTTGATATTGATATGGGGAACGCCATCTGCCAGCAGATGAAAGTGAAATGTGTCTGGGTGCAGACCGGCTATGACGGCATTATCCCGGCACTGCATGCACGTAAATTTGATGCCATTCTCTCGGCAATGGCGATGACCGCTAAACGTCGCGAGCAGGTGGCATTTACCGATATGCTCTACAACACCCCGAGCGCGCTGCTGACGCGTAAAGACAGCAAGCTGCTGCCGGAGCTGGCGTCGCTGAAAGGCAAAACCGTTGGCGTGGCGCAGGGCACAACGCAGGAAGGTTTTGCTAAAAGCGTCTGGGGCAGTCAGGGCGTTCAGGTAGTGAGCTATCCCAATCAGTCGGAAATCTATCCCGATCTGGCGTCAGGCCGTCTTGATGCCACCTTTACCAGCGCAGCGGCGGCCGAGTCCGGTTTCCTGAAAACGCCACAGGGCGCGGAATATCATATTGCCGGTAAACCGCTGTATGACCCGAAATACTTTGGTGAAGGCGTCGGTATCGGCCTGCGCAAAGATGACGGTGCGCGTATCGCCAAAATTAACGCCGCGATGGCGGAACTGCATAAAAACGGTACCTACGATCGCCTGGCGAAGCAGTACTTCAGCTTCGATGTTTATCACCGCCCGGAGTAAACCATGACGGTTACCAGCTTGCCAGATTTTCGCCAGCAGCACTCCCGTTTCCTGATGGCGGTGGGGGCGCTGGGGGGCGCTGTCACCCGCTATCCGCATCCGCTACGCGGGCCTGAGGGCGAGATCCTCTCCACCGATGTTGCGGTGATTGGCCGTGCCGATGCCCCGCAGGTGATGCTGATAATATCCGGTACTCACGGCGTGGAAGGTTACTATGGTTCTGACAGTCAGATCGCCTGGCTGGAAGGGCTGGACGGCAGCCAGCTACCGCCAGATGTGGCATTGGTACTGGTGCATTTGATCAACCCGTGGGGCACCGCCTGGCTGCGGCGAGTCAATGAAGATAACGCCGACCTCAACCGTAATTTTATCGACTTCGCGAATGATATTCCGCCTGATACGGGTTATTCCGCGCTACACGGCATCTATACCTGTCGCGACCTGGACGGGGATGAGCGTGCGGCAGCCGACGCACAGATGGCGTTGAAGTGCGCCGAAATGGGCTGGAATGGTGTGAAGCGCATCGTGGAAGCCGGGCAGTATCAGTATGCCGATGGTATTTTCTATGGAGGTAGCGAGGCCAGCTGGTCACAGCAGATCCTGCGGCAGATTATTACTCATCATCTGCAAATGGCGCGCCGAATTATCAGTTTCGACCTGCATACCGGTGCCGGAGCCTACGGTCACCCGATGCTGCTGGCGATCGCGCAGCGACCATACCCGGCGCTCAATGAGGCAAAACGTCTGTTTGGTGAGTGGTTGACGGTGATTATTACCGGAGAAAACGGGGAGAGCGATACCGGCGTAACGGCGACGGCGACCGGCTATCTGTCACAGTTTATGCTGGATCAGCTACCGGAAACCGAGCTGTTACAGCTGGTGGTGGAGTGCGGAACCTACGATGGACGAGATATGCACCGCCGCGTACGCGATGACCACTGGCTGCATCTCTACGGTGATGTGAACAGCGAGCAGGGCCGCGCAGTAAAACGGCAGTTATTTGAAGGGTTCTACCCGGCGGATCCGGACTGGCGGGCGCTGGTGGCACTGCGCACCCGCCAGATTTTTCAGCGCGGCTGGGAAGCTCTACAGCAGTAGTTTTACAGACGCCCGTAGAAGGTCATGCGGGCGCTTTCTGACAGCGCAATATCCGGCCGGGCATTGTATGCCAGCACCACCAGCATACGCGTCGTCTCCCCTTCCGTTGGCGTCACGCGGTGCAGAGCATTACGCCCCCTGAACAGCACCAGATCACCCGGCTCAATCGCCAGCTGCTCCACCGGATGCTTGCCGTTCAGCACGGCTTCAACCCCGCTAAAGTTCATCTCGCCGGCTTCCGCATTGCGCAGATGGCTGACGTATTCAAACACGCCACCCGCCTGCGGTTTCTGGATCAGCAGAGTGATGGCAAAGGAGGAGTTATCAAAGTGCCAGCCCAGCTCCTGCCCGGTATGCGCGTAGTGCAGATTGATTGAGGAGAGGCGATCAGCGTAGGGAAACAGCTGCTGCTCTTCCAGCACGCCGCAGAGGAAGGTTTTGAACGCTTCAGAGTCATACAGGGTACGCAGGGGCGAGCTGGCCGGGATCTCTTCGTCGGTGATGCAGCCCTTCGAGGAGACCACCTGGCGATTGCGCGGATGATCGGCGGCAAAAGCGTCATCAGGTTTCTGCAAATAGACGTTATGCTGGCTGCTGGCATAAAAAGCCAGATGCTGATTATCTTCCCCTTCCTGCTTGATGGCATCCAGCGCGTTGGGGGTCAAAAAACCTCGCAGCACCAGCGCACCTCCGGCAGCCAGCTGCTGCTGGCAACGGGCGGTGTAGTCGGCATCGGTGATCGGGTGAGCGCTCAGGTTAAGCAGGGCAGCAAGTGGATTCATCAGGTTCTCATCGGCAGAAAAACAGGTTATTCACTGTACGATGCTGTCCTGCCTTCTACTACAAATTTTTAGCAATTTTCAGCCGGATTGCAATCGGCAGGCGGCCCCGTTACCTGGCAGAAAAAATAGCGCAGCCAGTTAACGTTGTTTGCTGAGGGCCGCGAGATCCACACTCTCCCGCAGTGAGTTGAGCGGAGCAAAAAGTGGCTGCGGAAGTGCCGCTGGATCGAACCACTGCCAGCCTTCGCACTTATCCGGTTCGCAACGCTGTGGCGTACCGCTGGCCTCAAAGGCGAGCATAAAAAGCGTCACGTAATGTTTCTGCTCTGAACAGAAAATGTTATTGGTGTAGGGCCCCTGAACACACTCTCCTAACAGCAGCCCGGTTTCTTCCGCCGCTTCGCGCTGCGCGCACTGCTGCGGCGTTTCACCAAATTCAAGATGTCCGCCGGGCGTTGCCCAGTCGCCAGCACCATGACTTCCCTTACGTTTCCCCAATAACAGCTTACCGTCACGGAAGATTAAAACTCCGACACCTATACGCGGCTGTTCCATTTTCTCTCCTCAACAGATCTTATTTTACGTGATGAATGGTGGGTTTATATACAGATGGCAGATCTCCTGACTGTCCATTTTTACTTAACTATGCATAGCATTCCTGCGCGTTTACAGGGTCATTTGAATGGTGTGATGATAACCCTGATTTTTAAATGGAGAGTCAAAATGTTAACGCGAAGGAGTTTTTTGGGGAGTAGCGCGACCCTGTTAGGGTTCGCCGTGCTGAGGCCTGCTTTTTCATGGACTGTGGTACCTGCCGCAGGCAGTGACAGTGTTTTATTTTATCAGACTTCGCTGTTGCTTACCGGTCGTACCCGGTTGAGTTCACTGGTAGCGCAGCGTGCGTTGCACTGCCTGAGCGAAGAAGATGCGCAATTCCCCGCACAATTGCAGCAGCTGTGGGCGGCATTACAGGCGGGCGCTGTCACTCATGCAGACCAGCTAAACGGACACCCGGTTATGCAGGGCAGCAGCGGCGAAACCATCAAAAAAATCATCTCTGCCTGGTATCTTGGTTTTACCGGCACGCCCATCTCTTTACGGGCGGTGGATAACACCCGTTTTGTCACCTACACGGACGCCCTGATGTACGCGCCCACCCTTGATGCCACCGTCATACCCACCTATTCACGCGGCCACACTAATTACTGGACTCAGCCGCCAGCCACGATAGCAAACGACTAACTTTCACTTATCTGTGAGCACATACCTATGAGCAAACACTATGACGCCGATGTCATTGTCATCGGTTCCGGTGCGCTGGGCAGCAATGCCGCCACTGTCCTCGCCCGTAAGGGAAAGTCGGTGATTATCCTGGAGGCCGGTGAGAAAATTCCGCGCTGGAAGGTTGTTGAAAACTTCCGAAACTCTTCAAAAAAAGCCAACTATAACTCGCCGTATCCCAACGAACCCTGGGCCAGACACTCTTACGATGAGCATTATATTGAGAACACCGGCACCTTCGATTTTCGTCCCGGGATGTTGAAGCTGGTCGGCGGCACCACCTGGCACTGGGCCGCTGCCTGCTGGCGTTATCTGCCAAACGATATGAAATTGAAATCCTGCTATGGCGTCGGGCGCGACTGGCCGCTGGATTATGACGACCTGGAACCTTTCTACCAGAAGGCGGAAGAAGCTCTTGGAGTGTGCGGCAGTGATACGGACGATCAGAGCGGTCAGGGCGGTGACGCTTTTCCGCCACGCTCCCGACCTTATCCGATGGAGCCGGAAGGGGAAACCTATATTTTTCAGCGCTTGAAAAGCCGGCTGGGCCCGGCGGGTTACAACTTTATTCATGAACCGAATGGCCGGGCGACCCGTCCTTACGATCGCCGCCCGGCATGCAGTGGAAATAACAACTGTATGCCTGTCTGCCCGATCGGTGCGATGTACAGTGGCGATATCCACGCCCGCCATGCGGAAGAGGCCGGGGCAACACTGATGACGGATGCCACGGCCTGGAAACTGGAAAAAGGGGCCGATGGCAAAATAGTTGCTGTATATGTACGCAGTTCGGCAGGCAGAGATACGCGCCTCACCGCTAAATATTTTGTGGTTGCAGCACATGGTCTGGAAACACCGAAACTGCTGCTGATCTCGAATATTGCCAACAGCTCCGATCAGGTCGGGCGTAACTTAATGGATCACACCGGAATGGGGCTACAGTTTCTCGCCGATGAACCGCTGTGGCCCGGTCGAGGTGCCGTTCAGCAGGGAGGGATTTTTAACTACCGCGACGGGGATTTCCGTAAAAGCCACGCGGCGATCAAGCATGCCATTTCTAACAATGTACCCAATATGGCCATTGCCCGGCGCCTGATTTCTCAGGGGGTTATTGGTAAAGCGCTGGACGATCAGATTCGCCATCAGGCCGCCCGCTGGGTGGATATCTCTACCGTGTTTGAGATTTTACCCCATGCAACCAACCGGGTGTTCCCCAGTACGACGCGTAAAGATGCGCTGGGTATCCCGATGCTGACGGTGCATTACGAAGTGGATAATTACGTTAAATCCGCAAAGGCTATTGTCGATGCCGATTACCGCAGTTTTGTCAGTCTGATGGGGGGCGAAGTGGTGCAGGATAATACCGGCTGGCAAAATCGCGATCATCTGATGGGCACGGTAATCATGGGCGACAGCCCCGACGATTCCGTGGTCAATTACGAATGTCGTTGCTGGGATCACAGCAATCTCTTCCTCGCCACAACCGGGGTGATCCCGGCCTCTGGCGTCATTAATCCAACCCTCACCGGGGTGGCATTAAGTATCCGTGCCGCCGAGATCATCGAGCGGGAGATCTGATCATGAAATCCTTGATGTACCTGTTGCTGCTGGTTGGATCGTGGCAGGTTGCTGCGGCGGACATGCTGCCAGACCAGTCATTGATTCAGCGTGGTCAGGCGATTGCTACCGCAGCGGATTGCGGTGCCTGCCACCGAGACTCGGCTAAAAATGGCGCACCCTTTGCCGGGGGTTATGCGATCAACTCACCGATGGGGCCAATTATCGCCAGCAATATTACCCCTTCAGAGCAGTTCGGTATTGGCGGCTATACTGAACGGCAGTTTGCCGATGCACTGCGCAAAGGGCGTGCCGCCGACGGCCATTTTCTCTATCCCGCAATGCCGTATACCGCTTTCCAGGGGATGACCGATGACGATGTACATGCGCTGTATCTCTATTTTATGTACGGCGTCAAACCGGTTGATCGTGCGCCAGCGGCAAAAACTCACCTCAGTTTTCCATTTAACATTCGTCAGCTGATGTGGGGCTGGAACCTGCTGTATCTTCATCACCGCAGTATACAGAGGCCGGAGGCGCTGTCGGGAAAACTGCAACGCGGTCGCTATCTGGTGGATGTGCTGGGGCATTGCAGCACCTGCCACACGCCGCGCAATATCTTGATGGCTGAAGATCAGAGTCGCTACCTTTCTGGCGGCTTACCTGGCGGCTGGTACGCGCCGAATATCACTCCCGATCCTTCAGGGCTGGCTGACTGGAGCCAGAGCGATATTGTCACCTACCTGAAAACAGGTCATGTTGCCGGAAAAGGGCAGGCGGCCGGGCCGATGGGCGAAGCCGTCGAGCAGAGTTTCCGCTATCTGCCGGATGATGATCTGCACGCGATCGCGGCCTGGATCAGGCAGATACCCGCGATCCCGGGCAGGCAGGCGAAGAGTGGGATCCGGCCACCGGTCGAGGATATTAATCAGATTATCAAAGGCCAGGGCGATCAGGCTTCGCTGGCAGACAGTTCATCCACCGATGGTGCAGCGTTATACAGCAATGCCTGTGCCAGCTGTCATGGGCGTCAAGGCATGGGAACGGCTGATAGCTTCTATCCCTCTCTTACCCGCAACAGCGCCGTGTCGGCGGCTTCACCGGGCAATGTTGTCATGGCGGTGGTCAACGGTGTCCATCGTCGTGGTAGCGATGCAGAGGTCTTTATGCCCGCTTTTGCCAGCCAGATGAACGATGCGCAGATCGCTGCGGTCAGTGGCTATATTCGTCTTCATTTTGCCGGAATCGATACCCCGCTGACGGCAGCAGATGTGCATATGCTCCGCAGCGGAGGGGAGCCGCCATTCCTGCTTCGTTATCTCTACTGGCTGATTGCAGGCGGGGTGATAGTCCTGCTGCTGGTCATATCCGGACTGCTGAGTTTGCGCAGACGTTAAGCCTGGCGGACGGCCCATTGTCCGGGCCGTCCGGGGGCGGATTACCACCAGACTTCCGCCTGAACGCCGAGACTCAGCTGATCATTTTTTTCGTCATGGAAGCTGAACTTAGAAAGCTCATTATCCAGTATATGCAGATAGGTACCGTAGAAGCGGATCTCCGGGCGGGAAGTCAGGATACTGGTATCAACTTTGAAGGCGTGATACAGCGTGGTTTTATAGCCGGACTCTTTCAGGTGCTCTCCTGCTTTGTTCTTATTGGTCTGGGTAAACCAGCTCAACTCCACGCCTGTCTGATTGTATTTACTCCAGATCCAGGCCGGACGAACCACGGTGCGCAGGCTCTGGAAATCACTGTGCGCGCCGCTATTGTAGCTGTATACATCGTGCCCGCCTGACCAGACCAGCGTATTCGCCATAATAATCTTATCACTCAGGTACATCTCACCCTGAGAGATAAGGCGAAACGCCTTACCGTTCGTGTGGTCGCCATAATATTTGCCGTTGTTACTGATGTTGGGGTTAGCGCTGTTGTAGTTGGCAAAGCCGCTGGCGATGGAGTTGTTAGCCACCTGTAAGGTGAAATCATTAAAGCCTTTGTGCTGCAACTGCTGATGCACAAGCGCCGTAGCCAGCCAGGCGTCCTTCAGCTTATAGAAGCTGTTACTGTCCTCATTTTTTTTCTGATCGTGGGTTTTATTGGCGATCGAATACTTACCTTCCAGAGTCAGTTTTGCTCTGTCCCAGAGTGGCAGGTCTTTATAGCGCACTTCGATAACATTGCTGTTCATCTGCGTTTTATGGGCGAGATCCCGTGAGTACACATCCATATCTTCACGCGTGAGCGACAGATCCAGCTTACCAGGGCCGGCGATCATGTTTTCGATACCCACGCCGCCACCTGCATCGGTACGCATGCTTTTCCAGTCGAGCATCTGGAGTTCATACACCGGCAGGTAATGTTTACCTACCCATAAGTCCGCTTCTGGTGCAAATGGCAGGAAGCCATTCGTAGTCAGATACATATCAGAGAATTGCAGCAGGTTTTCATTGCCGTCATTATCGCCAAACCAGCCGTTACCGTATTGCTGAGTGACATTACCATCCAGCCTGACCACGGCTTCAGCGCTTTTCCCGTTCTGATGATACATGCGTTGTTTCAGAAGTAAGTCGAACCAGCCGGTATGTTCGTTACCAAAACGCCCAAGTGAGCCGATGGCATAAGACTGCGGGGATCCGTGATTCCCGGTGGCCCAGCCGCTACGTATATAGCCGGTGTAGGTAAAGCCAATATCATCTTTAATATACCGACTCAGATCTTTAATCGTGACCGGTTGGCGAGTTTTGCTCCCGGCTGAGGTGCTGGCAACGTCAATCGTTGAACTGTCGCTGACCGGAACCGCCTTCGGCGCGGCTTTCGCTGCGATTTTAGCCTCGGCTTTCGGGGCAGGCAGCGTGGCGACATGTTTTACAGTCGCGGGATGTTCATGCTGCGCCTTGTACTCAAGAAATTCTGCTCTGGTTTGCTGTAACTCTTTTTCCAGCATATCCAGCCGTTGTTCCATGGTTAATTTGGCGGCTAAAACATGATGTGGAAACAGTGCAGAGGCAATAATAGCTGCTATTATTTTAAATGAGTGCGTTTTCACTTTTTAGATTTCCATGTGGTGCATGATAAATAAAAAGCATGCGGAATCCCTGCCCGCCGCGTAGCTTACAGGCCAAAATTTTTGCAGTGGATGCTGGTGCAGGTAACACCCTTAAATCAGAGAGTTGATTAGTTTTCTTTTGTTAATGGCATTCTCCTTTAACTGTTTTATTCACTTTTATGAAAGCAAAAAAAACCTGAAAAACTTTTCTTACCGCTTTATCAGCAGGAAGAAAAACCTTTCAGGTTTTGCCTGTTACCGGTAATTTGATAACAGTAACAATCCATCGTTTAGATTAACGAAAGTCAGGGTGAAAAATTACGTGGTAACAAGATTTTCCATCAGTTGCGTCTCAGGCTGCAATAATATTTTTATTCTCTATTTATAATCTGTGATGAAATTAACAATTAGCCATGAAACTCACCGCTATTCTCCTGGTGGGAAGGTTTACAGGCATTTTCAGGAGAGCCGCAATGAGCAACCAATTTATCAGCGAAGACCATATTCGTGATCGCTTCTCAAAGGCGATGTCGGGAATGTATCAGAAGGAAGTTCCTCAATATGGCACGCTGTTACAGCTGGTGCGCGAGGTGAATCAGCAGGTGATGGCGCAAAACCCGGATGTGCCTGAAGTGGCACAGCGCCCGGAGGAGCTGAACCGCCTGAGCGTGGAGCGCCACGGGGCTATTCGCGTCGGCAGCGCACAGGAGCTGGCCACGCTGCGGCAGCTGTTTGCGGTGATGGGGATGTCGGCGGTGGGCTATTATGACCTCTCGGCGGCCGGGGTACCGGTGCACTCGACTGCGTTTCGTCCGGTGACGGAGGCCGCACTACAGATCAATCCGTTCCGCGTGTTCACGTCGCTGCTGCGCCTGGAGCTGATTGAAGATGCGGCGCTGCGCCAGCAGGTGAGTGATATTCTGGCGCGGCGCGATATCTTCACGCCCCGGCTGCGTGAACTGCTGAATCTCTGGCAGCAACAGGGCGGTCTGGACGGTGCACAGGCGGATGAATTTGTGCAGCAGGCGCTGGAGACCTTCCGCTGGCATCATCAGGCTTCCGTCGATCTGGCTACCTATGACGCACTGCTGGCACAGCATCGCCTGATTGCCGACGTGGCGTGTTTTCGCGGCCCGCATATCAACCATCTGACCCCGCGTACCCTGGATATTGATCGCGTACAGCAGCTGATGCCGGAGTACGGCATTACGCCAAAAGAGACCATCGAAGGGCCGCCAGCGCGGCGCTGCCCGATTCTTCTGCGGCAGACCAGCTTTAAAGCACTGAATGAGGCGATCGATTTTACCGATCGGAAACAGGGCACCCATACGGCGCGCTTTGGCGAGATCGAGCAGCGTGGCGTGGCGCTGACCCGCAAGGGAAGGGAGCTGTACGATCGTCTGCTGCGTGAGGCTTCAGCGGAAAAACACCCGGATAACGCCAGCCACCAGCGCCACCTCAGTGAGGTATTTGCCGCTTTCCCGGATGATGCCGATCGGCTCCGTCAGCAGCAGCTGGCATTTTATCGCTACCGCCGTAACCCACAGATGGCTGCGGTGCCGGGGGAAGATCTGGAGCAGCAGATTGCCCGCGGTGCAGTGACCGCAGAGCCAATCATCTATGAAGATTTTCTGCCGGTCAGCGCGGCGGGAATTTTCCAGTCTAACCTCGGCAACGATACGCAGCGTGTCAGCAGTGGAAACCCCAGCCAGGCTGCATTTGAGCAGGCGCTGGGGGCCGCTGTGATCGATGAGTTCACCCTGTATCAGCAGTTACAGCAGGACTCTATCGACCGTTTATAAGCTTAACGAGGGTTAAAAGGGTCGCGCTGAGTCAGCACCCGATCGATCACGTTCAGCGCGCCTTCCTCATTGTTGCTGTCAGTGTGATAGCGTGCCACCTGCTTCACCGCAGGTTGTGCGTTTGCCATCGCAAAGCCATAACCCGCGTGTGCCACCATCTCAATATCGTTACCGCTGTCGCCAACGGCCACCACCTCGCTATCGGCAATCTGCCACTGGCGTTGCAGCAGCGCCAGCCCGTGGGCTTTGTGTACCCCGGGGATGATCAGATCCACAAAGCCAAAGCCGCTGGAAACCGGGGTCACGATACCGTCCAGCTTATGACCAATATGCGCCATCAGCTCAGGGATCTTCTCATCCGCCAGATTCAGCGAGAATTTGAAAATAGTGTCGTTTAGCGCGCTGAAATCGTCACGCATTTCCAGCCGGTGATAGTGTTTTGACATCAGCGCCACCAGCGAATCGGGGGCGCTGTTCAGCATATAGGCGCTGCGCGGCCCGCAAACAACGGTGTGCGCGTAAGGCAGTTCCGCCAGCACTTCCAGCACTTTTGCCAGATGCTCTTCACTGAGTTCACCGCAGAACAGCGTCTTACCACAGTCGACAATATTGGCACCGTTCTCAGAAACAAAGGCGATCTCATCGCGGATTTCAGGGAAGAAGCTGATGAGCTGGTAATACTGGTTACCGCTGGCGACCACAAATTTGATGTTTTTTTGTTTAAGCTGTTGGAACTGCTCTAAAAATCGCGTTTTGTTATAGCTTTTATTGTCATCGAGGAAGGTGCCGTCCATATCAACAGCAATCATTTTAATCATCATGTCCCCTGAGAAAAGAAAGTAAGAAATTTCTCTCTATCATCGATGGAAATAGTGAACAGAAAAAGAGGCTGATTTTTGCCACGACTTCCTCTTTTTTCCGCTTATTCTGGCGAAAAAATCAGCAGAGAGGCATTTTTAAGGCTTGCTGAGGCGAAAAAGTAACAAAGCAGGCCCCGGCGAGCTATAAAAACGTCTGTGAGGAAAAACCTACCTGGAAAAGAGGCAGTGATTTGCGACCCTCATCACATTGTGCCCGGCGGGTGGCTTACATAAGATGAAAATTATCGTTTACTAATGAAAGTGTTTACAGGCTGCATAAGGTCAATATGAAACAGCGACACCGGCGCATTCTCGATCGGGTAGAAGAGAAAGGTAAGGTCAGTATTCATGAGCTGGCGCAGATTACCGGCGTTTCTGGCGTGACGATCCGCAAAGATCTCACCGAGCTGGAAAGCCTGCATTATCTTGGTCGTGCGCATGGTTACGCGATCTCGCTTAACGATCTATCCGAACGTGTCAGCAGCAATTTTTCCACCAAAGAGACGCTGGCAAAACGGGCTCTGCTGCTGCTGTCCGAAGGGGATACGCTATTTATTGAGGCGGGCAGCACCAATGCGCATTTTGCGCGTGAGATTGGCCGCTCCGGCCTGGATGTTACCGTGGTCACACCCTGTGTTTATGTGGCAAACGAACTGAAAAACTGCCATCAGGATGTGGTGCTGATCGGCGGCGTGCTGCAAAAACGCAGTGAGTGCCTGGTCGGGCCGCTGACCCATCTCTGTATTAACAATATCAATTTCAATAAAGCCTTTATCGGCATTGACGGGTATAACCCGGATTATGGCTTTACCGGGCGCGACATTATGCGTGCTGAAAATATCCGTCTGGCGATGGAGAAGCGGGTGCAGAATTTTGTTATCGCTGAGTCGGGTAAATTCGGCAAACTGTTTCCATACAATGTGGCGAAGCACAGCGATATCGATACGGTGATCACCGATGCCGGTCTGCTGCTGAATTTTGAAACGGCCCTGCTGCAACAGGGAGTGACCGTACTGAAGGCCTGACGCGGCCTGCCTGGCTTTCATATCAGCGCGGTTTTGTTGTGATATTTCCCTGTGGGTGAAAGCCCGCTTTCACTATTTGTAACGTCATGCCGCTATTCCATTGAAATAATTCAACTATTTGCTGTGTTTCCCCACCCTGGAGAAGCGTGACAGTGCTCAAATTTCATCAGCAATATTTCATCTATCTTCTTCCGTAAGCAAAAAAAGTTTCAATTGAAACCTGTCAGTGTTGTTTTCGGAGGATGTAATGGAATTCTATTTAGACACGGCCGATGTGGCGGCGGTGAAACGCCTGGCGGCAGTCCTGCCAGTCAAAGGTGTTACCACTAATCCCAGCATTGTGGCGCGCAGCAAACGCCCGCTAAGTAGCGTTTTACAGGAGCTGGTGTCGATTCTGCCTGCCAACAGTACGCTGTTTGCCCAGGTGATGGCCCGCGATGCCGCAGCGATGGTGGAAGAGGCATTGCTGCTGCGCGAAATGGTTCCAGCGCTGGTGATAAAAGTGCCGGTTACCCATCAGGGGCTGACGGCAATTAAAGCGCTGACCCGCGAGAAAATCCCCACGCTGGGCACGGCGGTCTACGGTGCCGGGCAGGGCTTTTACGCCGCACTGGCCGGGGCCAGTTATATTGCACCTTACGTGAACCGTGTTGATGCCCAGGGCGGCGACGGTATTGCACTGGTCAGGGAGCTGCAAACGCTGCTCGATCTCCACTGCCCGCAGAGCAAAGTACTGGCGGCCAGCTTCCGTACCCCGCGCCAGGTGCTGGACTGTATGCTGGCTGGGTGTCAGGCGATCACTGTCGATCCTGACGTGGCGGAGCTGTTCCTGCTCGATCCGGCAGTAGACAGCGCCTTGCAGCGTTTTGACCAGGACTGGTCAGCGGCCTACGGGAATCTGACGCTGTCATAAGCCTCACGGAATGTAAGGATTCTGACGGGGTCTGGTAAAGAATCCTTACATATTGCCGATTAATTGCTCTACCGATGAAAAAACCGTAGAGGGCATTATGGGCGTTATCAGTGGAGTGACCGACAGCGTGGCAAGAGGGTACGTCGCCACCACCGCAGTGGAAGCAGCAACAGTCAGCGTTACCGAAAGTATTACCGGAAAAAGTTTACCTTCCAGCACAGTAGCGATCTCACCGGAAGCGAGGGCGCGGCTGGCGCAGGCCTCCGCTGAACCCGTACCGGCGGAACAGCAGGCGGAAAACCTCAAAGGCCTGTTGAGCCTTAAATCTGCCAATCATGCCCCGGTCATAAACCTGGGCTATGACCTGTTTAACGATGCGCAAACCAGCCGGGATGCCAGCACTTTCAGACCCTTGCTGGGCATGACGGCTGACAACACTCAGGACAGCATGGATCAGTTTGCTGCCGCTCTGCATGATGTACTGGCAGACGGGGAAGTGGGGCGCAATCAGTTCGATAATTCTGACACCTCTGAAGCGATGGCGCTGACCCTGACCCAGGCCAGACTGCATAAGCTGGTAGAGAAATATGTCTCTCCGGAGAATCAGCAGCAGGCCAGCGGGATCGTCGACGATATGATTGCCGGGAAGATTGCCTTCCGTGAGGAGAGAACGCTGCTGGGAGCGCAGGCAACGCTGGATATTGCTAAACAGTACGGCACCAGCGCGATGCAGACAGAAGCGCGTAACTATCTCGATCAGGTGAAAAGCGGTACGGCACGGCCACAGGTTGAGCTGGCAACGATGATGGCTGCAACCAGGCAGGCAAACAATATGGAGGCAGCATTCAGCGCCTTTGCAGATGTGATCAACAATACGCCAAATGTCGATAATAAAGCGCAAATGTCGATTGATGGTGCCCTGAAACAGCTGGAAGTGTATCGCCAGCAGTGGCAGGATTTCGTGAAAAAACTGGCCTGACAGACTGTTTATCGTCCCCTGTAACCCAGGAGACGATAAACAACGCAGCCGTTTATTACGCCTGTGCCAGCCGGATGCGGCGGGCACTCATCCGCACCGCGAAGCTCCCCGCTCCCGCCAGCGTCAGCAGCGCCACTACACCCGGCCAGCCCGCTTTTTCCAGTATCAGGCTGCCCAGCGCCGAGCCAGCCGCCATGCCAATAAATACGCCGGTAAACATCAGCGCATTCAGACGACTGCGTGCGGCAGGCTCAAGGCCGAAGATCAGCGTCTGATGAGAGACCAGCGTTGCCTGAACGCCAAAATCAAAGCCAATAGCGGAAATCACAATCAGCGCCAGCTGTGCGGGTACGGACAGCAGCGGCAGTAAAAACAGCGCGGCAAATGACAGGGTCGCCAGGGCGGTACTGAACTGTGTCACCAGCGCCGGGCCGCGACGGTCAGCCATCATACCCGCCAGCGGTGCCGCCATTGCTCCGGCAGCCCCTGCCAGACCAAATGCTCCCGCCGTGGCGCTGCCCAGGCCGTAACGGCTGTGCAGCATCACCGCCAGCGTTGACCAAAAGGCACTGAAGCCGACGGAGAGCAGCCCCTGAGCCAGCGCGGCACGGCGCAGCTCACCGTGCTGGCGCCACAGATGACGCATCGAGGCCAGCAGCGCCGGGTAGCCCAGCGTGGTGCTGGGAGCGATATGCGGCAGGCGACGCCAGAGCACCAGCGTGATCATCAGCACCAGCATGGCAGCCAGCACAAACATTACCCGCCAGCCGAAATACTGTGCCACCAGCCCGCTTACCACCCTGGAGAGCAGAATGCCCAGCAGCAGCCCGGTCATTACCGTACCGACGGTTTTTCCGCGCTGCGCCTCAGGTGACAGGCTTGCCGAAGCCGGAACGATATCCTGCGCCATGGTAGCGGTAATGCCGATTGCCAGGCTGGCGGCCAGTAGCACCACCATATTTCCGGCCGCAGCACTAAGCAGAAGCGCCAGCGTTAACAGCAGCCCCTTGAGGGTGATAATAGTACGGCGATCGTGGCGATCCCCCAGCGGTGCCAGCAGCAGAATGCCCAGCGCATAGCCCATCTGCGTTAGCGTAGGCACCAGGCCGCTGGTGGTCACACTGGCATGAAGCTGGCGCGATAAAATTTCCAGCATCGGCTGACTGTAGTAAATCGAGGCAACGCTGAAACCAGCGCCGCTGGCGAGCATCAACACGGTAGGGCCGGAGAGCGGCTGTGGTGAAAAGGGAGTGTGAGTCGACATGGTAAGAAACCTGTGTGTCAGTGAAGTTGCCGCTATTATTTATCGCCGCCACAGCTGGCGGTAGTCGCCTGCCTGGTAGAACTGTTATACGATAGGCGTATGAACACCTCTCAATTTCCTGGCGTAGACCGTATAGAGCTGATGCAGACATTTGTGCGCATCGTGGAAGCTGGCAATCTGTCGGCCGCTGCCGCACGTCTGGGTACCAGTCAGCCCACCGTCAGCCGTCGCCTGCAAACCCTGGAAAAACTGCTGGGGCTGAAGCTGCTCCAGCGCACCACGCACGTTATGAAGCTGACGGAAGATGGCGAACGCTGCTATACCCACGCCAAAACCCTGCTGGAGAGCTGGCAGGGAATTGAGGATGACCTGCGCGGGGTGACCGAGGAGCCGCAGGGCGTGCTGCGCGTGCTGGCCCCGCACGCCTTCGGACAGGATCATATGATTCAGCCGTTGCAGAACTATTTGCAGCGCTATCCGCAGATGACCGTCGAGTGGATGCTGAGTGACCGCCACCCGGATTTTATTGCCGAAGGCATCGACTGCGCGGTGCATGTTGGCCCGGTTACCGAACCGTCGGTGGTGGCGGTGCTGGTGGCGGAAGTACCGCGTATTGTGATTGGCGCGCCATCGTTGCTGCCTGCGCACACGCTGCCGCAGCATCCGCAGCAGTTACAGGATCTGCCGTGGCTGGCACTCAGCACCTTTTACCGCCATAGCGTTGCACTGAGCCATCTTCCCAGCGGGGAAAGCCAGCGTTTTGATATCCGGCCCCGGCTGCTGACCGACAGTCTGTATGCGCTGCGTAATGCCGTGCTGGCAGGGATGGGCGCAGGGATTGCGTCATCATGGGTGGTGCAGGAGGATATTGCTCGCGGGGCGTTGCTGCATCTGGCACCGCAGTGGCAGGCCGCTGCACTGCCGGTCTATCTGGTTTATCCACATGCCCGCTATTATCCTGCGCGCCTGCGGATGTTTCTGGCGATGATGCGTGAAGCGATGCCGGTACTGACAGGTACCCAGCATCCGCCACGTTAACATTCTAAATGCGGGCACCCGCACGGGGAGAGTGCCCGATTAAAACAGGGATCAGAAGCTGTAGCTGATACCTGCCTGCCAGGTGCGGTCACGCCCGATCCAGCAGTTATTGGTGTCGTAGCAGGTAAAGGTCTCTTTGTTAGTCAGGTTCTGTGCGCTGGCTTTCAGCGTGACCCCGGCCAGCTGCGGAGATACCGCCGCCATATTGTAAGACACTGCCATATCAAACAGCGTGGTGCCGCCGAGTTTCCCCTGATCGTTGGCCAGCGCAATCTCCATCGGGCCGATATAGCGTGCTCCGGCACCGATGGTCAGCCCGCGTACGGCACCGTTGTCGAAGGTGTAATCACCCCACAGATTGAAGGCATTCTCCGCCACCTGAGTCGGGCGTTTGCCCTGGTATTTATCATCTTCGGTATTCAGCGCGTGGGTGTAGGCATAGTTGGCAATAAGATTAATATTCTCAGTCGGACGGCTTATCACCGACAGCTCTGCCCCTTTTGACTCCACTTCTCCGGTCTGTCGATAGCTCAGGTAATTAAGATCGGAGGTCAGCACGTTTTTCTGACGGATATTAAACACCGAAGCGGTCATGGTGGTGGCGTAGTCAGCCAGCAGATATTTTACCCCGCCTTCCAGCTGACGGCTGGTGGTTGGCTTGGCAGAGGTCAGGTTACCTGTTGGTGAAACCGGCTTAAAGCCTTCGGAATAGCTGATAAACGGTGCAATACCGTTATCGAAGGTATACAGCGCACCCAGGCGTTTCGTCACGCGATCCTGATCGACCCAGGTTTTCGTATTATTGGCGAAATAATCGGTATTGGTGGAGCGGTAGTCGTCATAGCGCAGTCCGGCGATCAGGCTCAGGTTGCCGTACTCAATCTGATCCTGGAAGTAATAACCGGTCTGGTTATAGCTCAGACGGTTGAGCTGTGCGGTATAAAGACCCAGCGCCGACTCATTAACCTGGTTATAGTCCGGATTGCTCAGGTCAATATCAGGGGTGTTACTGGCATATTTGTAGTTGAAATGGGAATCCAGACGCTGATAGTCGACGCCTGCCAGCAGATGATGTTTCCAGTCGCCCAGATCCCACTCTTTAGTCACCTGGTTGTCGATATTGAAACTTTTCAGGTCTTCATCGGTGGTGTAGGCAAAACGGTTCAGCTGCGTGTCGCTGACCGCTGGATTGATGATGTTAGTTGCATAGATGCTGCGCTGGTGAGTATCCACATCAAAGTAACGCGCTTTTTGCGCCACGCCCCAGCCGTTATCAAACTGATGTTCAAAGCTGTAGCCCAGCATCCACTGGCGCTGTTTAAATCCGCTCCAGCGGTCACCGGCGTAGCTGCGGCGTGAGGTGTCAGACGACTTCAGCGTGGCCAGCGGCATCGTGTCGGATGGCGTCAGGCTGGGAATATCCTGATACTGCGCGTCAATCGTCAGGCGGGTTTTGTCCGATGGCTGCCAGGTCAGGGATGGTGCCACCAGGTAGTTTTCTGTTTTAGTGGTGTGCGGCTGATCGTCTCCGGCGCTGGCCTTACCGATAAAGCGGTAGCTCCAGTCGCTGTCGTCAATCGCTCCGGTACTGTCGATATAGCCTTCACGCAATTTACGGCTGCCGCTGTTAAAACCGACTCCGGTTTTCTGCTCTTTCTGCGGTTTTTTGCTCTGAATATTTACCAGACCACCCGGTGAACCGTTGCCATAAAGCACCGACGCAGGGCCTTTAAGAATATCGACGTGGTCGATCAGAATCGGATCGATACTGGCTTTGGTATTACCGGTGACGTTGTACGGCAGCTGTAAGCCATCATAAAACGAGTTATCCACCGTGAAACCGCGAATTTTGTACTCGCTCATATATGAGGTTGAACCACGGGTTTCTGTTGAAACACCCGGGGCATAGCGCAGGATCTCATTCAGTGAGTTGGCATGGCGCGCAGCGATCTCTCTGCTGCCGACGGTATTAATGACCTGAGGCGTTTTGCTTTCCGGTACTGCTGATTTGGTTGCGCTGTTGGTATATGCCGGCAGATCGGCGCTGCTTCCGGCGTCAGATGCGCTGACGACCATGGTTTTTTCTTCGCCAGAAGCGGTATCCGCGTGAGCAAATGCGGCGCAGGTGCTGGCGATCAGCATAGCGAGAACTCGGGGTTTGGTGCTAAACATAGTTTCAGATGCCAATGAGAATGTTTAAGATAACGACAATTATTATCATTACCAAAAACTATGCAATAACTTCCGAAGGTTTATTACAGGAAAAGGTGATACTGAGGCATTTTGCGCTAAGGCAGTGCCTGGGAAACTGCGGGCTGGCGCGCAGAAGTGAGCAACATCTGATGGGGAGCGTACTGTACAGTATCACTCCTGGCTCCCGCAGACGTCAGTCGATATACCGGCAGATAGCCTGAGGTAACCTATCCTGTTAATTACTGATTTCTGAAACCACCCGATTCAGTATATTCCAGAAAATAAAGATAATGCACGGCTGCTATAGCTGGCACGTCACAGTGGTTAATTTCCCGGAAACTATCGATAACAGAAATAATGATAATCCTTCATTGGATGATTTTGACTGATAACAGTTAAAATAAAGTGATTTATTGCCTGATAATTAACCATAACCCTTGCCGTTGATATAGATATTTTTCAGGTTATTTAATGGTTTTATTCAATGGCTTAAGCGATTTTGTAAGTAAATTCCTATAAATATCAGTTCACAAGATTGAATTGTGTATGTTGCTCATCCTCAACAGCCTGCTATATAGTCGGCCAGCACACATAAGGAAAGTGTGCGTAATACTGTCTTCAGCTCCGATTTTTACAGGAATAAATATGAGCAACTCTTATCAGAATGAAATCCCAAAAGCGCGAGTAAATATAAAGCTGGATCTTCACACCGGTGGCGCTCAAAAAAAAGTTGAGCTTCCGCTAAAATTACTGGTAACGGGAGATTTCAGCCACGGACAGGAACAGCGTGTGCTGTCAGAGCGCGAAAAAATAAACATTAATAAGAATAACTTCGACAGCGTGCTGGCGGAGTTCTCACCGGCGGTGAACCTGTGCGTGGAAAATACCCTGGTCGAGGATGGAAGCGAGGAGAACGTCAGGCTGACCTTCCGCAATATGAAAGACTTCACCCCCGAGCAGGTTGCTCGTCAAATTCCCCAGCTGAAAGCCATGCTTGCCATGCGCAATCTGCTGCGCGATCTCAAATCTAATCTGCTGGATAACGTCACCTTCAGAAAAGAGCTCGAATCTATTCTGAAAAACCCCGAACTGAATGAAGAACTTCGTCGTGAGCTGTCTGCCCTGGCACCTGAAAACGCCTGATTACCGGTAGCAACCCTGAGCTATTCAGCCTGCCGGATAACGGTAAAAGGGCACACCCCGAGGTGCTTATGGATATCTGCTGTCAGTCAGTCGCCGACGCATCTTCATTATCGAAGTGTGACGGGAAATTAATGGAATAATTTAGAGAGAATGCTTATGTCTGTTCAAAAAGAAACTTCATCTGCCGGTAATACCACCGTGCTGGATCGCCCGGCTGCGGGCGGTGTATATGCTTCCCTGTTTGAAAAAATTAATCTCAGCCCGGTCACTCATCTCAGCGACCTGAATATCTGGCAGGACAATCAGGCAATGTCAGATGCCAGCATCGACGAGCGCGTGACCGCCGCGATGAAAGTGCTGGTCGAGTGCCTGAGCCAGTCAGGATCCCAGGTGGATAAGCTCGATAAAACCCTGCTGGATCACCATATCGCCCGCCTGGATGAGCAGATCAGCAGCCAGCTCGATGCGGTTATGCATCACGAAGAGTTCCAGCAGGTGGAGTCACTGTGGCGCGGCCTGAAGTCGCTGGTGGATAAAACCGACTTCCGCCAAAACGTGAGAATTGAAATTCTTGATCTGTCGAAGGATGATCTGCGACAGGACTTTGAAGATGCTCCGGAAATCATTCAGAGCGGCCTCTATGCGCACACCTATATTGCGGAATATGACACTCCGGGCGGTGAGCCGATTGGCGCGCTGATCTCCTCTTACGAATTCGATGCGTCCGCCCAGGATGTGGCGCTGCTGCGCAATATCTCGAAAGTGGCGGCATCTGCGCATATGCCATTTATCGGCTCCGTCGGGCCAAAATTCTTCCTGAAAGAGACGATGGAAGAGGTGGCTGCCATTAAAGATATTGGCAACTATTTTGATCGCGCGGAATACATCAAGTGGAAATCCTTCCGCGATACCGACGATTCCCGCTATATCGGCCTGACCATGCCGCGCGTACTCGGCCGCCTGCCTTACGGCCCGGACACCGTGCCGGTGCGCAGTTTTAACTACGTGGAAGAAGTCAAAGGGCCGGAGCACGATAAATACCTGTGGACTAATGCCTCATTTGCCTTTGCCGCCAATATGGTGCGCAGCTTTATAAATAACGGCTGGTGTGTGCAAATCCGTGGTCCACAGGCGGGCGGTGCGGTACAGGATCTGCCTATTCATCTTTACGATCTGGGTACCGGCAATCAGGTGAAGATCCCATCCGAAGTGATGATCCCGGAGACCCGCGAGTTTGAGTTCGCCAACCTCGGATTTATTCCGCTGTCGTACTACAAAAACCGCGACTACTCCTGCTTCTTCTCTGCCAACTCTACGCAGAAACCGGCGCTCTATGATACCGCTGATGCCACGGCGAATAGCCGCATCAACGCCCGTTTGCCCTATATCTTCCTGCTGTCGCGCATTGCGCACTACCTGAAGCTGATCCAGCGTGAAAACATCGGCACCACTAAAGATCGCCGCCTGCTGGAGCTGGAGCTGAACACCTGGGTGCGCGGCCTGGTAACGGAAATGACCGATCCGGGCGATGCCCTCCAGGCTTCCCATCCGCTGCGTGATGCGAAGGTGGTAGTGGAAGATATCGAAGATAACCCGGGCTTTTTCCGCGTCAAACTCTACGCCATTCCGCACTTCCAGGTAGAGGGCATGGATATCAACCTCTCTCTGGTTTCCCAAATGCCTAAAGCGAAATCGTAAGGCGGGTCAGGGATGAAAATTTATCGTCCGTTATGGACGGATGGGGCCATGCTGGCCCCGCAGCAGTTCCAGCAGCAGGCCCGATGGGATGCTTATGCAGCAGAAAACGTAGCCGGCATGTCCCTGGCCAACACCTGGGGTGTGCTCTGCGCAGAGTTTGATACTACGGTTCTGGCACTCTCCCGGCTGAATGCAACCCGTCTGGTGGTGCGCTTTCAGGACGGTACGCTGATTGATACCGAACTGGCGGATAATCTACCGCCCGCCTGCGATCTTGCTGACGTTCAGGATCGTGACAGCATTGAGGTATTGCTGGCACTGCCTCTGCTGTCGGCCAACGGCGGGAATCTGGACGATGGAAAAGGCATTGAGCGCCCGCAGCGTTGGCTGCGGGAGTGGGTGACGGTTCAGGATCTTGCCGGGCCTGAACGCACCGAACTCGCCGTGATGCGCCATGCCGTCTCGTTACGTTTTGCGCATCAGGAAAACAGCGGCTGGCTAACCTGCCCGGTTATCCGACTGATACAGAATGCGCAGGGACAGTGGGTATCAGACAATACATTTATCCCCCCGGCACTGGCTTTCTCTGCCAGCCAGCCGCTGATACAAGGGCTTCGCGATCTACTGCACCGTCTGCAAGCCCGTCGTAAGCGCCTGATGCAGATGCGTCGTGAGAGTAATGAGCGTATGGCCGATTTTGCAGTGGCCGATGTCTCACTGTTCTGGTTACTGAATGCGTTTAACAGTGCCGAACCGGTTCTCAACGAGTTGTTACAGGCACCTTCCCGCCATCCCGAACTGTTTTACCGTGAACTGGTTCGCCTGGCTGGCAGTTTGCTGACGTTTTCGCTGACTCACAGCCCTGATGATATTCCTCAGTATCGTCACGATGCACCGGAACATGTATTCCCGGCGCTGTTTACCTTGCTGGATGCGCTGCTGGAAGCGAGTCTGCCGTCGCGGGTGGTCAGTATCGATCTCACCCACACCGGGCAGTTCTGGAAGGGGGCGCTGCACGATGTGCGCCTGCGTGAAGGGGCCGATTTCTACCTTTCTGTACGCTCGTCGATCCCTAATCACCTGTTACAGACGCAGTTCCCGCTGTTGTGTAAGGCGGGCAGCTTTGAGGATGTCTCTGATGTCGTCAACGTGGCGCTGAATGGTATCGGGCTGAAACCCCTGGCACATGTGCCGGCGGCCATCCCGCTGCGCCTGGAAAACCAGTACTTTGCTCTTGATCTTAACGGCCGGGCGGCACAGGCCATGCTGGAGGCGGGGAATTGTGCCTTTTACATTCCGGAAGCGCTGGGTGAAGTGAAACTTGAACTCTATGCGGTGCTACGTACATGAAAAATAACCCTACAGCGTTTGTCGACCAGATGTTTTATCCGGGCTGGCTGATGGTCAGTCAGTTACGTGCCGGACAGAGCATAACTGACGGCCAGGCACTGTACCGGCGTACCTGTGAATGGCTGGACAGCTGGCGAACGCAGCTTGAAGAGAGGGGCATTAGCCATACCAGCGCAGACCATATGCTTTACACCCTGTGTGCACTGTTTGATGAAAGTGTAATGAATCGGGTAAAGCAGGATGATGGTTACACCACCTGGCTGGCAAACCCGCTACAGGCAAAATATTTCAACACCCTTAATGCGGGTGAGGATCTGTGGCAACGCATCCGCACGGTACTTCAGGAGCCAGCCCCCGATATTGCGGTACTGACCTGTTTCTCCCGTGCTCTGACGCTGGGTTTTGTTGGCCGCTATCGCCAGCAGGCGGATGAGCACCGTGAGGATGTGGTACGTAAACTGAGCCAGCGGGTAGCCCCTTTTTCTCTATCGGAAGAGGCTCCGGTCATTACCCGTTCCACGCGTTTGCGCAGCGGTCGCCGTTTTTACTGGCTCTCATGGGGGGGCGGTATCGTCATGCTGGGCGTTGTCTGGTTCCTGCTTTCAACATCCTTACAGCAGATGGTCTCCTCAATAATGGGGAGTGGGTAAATGCGTCGGGTGATTAAGCTGTTTCTCGTTTTGCTGACGTTATTACTCGCACTGTGGCTGATTTGGGGATTTTTGCCGCTGGGTAACGACAGTCGCATTTTCCTTAGCCTGTTTTGCCTGGTACTGGCCGTCGCCTGGGGCTGGAGATACAGGCGGGAAGCACGGACTGAGCAGCAGCCGATTGATGAAAAGTCTCTTCCTCCGGAACAATTTGCTGGCGCAGTCGTGCTGGTTTGTGGTGCCAGCGACAGATTGTTCCCTGCCGGGCAGGCTTTTCGTGAAACGCGACAGGGTTGGTATATCGCTGTGAGCCAGCCTGAGGAATTAGAACGGCTGGCAGATTCTTTTGCCGCCGCGCGCCCGGCGCTGATCGCCCGGCTTTCCATTCTTCTGGCGGTGATCCCTGAGCAGTGGCAGGACGCTGATGCTTTTAACCAGCAGCTCCTGAGATGGCAGCGGGCGATTGCAAACAGCCGCCAGGCTTTTTCGGGATTACCGCCGATATGGTGCAGCGTGTGGCTGAATGCCATTCAAGACCCAACTGAAAATGGCTGCTGTTGGTATTCGCTGACGCATAACCATGAAAGCCTTCAGGTGCAGGATAACGCCGCAGTAGCGCAGGCGTATATTTCCTGGTGCCAGCAAAGAGGTGCAGAAACAGAGTTACCCCGCCTGAGCAGTTCACTTTGGTTGCAGGCGCTGTTCAGTTGGCTGAATAGCCGGGTACTGGAGGTGCTGGCGATCCGTAATCACGATACCCCTGCGCTGCGGCCCTGCATGCTGGCGATCTGTACCACGCCAGTCAGTGCCGTAGCAGATAACCTTTGGCAGCAGCATATTGCCGCAGTCACCACGTTACCTGTGCGTCCAGATAGCCAAAATGTACCCACACTGCCCTTACCGGATGCGCTATTGGCCCATCTGCCTCACCGCCATGGTGTCAGCGTTGCAATGCAATCCTGGCGTTTGGCAGGGCTGCTTATTGGAATTTTTTTACTGCTGGCGATGTTAGCTTCCTGGATTAATAACCAGCGGCTTATTCAGAACGTCAGCGATCATCTTGCCATTTACCAGCGCCTGACCGGAACGCCAGCTGGCCCGAAAGTGCAGGCGCAAAAGCAGCTGCAACGTGATGCAGGGCTGCTGGATGGCTGGCAGCGAGATGGCGTACCGATACGTTATTCCCTCGGCTTATATCAGGGAATGCGGCTTATCGCGCCTCTGCGGGCATCAATTAACGATTGGGCACCGCCGCAGCCTGTGCCGGTTATCAATAAGATCGTTCAGGGGCCAACGACGCTGCGACTGGACAGCCTGTCGCTGTTTGACTCCGGAAAATCAGCGCTGAAATCAGGTTCGGAAAAAGTGCTGATAAACGCCCTGGTGGGCATTAAAGCGAAGCCAGGCTGGCTAATTGTGGTCAGCGGCCATACCGACAACACCGGGAATGCTTTGCTGAATCAAACGCTTTCGATACAGCGAGCCGCTGCGGTGCGCGACTGGATGCTTTCAACCAGCGATGTTTCGGAAAGCTGCTTCGCAGTACAGGGGCACGGGGCGTCGCGGCCCATCGCAACTAACGATACGGCGGCGGGGCGTGCGCTCAACCGTCGTGTCGAAATAAGTCTGGTGCCACAGGCGGACGCCTGTCAGGCAGCAGAAACACTACCGGCATCAGGAGTTGATGCCGGGATCACACCAAGTAAGGAGAATTAAAACATGGCTATTCCAGTATACCTCTGGCTGAAAGATGACGGCGGCGCGGACATTAAAGGATCCGTAGACGTAAAAGACCGTGAAGGCAGCATCGAAGTGGTAGCGCAGGAACATAACCTGTACATCCCGACCGATAACAACACCGGTAAGCTGACGGGCACCCGCGTCCATACGCCGTTCCTGTTCACCAAAGAGATCGACTCCTCCAGCCCCTACCTCTACAAAGCGGTGACCACCGGTCAGACCTTGAAATCCGCCGAGTTCAAATGGTATCGCATCAATGACGCGGGCCAGGAGGTGGAGTACTTCAACACCACCCTGGAGAACGTCAAGCTGGTGAAAGTGGCCCCGCTGATGCACGACATCAAGGATGTTTCGAAAGAGAAACATAACCACCTTGAGCGTATTGAACTGCGCTACGAAAAAATCACCTGGACCTACAAAGACGGCAACATTATTCATTCCGACTCCTGGAACGAACGTACTACCGCCTAAGTTATCCGTCAGTGTCGCGCCGCAGTCAGGTTCGCGAGGTTTGCTTATCCCGGAGACCGCGTTTGCCGTGCTCCGGGGAGTCGCCCGCCTGCCGCCTGACTGCACCAAACCAGGCCCCATGAGGGGCGCGAATGATTCAGGGTAACACCCCGCAGTGGGCGGTTCGCCGCCTGCTGTTTTTGTTTACTGAGCCGCTACTGACGTGGCCGCTGAGAAAACAAAAACACGCCGTTAATCACCCAGACCTGATGCGCTTTGGTTTACAGCGATGGGCGGTAGCGTGCCTGAATCTGAGTCACTTACGTATAGAGAAAAGAGATATGGAACATCAGTCAGCCGTCCTGTTACGCCGTCTTAACCCGTTCTGCGCCGGGGCGCTGGAGGCCGCCGCATCGCTGTGCCAGACCCGCGCTCATAGTGAAATCTGCATTGAGCACTGGCTGCTGAAGTTGCTGGAGCAGGGCGAGGGTGATATCACCGTGCTGGCGCGTCGCTACGAATGGGACGTGGATGGGATCTGGCAGGATCTGCTGGGCTGGCTCGATAATCTGCCGTGCTCGGTACGTACCCGCCCCGCGCTGGCGGACTCGCTGGTGAATCTGATCAGGCAGGCGTGGCTGATTGCTTCCCTTGAGGATGACGACGCGCAGATCCGCAGCCATCACCTGCTGGCGGCGCTGATCGCGCAACCGTCTCTGGTGGTCTGCGATGGGCTGTGGCCGCTGTTGAGCCTCCGACGTACACAGCTTGAACGCTTGCGCCCGCTGCTGGATGCACAGTCGGACGAACGCCCGGAAGTACAGCAGCAGGAGAACCTGCACCGTACGTCTTCAGCGCCGGGCGAAACCGCGACGGCCGCCGCCCCGGCCAGTGATGATACTTCCACGGGCCGCAACCTGACTGACGGCTTACTGGCGGCGCTGGACAGGTTCACCCTCGACCTCACCGCCAGGGCGCGTGCGCAGCAGATTGACCCGGTATTTGGCCGTGATAATGAGATCCGCCAGATGGTCGATATCCTCTCGCGCCGTCGTAAGAACAACCCGATTCTGGTCGGTGAGCCGGGCGTGGGTAAAACCGCGCTGGTGGAGGGGCTGGCGCTGCGCGTTGCGGATGGCAACGTGCCGGATAGCCTGAAAACCGTCAGCGTGCGTACCCTGGATCTGGGGCTGTTGCAGGCGGGAGCCGGGGTCAAAGGCGAGTTTGAACAACGCCTGAAGAACGTCATTGAGGCGGTTCAGCAGTCGCCTGAACCGGTACTGCTGTTCATCGATGAAGCCCACACCATTATCGGCGCGGGCAACCAGGCGGGCGGGGCGGATGCCGCCAACCTGCTCAAACCGGCACTGGCACGCGGTGAACTGCGCACCATCGCAGCCACCACCTGGAGCGAATACAAACAGTATTTTGAGAAGGATGCTGCGCTGGAGCGCCGTTTTCAGATAGTGAAAGTTGACGAACCGGACGACGAAGCTGCCTGCCTGATGTTGCGCGGCCTGAAGTCGCGCTATGCGCTGCATCATGGCGTACATATTACCGACGCGGCAGTAAAAGCAGCGGTCACTCTGTCGCGCCGCTACCTCACCGGGCGTCAGCTGCCTGATAAGGCAGTAGATCTGCTGGATACCGCCAGCGCCCGCGTGCGCATGAGTCTGGATACCCTGCCTGAAAGCCTGACATCCCTGCGGGCGCAGACCGCATCGCTGGCGATGGAACAGCAGGCGCTGCTTGAGGATGCCGTCCTTGAGGGTATAACGCATGGCGATCGTCTGGCGCAGATTGAACAGCAGAGCGCTGAGATCGGCGCGGCATTACAGCGGCTGGAAGCGCAGTATGCGCAGGAAAAAGAGATTATGCAGATGCTGCTCGCCTGCCGCAGCAACCCTGATAATGAGCAGAATATTGGCGATCTGCGCCATCAGCTCCTGAGCGTTCAGCAGGGTAATCCGCTGACCGGGCTGGATGTTGATGTGCGGATGGTCGCCGGGGTGGTGGCTGACTGGACAGGCGTACCACTCTCCAGCCTGCTGAAAGATGAGCAGACCGGGCTGCTTACCCTGCAACAGCAGATGGAAACACGCGTGGTGGGGCAGCCGGCCGCGCTAAATGCCATCGCCCGGCGCCTGCGTGCGGCTAAAACCGGGCTGACCGCAGATAACGGGCCACAGGGCGTCTTCCTGCTGGTGGGGCCAAGCGGTACCGGTAAAACTGAAAGTGCGCTGGCGCTGGCAGAGGTGCTGTACGGCGGCGAAAAATCACTTATCACCATCAACCTCTCTGAATACCAGGAAGCACACACCGTTTCCCAGCTGAAAGGCTCACCGCCCGGCTACGTCGGCTATGGCCAGGGTGGCATTCTTACTGAGGCTGTACGCAGACGTCCGTATAGTGTTGTGCTGCTCGATGAAGTGGAAAAGGCCCATCGCGACGTGCTGAACCTGTTCTATCAGGTATTTGATCGCGGCTTTATGCGCGATGGCGAAGGCCGTGAAATCGACTTCCGCAACACGGTTATTCTGATGACCTCCAACCTTGGCAGCGATCATCTGATGCAGCTGCTGGAGGAGAACCCGGCAGCCACGGAAGGGGATTTGCAGGAGCTGCTACGTCCTCTTCTGCGCGATCACTTCCAGCCCGCGCTGCTGGCGCGTTTCCAGACGGTGATCTACCGCCCGCTGGCAGAAGAGGCCATGCGTATGATCGTTAGCATGAAGCTGGGGCAGGTGGCAAGACGCCTGCAACGCCACTACGGGCTGGACACCATCATTGATGAAGCGCTCTACGATACCCTGACCGCCGCCTGCCTGCTGCCGGACAGCGGAGCGCGAAATATCGACAGCCTGCTGAACCAGCAGATCCTGCCGGTGTTAAGCCAGCAGCTGCTGCAACAGATAGCGGCGGGGCAGAAGCCGCAGCGGCTGACGCTGGGCTGGGATCAGGAAGAAGGAATTGTGCTGGAGTTCGATAACACATAGGAAGGTGAAAAATGAGTACCAACCCTCAGCCTTTTTTTAACCACAGCCACCATCTGCTGGCGGTGTGCGGCTGCACGGCGCAGCCATCAGAACGCCATTTATCAGGATATGTCGGTGCCGCAGATTGTGGAAAAATCCTGCGTGAGCGCCACGGGATGCGCGGGCAGGACTTCCTCTTTACGCTGAACGGCGACTACCCGCGCCGCGAACAGGTGATGCAGTATGGCGAAGATGACCTGACCTTTATCACCCGTCGCCGCCGCCGGCCATGTCAGGCACGCTGCCTGCCCGGGTGACCAGTACCAGGGTGAACGACCCCTACGGGCATATTGACCGCGACGGCTGGAATTCCGGCTTTGAGAGTCTGTGGGTACGCCAGGCGCGGCCCTACGCGGGGGGGCTCTTTTTTGCCTTTATTTTAAAAATAACGTTAGTTCCTGTTTTGATTATTATCGCAGTTGTGCTGATGCTCGGTTCAGCACTGTATCTGGCTCTGAATATTAAAAATGATATTCAACTTTGGTTAATGAGCTGCCTGTGGCGAAAAATACCCCCTGGAGACGGAGCGATTCCAGAAATCTGGCCCACCAGTGCAATTGAACTTGAAGAACTCAGTACAGCATTAGAATCTGGAGAATACTAGATGAACTATACCGGACTTTACACGCCATTTAAGCTCAACCGCCCGCTGAGCGAAGATGATATTAAATACCAGCTGCGGCAGGATTTTTCTGGTATGGATACCGCGGATTCCCTCGCGCTGGATGATACGATCGTTATAAAGATGAACTCCACCTATCTGGAACTGGTGGATAAGTATTACAGCGACCGCGGTATGCCTGATTTATTTGTTTTTATAATGTCGCTTATCCCATTCACAGTAGCAGTATGTGTTATTATTTTGCTTATTATTGATATTTTTAGTCACTCAGCATCGCTAACCATGATTTTATTATCTGTTTTTATGTTTATCCCAGTGTCTATGGCGATGGCTATTTATGCTTTTATATTTTTGCGTAAATCCTGGTTTACCTGGACCCACTATCCGGTACGTTTTAACCGTAAAACCAGGATGGTGCACGTCTTTAAAGTGGACGGAACCACTCTCTCCGTTCCCTGGCGGGACGTATTCTTTACCCGGGGCTGCTCCGGGCCGGGAGCAATGCCGGAGTGGAGCATTGACGGCCATATACTTGCGGATGACGGCATCACGGTTACCGATACCTTCAGCCTGGGTTTTTCCTGCACGCGCCGTGAGCTGGTGAATAACTGGGCGTTTGTGCGCAGCTATATGGAGGTGGATGAGTGCCTGAATGACCTGGCCGATATCATCGTGCTGTGCCCGCCGGTGGCGGAGAAAAGGGAGAGCTACCTGTTCGGCCTGCAGTATATGGTGCGCATGGAGTCGCGTCTGCAGTGGCCTCTTATGGCACTGGCGTTCCCGCTGTTTCTGCTGGGCAGCGTTGCCCGCTTTATCGCCATGCGCAGCAGCAAAATCCCGCGCTGGCCGGAAGAGGTGGAGGAGGCGTGCAGGGTCGATCCGGACGATCCGGTCAGCGTCAGCGCGGCGAACAACCCGGCGAATGTCTGGCAGTACGTGCTGGCCAATCAGCCGCTGGAGGAATATAACGCCCTGTATCTGCGCCAGACCGGGGCGGTTGAACGGCTGCGGGCCAGGGTACGGGCGGCAGATCAGGAACATGATAAATTAAGTGTGCCGGATTGATATCATAATAACCCAGGCGGCGGGTTGAAAGCTGTTGGGTAGATGGCCGGAGTTCATCCCGCCATACAGGAGGTTATGCGTGAAATGAGCATAAAATGGTGCTGTAAATACTCTCTCTGGTATCGGCTTAATTTTCTATTATGAACCGAAAAAATCTGAAAGTTAAATTTTTACTTAAGGGGGGGGAATAAATTAAATCTGAAGTGTAATGACTATATTCTATTTTTAATATTAGTATTTCCGTTTTTTAAAAGGAATGTTTTACTGGGTATATATTATTTCTCGTGTAAAACTATTTTATCCATTCCCTGAGTAAGGGCTGTTTATTTTGGGCTATGTGCTCACGTCGAAAAAATATGAGAGCAGGCCCGATAGGGTAGTGGCAGGTATAGAGCTGGCGGACAACGAGATTCATAATTTTAAGCCTGGCCAAAATGAGACGCTGAGGTAAAGGCCATTTGTTTACATATTAAATATCCGTCCGACATTGTTATGGAAACGATGAGTGTTGCTAAGGAGCAAGAACATGAGCCTGTCTGAAAAGTTACAAAAGTTCGTATCAGAAATCAGGGGTACCACCCTGAACCGTTATTACCTGGATATTCCTACCTGCGGCTCCCCGCTAGACGTTGAGGATTTCTTCGGGTCAGAAGGAATGAGCACTCTGTACCGCTATGACATTATTTTCAACAGCCCGGATCAGGATATCAGCCCTGCACAGATGATCGGCCATCCTGGGACGCTGACTATGGGAACCGGGCCTCTGTTCGGTCTGACCGGGTTGAAAGTGGTGCATGGCGTGGTGACGAACTTCAGACGGGTCAGCAAATCAAGAGACCAGTACACCTGGCAGATAACTCTGGAACCCTTTTTGTCACTGCTCGGTAAACAGTTTCGCTCTCATCGCTTCTTTATCAATAAGTCGGTACCCGATGTGGTGAAACAGGTGCTTGGCGAACACGGCCTGAAAGACTGGGAATATGAGTTTATCCTGAAAGGGGAATACCCTAAGCGCGAGCAGATAAACCAGTACCAGGAAAGCGATCTGGCGTTTATCCAGCGCCTGCTCGCCGAAGTGGGGATTTTTTACTTCTTCACCCTTCAGCCAGACACCCAGACCGAAGTGCTGCATATGGCAGATGAACAGAGTGCCTGGCAGTTTAATAAAACCCTGCCGCTGACGGAGCCGTCCGGAACCAGTGATAACGGCGCTGATTCGGTGTGGGATATTAACGTCGAACATAAGGTGGTGCCTGCATCCGTTACTGCCGGTGACTATAACCACCGCGATGCTAACAAAATTCTGCTGACTCCTGCCGCCAGTATAATCCACGGCGATCAGGGGTTGCCAACCTACGGTGATGTGTACCACTACCGTGCACGCCATCTGAGCGCGGGAGATAAATTATCCCCGGCTGCGGAGACGGGTAATTTTTGGGCGCGGCTGGAGCACGAGCGCTACCTGTCCTCCCAGACGGCCATCCGGGGTAAAAGCTCGGACAGTACTCTTAGCCCGGCACAGGTGCTGACCATCAGCGGTGGCAGCCTGCCTGCGTCACTGGAGGACGGGATGGTGATCGTACATGCACACTACACTGCCAGCCGCAAAGATGCCTTGCTGGTCGCCTGGCAGGCGGTACCTTACAGTGAAACCTGCTGCTGGCGGCCGGCGGCGAAACCACGGCCGGTTATCAGCGGAACACTGATGGCGCGCGTTACCAGCGCCAAAGCCCACGACAGCTACGCTCATCTTAATCAGAGCGGACTCTACTGGGTGAAGTTTGACGCCGACCGTGATGATAAAGAGCAGGGCTATGAAAGTATGCCGGTACGCCTGGCCCGGGCCTACGGGGGCGACACCTACGGGATGCACTTTCCGCTTATTCAGGGTACTGAGGTGGCAATCGCCTTCCACGAGGGCGATCCGGATCGGCCCTATATTGCCCATGCGCTGCACAACTCGCGGCACCCGGATCATGTCACCTCGGATAACAACACGCGCAATGTGATTCGTACAGCCGGGCTGAACAAGCTGCGTATGGAGGATAAGCGTGGTGAAGAGCATATCAAGCTCAGTACCGAATACGGCGGCAAGACGCAGCTTAACCTGGGACATAACGTGGATGCGGGCAGGGCGCTGAGGGGGGAAGGGGCGGAGCTGAGAACGGATGACTGGCTGAGTCTGCGCGGTGGTAAAGGGGTGTTTATCAGTGCAGACAGTCAGCCAAAAGCGCAGGGTCTGATGTTGGAAATGAACGCAGCTGTGGCACAGCTCCAAAGTGCCCTTAAGCTGGTGGCATCACTGGCTGAAAGTGCCAGTGTTTCTGGTGTGCTGGATGCCGATACAGCCTCGCAGCAGCAGTTGAGCGCTATGCTCGAACAGCTTAAGGGCGCGGGATTGCTGGCTACTGCCCCGGCAGGAGTCGGTATTGTAACCCCCAAAAATATCCAGCTTTCTGCCGGAAAGACGGTGACGGTAACGGCAGGTAAAAACGTGGATATGACAATCTTTCAAAGGTTCACGGTAGCTAGCGGTGAGGCCATCAGCCTGTTTGCGCAAAAAATGGGTATGAAAATCTATGCTGCATGCGGCAAGGTTGATATTCAGTCACAGACAGATATGATGCAGCTGCGATCAGAAAAGAGTATGCAGATTAATAGTGTTAGCGAAGATATCGTGCTTAATGCCGCTCAGGGAGTAACGCTGACCAGCGGTGGTGCTTATATCAAAATTAAAGATGGCGCGATTGAAATCGGCGCGCCGGGAAAGATAGAGTTGAAGAGTGAGGATATAAAATGGGGAGGTGGTGCAGCATTAGAGCGAGCGCTTGAACCTGCAACTATTCGCGAACCGGAATTCCATAATGCTATGAACGGTCGTTTTCAGGTGATGGATAAGGAAGATGGTGAGCCTAAACCTTATATTTCCTATCGTATTGAGACCGAAGACGGGAAAATAATCCGCGGTGTTACCGATAAAGAGGGATACACTCAGGGACATTACGGTATGGATCCCTCTGCGATAAAATTCTTTTTTGAATAAGCATTCACCTGTTCGCTGTAAATGATCTCATAAAATTTGTTATGTAATAAGCCAGGGAGGCGCTATGAGTGATAACACATCACCTGATGCAGTACATACCCTAAGTAAGAAAGATAACAATACCATCAAAGTCGAACATGAGTCGGCCGAAGCCTGGTTTTGTACAGGAAGTCAGGAAATAATTTTTTTAACAACACAAGCAGCCGCAAACCTTGACAGGCATGCCGGTGAAATGATGACGGTAGTGGATGGGTTTACCCAGGCAAAAGCCCTCTACTCGGAAGCCATTCAGGAGTATGGCGTACTTAACTCACAGATTAGTGAGTCGGCCGGGCTGGCAGTAAAGGAAGCTGAAATTGCGCGTAAAGAAAATATCCTCGCTGAAAAACGTGAGGCGCTACAGGAAATACTGGGTGAATTTGAATCCTCTGGCGCGGGATATGAAGATATTGTTGAGCTTATTCCTATTCGTGAACGTACTAATAAAGGCTCACGCTCGAGGAAAGGAAAACGCTACGCCTATGCGAAAAAAGGCTATATTGACAAGCTCGGTACTGGGGTAAAACATCGGGTAAAATTTAAAGAGTCGCCGGGAGAAAGTATTTTTATCCGCGACAAAAAAAACAATATAAATAAAATCGCGACGGCTAAACTGAAAAAACAGCTTACGACATTACGTACGAATAATGAGTCGGCGAAGTTCTTTTCTAAGGACGATATTTGCGATATCGATAAAACGCTGACCGGATGGGCTGAAAGCTGGAATAACAGCCTGGTGCTGAATGAGGAGTTAGGCCAGCATGTTGATGTCTCTGCTGGCGCACAATTTATGCGCTTTGCTTGCAATATGGGCGCTTCCGGCGGATGGGATCCGCAAAAGGGCGAGCTGGCGTTTAAAGCGGAAGCTCAGGCCAGACTGTCGCTGGCTTCCGGCACCGCCAAAGGAACCTTCTATATTCCCGATCGTATCGGCTGGTCGCTATCTTATCAGTTAGAAAATCAGCCGAAGCCGCTTAATATGGGGATGTTGCGCTGTTATTTTTCTACCTCACTGATTGGTTTCGCCGGGGCATCGGCCCAGCTGGAAGCGCAATTGCAGGTAAAAACCCTCAATGGTAAACAGCTCATCACTGGTGACCGCCAGGCCCGCCTACCGCGCTTTAGTGAGCGTCGAACAACCGGTGCCACTTTCCACAACGCCCGTGAACAAAGCGCAGAAGATAAGGATGGTCTGAGCGCCAGCGGCGAAATTTTCGGTGGTGCTCGCGGAGAAATGAAGATGAGTGGGGGTATACAGTGGCTACAGCCGCCTGACTTAACCACCTGGCAGGGAAAAACTGGCAAGGATGCCAAAAAAGCAGGCCAGTTCGTTGATTTCTGTTCGTTTTCAGAGTCACTGGTGGGCATGGCGGGCGCGGGCATCGGTGGCGCTTTTCAGTGCGATTTTATTAACGGCAGATTCTGCTTCAAAATAGCCGCAAGCCTGTGCCTTGGTGTTGGAGCCAAAGGCAGCCTCGAGGCGGCAGTAGACTACGATAAATTAAAAGATTTTGGCGGTTGGCTGATCTACCAGCTTTACAGCCTGGATTATACTTTTTTTGATGTAGTGACTCCGTGGGCATTTACAGCGTTTACTCAAGTGAGCGTGATGCTGCTCTCGGACTTTAAAGTATCGATTGAATATGGGATGAGAGCCTGTATAGAGAGCGTTCAGACTTTAGATGATATTTACTCAAAATTTATAAATACTATTGATTCAGGTATTGATGCCTCGAAAAAAAGGAATTTAATAGCGAGTAATATATTGTCCACTCCGGGATTCCTTTTGAGTTGTACTCCTGAGTCAAAAGGAATACTACTATATATTCTAACTCGCCATGGCATCATGGATCACTTCGACCGTGATAATCGCGGCGATGAGTTTATTCCGGATATCTACGGTTCACGTAAAGCAGCGATATTAGTTATACTGCACTCTATTCAGACGCAGCGTGAGTGGTTTCAGGTTCTTAGCCGGATTAATGCGAATGGAGAGGATCTGGCGGGCGGTAATTCTGCGCTGAAGTATATGGTGGCGCAGAATAAGATGAACGAGCTACGCCGCTATCTGCAGGAGGGGAGGGATCGGGATAATGAGATGGATAATATCTATCGCGCATTAAAAATTAAGCCCTGCATCGGTTACGCGCTGGCGATGAATAATACCTGGGCCTATCGCCTGGCTCAGGCAGATAATCCTTTTTATACCCGAATGGCCACTTTTTCACCCCTGTCGCTGAACAGTTCTAATTCTAAGGATAATATATGAACAGGACGTTTTTATCCCTGACGATCACCACCGCTTTTTTCCTGCTGTCCGGCTGCGACCAGAATACAGTCGCCACAGATACCGGGCGCAGCCCCGAAGATCACGCCCGGCTGGAACAGTTTATTCAGCAAGTGAAATCACAGCTGATCTTTGTGGAGGGTGGCGAGTTCCTGATGGGAGACTTTGGAGAGCAGTATGGCCGCGACCGTCTGCCCTTTGACAGTCGCCAGGACAGCAAGCCACTGCATCAGGTGGCGCTGACCAGCTATTCGCTGAGTAAGTTTAAGGCCAGCAATCAGCAGTATCAGTTTTACCTGGAGTGGAACGGATTTCCGAAACGAGAATTGGAGGGGGAAAGGAGAAATAGAAAATGGCGTGAAAGAGCCCAAACTAAGGTTACTCCAGCTTATATAGATTGGAATGAAGCTAAAGAGTATTGCGCCTGGCTGGCAAAGATTACTGAACTGCCCTTCTCGTTACCCACTGAGGCGCAGTGGGAATACGCGGCGCGCAGTCGCGGTCAGTATTTCGCTGCGCCTACCGATGACGGAACGTTGCGTATTGAAGGTCGAAAAGGAATTAATGTGGCTACTGGCTATGATCGCAAAGCGTATGCGTCTGAAGCCGGTACCGGCCTTGAGTATAGCTCCCCGACGCCCGGCGATTTTCGTCCACCCAACCCGCTGGGTATCTACGATATGGCGGGCAACGGCTGGGAGTGGGTAAAAGACTGGTACGATCCGGACTACTACAAGCACTCTCCGGTGAAGGATCCGCAGGGCCCTGATAAGCCGGTTTTTAAAGATATTGATGGTCATTATACCCGGGTGCTGCGCAGCCAGGATTTTTCCAGCTGGTGGGGAGGGCTGACTATGACGCGCTTTAACGCCGACCCGGAAAGTCGGCGCTATCCCCCTGTAGATAAAACAGTCCGCTGCGCCGTGAACAGCCCGCAGCCGGTGAAATAAGGAGTCAGCCATGCAAAGGATTTGCATCTTTTTAGTGGCAATGGCCGCAGCAGGCTGCGACCAGAATACAGTCGCCACAGATACCGGGCGCAGCTCCGAAGATCACGCCCGGCTGGAACAGTTTATTCAGCAAGTGAACTCACAGCTGATCTTTGTGGAGGGTGGTGAGTTCCTGATGGGAGACTTTGGTGAGCAGTATGGCCGCGACCGTCTGCCCTTTGACAGCCGCCAGGACAGCAAGCCACTGCATCAGGTGGCGCTGACCAGCTATTCGCTGAGTAAGTTTAAGGCCAGCAATCAGCAGTATCAGTTTTACCTGGCGTGGAACGGCCTTCAGGGGCGCCAGATTGACAGAAAATACTGGACGGACAGGGTTAGCATTCCTGACACACCGGCTCGTGTAGACTGGGGTGAAGCGACAAAGTACTGCACTTGGTTGGCGAAAATTACCGAACTGCCCTTCTCGTTACCCACTGAGGCGCAGTGGGAATACGCGGCGCGCAGTCGAGGTCAGTATTTCACTGCGCCTACCGATGATGGAACTTTGCGCATTGAAGGCAGAAAAGGGAGCAATATTTCTTCAGAAAATGACCGAGAGGATTATGCCAAGAAAATGCTTAACAGCATGGGTGTCTTAGCACCTTTACCGGGGGATTTTAGGCCACCCAACCCGCTGGGAATCTACGATATGGCGGGGAACGGCTGGGAGTGGGTAAAGGACTGGTACGATCCGGACTACTACAAGCGCTCTCCGGTGAAGGATCCGCAGGGCCCTGATAAGCCGGTTTTTAAAGACCTTGATGGTCATTATACCCGCGTGTTACGCGGGTTTAATTACTCCAGCGCCTGGGGAGGGCTGACTATGACGCGCTATAACGCCGATCCTCATAGTAACAGGCATCCACCAACAGATAAAACAGTCCGCTGCGCCGTGAACAGCCCGCAGCCGGTGAAATAAGGAGTCAGCCATGCAAAGGATTTGCATCTTTTTAGTGGCAATGGCCGCAGCAGGCTGCGACCAGAATACAGTCGCCACAGAAACCGGGCACAGCCCCGAAGATTACGCCCGGCTGGAACAGTTTATTCAGCAAGTGAAATCACAGCTGATCTTTGTGGAGGGTGGCGAGTTCCTGATGGGAGACTTTGGTGAGCAGTATGGCCGCGACCGTCTGCCCTTTGACAGTCGCCAGGACAGCAAGCCACTGCATCAGGTGGCGCTGACCAGCTATTCGCTGAGTAAGTTTAAGGCCAGCAATCAGCAGTATCAGTTTTACCTGGAGTGGAACGATATTAAAGGGCGCAGTTTTAAAGGGCGTTTGAGAGCTAAAGACTGGGAAGAACGGGCACAAACCTCAGGTACTCCTGCACATGTGGACTGGAATGAAGCCAGGGAGTATTGCGACTGGCTGGCAAAGATTACCGAACTGCCCTTCTCGTTACCCACTGAGGCGCAGTGGGAATACGCGGCGCGCAGTCGCGGTCAGTATTTCGCTGCACCTACCGATGACGGAACGTTGCGTATTGAAGGTCGAAAAGGAATTAATGTGGCTACTGGCTATGATCGCAAAGCGTATGCGTCTGAAGCCGGTACCGGCCTGGAGTATAGCTCCCCGACGCCCGGCGATTTTCGTCCACCCAACCCGCTGGGTATCTACGATATGGCGGGCAACGGCTGGGAGTGGGTAAAAGACTGGTACGATCCAGACTACTACAAGCACTCTCCGGTGAAGGATCCGCAGGGCCCTGATAAGCCGGTTTTTAAAGATATTGATGGTCATTATACCCGGGTGCTGCGCAGCCAGGATTTTTCCAGCTGGTGGGGAGGGCTGACTATGACGCGCTTTAACGCCGACCCGGAAAGTCAGCTTCATCCCCCAGGAGATAAAACAGTCCGCTGCGCCGTGAACAGCCCGCACCCGGTGAAATAATTAGATCTACTTTTTTATTTATATTTTAATTTCTCTGTTTATATCCGAAAATTTAATCTTATCAATTTAAAGTTTGATGGTTGCGTATATTATCTTAAGGAAAAGGAATGAAAAAGATTTTTAATGTTATTCTTGCTATTGGGATTATTCTGGCTGGTTTGAGTGGTTACCTGTTCTATGATGCAAATAAATTTAAGCAAGAGGCTGTTTATACCGAAGGTGAGGTAACCGAACTACACTTCAAACGTGGAGAAAAGGGTTCGTCGGGGTCATGGGCTCCGGAAGTTACTTTTAACGATAGTAGTGGAAAACAATGGGTTTTCAGATCTTCCGTTAGTAGCAGTAGATATCATGATCTGCTCGGGAAAAGTATTGGCGTAATTTATTCAAGGGATAATCCCGGGGAAGCAATAATTGACGATGCTATAAGCCTCTATGCTATGTCGGCAGTTGTCGGATTTATTTCTGCGGTATTTATGTTGATAGGTTTTATTGGGGTTTTAATAATATTTCGTGGTGGGAATAAAAAAAGACTTAAACATAATGGAAAGCCTGTTCAGGCTGAGATCGTTGATGTTGTTCTAAATGATAGTATCGAAATTAATGGGCGATCACCGTGGCGGATTATCTGCCAGTGGCATGCCCCCCAATCCGAGAGGATATATATATTTAAAAGTGAGAATATTTTCTATGATCCTAGTCCGTACATTAAAAACAATAAAATAACAGTGTATGTCGCACTAAATGATTTTAAAAAATACTATGTCGATCTCTCTGTTCTTCCTGAAAAGGCATAAGCAGTGAAATAATTTTTATCTAAAAGTAAATCGGGGTGGAAAATGGCTGGTGTTATTCGCCTGGGAGATAATACTACTCATGGCGGTACGGTACTGGAAGGAAGTTCTGGAGTAAAATTTATGGGCAAGGAAGTTGCTTGTTTGATGGATAGGGTCTCATGTCCTCTTCACGGAGAAACATTTATTGCTGAAGGTGATGATGTTTTAAAAGTTAACGGAAAGCCAATTGCACTTCACGGACATCGTTGTGGCTGTGGCTGCATCTTAATCACTTCATTGCCTCAGGCTGGGAGAGGGTGATTTATGCCAGTTAACTTGAAACAGATTCCGGGAAAACTATCTCAGCCAGTACCACCGGACAAATACCGCTGGATGATAGTTATTGTTTTAATCACATTAATAGGCTTCGTGATTTCTCTATCCATTTGGCCTAAAAGTAACCCAACACATTCTGGCTGGTTTTGGTTCTGTTCGTTAGTTATACCGCTGTCTGTCGGAGTTATCTGTTTTGCCTTGAAATTATTGCATCACGAAAATGAAAGAGACCGTATTTTTTATTGGAACCAGATTTATCAGGAACAATACGATCAACACGTTACACTTGGCCAACAGGCGGTTGGTTTAATGGGGGTCTCTTATACTACGCCGAATGCCTGTAACAAACTCGCTGCTGCGTTATTACAGGGGAGCAGTCAGCTACACACTTCATACTCATCTGAAGTCCAAAAAGCCATAACCAGCGCAGTACTTCAACCCAGGCCAGCCAGTTTGAATAAAGCAGCATACCAGTCACGCCTGGAGGAAGTGTTGGCTCACGTGATCCGAATGCTTAAACCAGAGTTATCTCAGTTCGTTGATAACCTCACGATACGCATTCGTCACGATGGAATTTTGTCAGATGATGAGATCAAGACCACATGGCTGCGACTGTTTCCGCCGTCATATATTGTTGATGAACTAAAAGTATTGACCGAGGGTAATGGCCTGATGTGGCTCGATGAGTGGCTGGACGATGCTCAGGCAACCTTAGTGATTTCGGTGGAGATAAACCTGTTTCTACAGCCTCGACACCACCAGGCGGAGTCAGTATCAGCAATATTGCTGGCTTCTCCTGGCTGGCTAAGACGCTCTGGGGCTGCGCCGTTGTCACTTATTCATCGCCCGGTGAGTCTGATAGAGGTTAGTGAATCTCTCAGCGATGTTGCTCGCTGGGGAAAATTATCAGCCGGTATACCTTATACGTTCTGGCGCACACAGGTAGAGAGACAGACACTTTCGGATACGCTTCTGGCGATGGATAAACAGGGTTTTCTGCATGGTTGCCAGGGCGATAATGCGCTGGATGATTTATTCGGCATGCCGGGCTCTGCCGTAGGGAATATCGCATTGATTTGCGCCAGTGAACATAGCGTTGCGACCACCCATGCACAGTGGTTGCTAATAGGGGATCAATCGCCCCATATGGCGATTGTACGTCCGGTCTGATAAGGCCTTAAGGGAATATAATGTGAAAAAGGGACTACGGGTCAGTACCTGGATATTTATTATCATTATCGCTGTCATGGCTGCCTGCCTGATTTGGATTAATAATCCGATACTTCAACTGCCCACTCAAGAGAAAAAACTGAAAGTGTCCCTTGTGGTTGCAGGGGGATGCCTGTTTATTCTGCTTTGCGATGATCTTATCGCTCGTCTCTGGCAGTGGCTGATCTCACTGAGTTTTATGCAGCAACTCCGGGAGTTGAGCCGGGGAGAGAAACGTGGTCTGGCCGCCGAAAGTCAAAGCCATGATACCCACCCGACCACCATCACCGAATTAAAACGCGCTATGCAGCGCCAGCATGGCCTTTTCTGGTGGCGCAGGATATCGGTTGTTATGCTGACGGGCGAAGTCGCCGATGTGGAAGGCCTGGCTCCCGGCCTCAGCACCCAGCAGTGGCTGGAAGACAGCGGCACTTTATTGCTATGGGGAGGCAGTACCAGCAGCGCGCCAGACAGCCAGTGGCTTCATGCGCTGCGCAGGCTGCGTCGCCGTCCGGTGGATGCGCTGGTATGGGTAAACCGTGCATTTAGCTCTGCCGGTAAGTTGGGTTTTCAGCCCGCTGAAAGTTCACTCTCGGCAGACGATATGGACAAGCTTGCTCATCATCTGAGCGTCCGTTATACCGCCCTCGGCTGGCGGCTGCCGCTCTACGTCTGGTCGTTGCACTCCGATCAGCAGGCGGGGCAGGTGGTGCCGTCGGCAGGCTGCCTGTTACCGGCTGATGCTACCCCGGAAGACCTTGATGAGCAGCTGGCTATGCTGGCGGATGAACTCACGGAACCAGGAACGCGGCAGGTATGCTCCAGCCCGCACCATCGCTTTCTGCTAGAGCTGAAGAGTTTGCTGTCCGCGCAGCATACCTCGCCGTCGAACATGCTTTCCATCCTGCTCAATCCTTATCGCCCGCTACCGCTGGCCGGAGTTATGTTTAGTCTGCCAGCCCCCGATGCTGCCCGTCAGATAAAGCATCACTGGGGTAAAGATCGCCGCTGGGACGGCCTGCTGCACTCCCTGGAAACTCTGCCATCTGGTCTGCGTGCTCAACGGTTGGGAGTTTCCTGGCAGCGCACTGTGACAATACTGCTGGCAGCCATGATGATGCTGTATACCGCCGGGATGGCGGCCTCATTTATCTCCAACCGGGCGCTGATAAATGAAGGGAAAACGCTGGTCAGTCAGGCTGCCGACGACCGCTTGTCTCCCCAGCCGCGCTTACAGGCGCTACTTGAGCTACAGCAGTTAATCGATCGGTTACAGCATCAGCAGCAGCGGGGGGCAAAGTGGTATACACGCTTCGGCCTTAACCAGCATGATGATCTGCTGGCTGCGCTCTGGCCGCAGTATGGCAACCGGGCGCTGCCGCTGATTCGTGACGCAGCCGCAGACCATCTGCGCCAGCAGTTAACCGCGCTGGTTGCACAGCCAGCGGACAGCCCCAGACGTGAGGCGATGATTAAGCCTGCCTATAATCAGCTGAAAATGTATCTGATGCTGACCCGTCCGCAGAAGATGGATGCGGTGTGGTTTTCGTCGTCGCTGCTGAAAGCCTGGCCGGTAAGGGATGGCGTTAAGGATGGCTACTGGCAGGGAAGCGGTCCGTTACTGCTGAATTTCTATGCCGCTAATTTGCCTCAGCATCCGCACTGGAAGCAGCCATCAGATGAGCGACTGGTGGAGGATACGCGGGCCATTCTGGTTCGTCAGATGGGCGTGCGTAACGGTGAATCATCCCTCTATCAAAAAATGTTAAAGCAGGTGGCGCAACAATATGCTGACCTGCGGCTACAGGATATGGTGGCAGAAACCGATGCCGCCAGGTTGTTTGCCACCGATGAGGTCGTGCCGGGGATGTTCAGCCGTCAGGCGTGGGAAGAAGCGGTGCAGCCAGCGATTGCAAAGGTGGCTGGTGAGCGCCGTGAAGAGCTGGACTGGGTTCTCAGTGACAGTAAGGCTGCCGTCACTGAGGCAATAACGTCAGAGGTTCTGCAACAGCGTCTGGCCGCGCGCTATTTTGCTGATTTCTCCGGCAGCTGGCTGAACTTCCTCAACAGCCTGCAATGGGAAAATGCGCTGACCCTGTCGGATGCAGTCGATCAGCTCACGCTAATGGCCGATATACGCCAGTCACCCCTGGTTGCCCTGATGAATACTCTGAGCGAGCAGGGCCGTACCGGGCAAACCGGAGAGGGGCTGACGGACTCGCTGGTAAAATCTGCTCAGAAACTGTTTAACAAACGCGGCCAGCCCGCCATCGATCGGACTGAAGGGATGCATGGCCCGCTTGACGCCACGTTCGGCCCGCTGCTCGCGCTTGTTGACGGTACGGCTGGTGATCAGCTCAGTCTGCAAACCTATCTCACTCGCGTGACTCAGGTGCGGCTTAAACTACAGCAGGTGCTCAACGCCGCTGATCCCCAGGCGATGACCCGTACGCTGGCGCAGACGGTATTTCAGGGCAAAGCCATTGATCTGACAGAAACGCGCGACTACGGCAGCCTGGTCGCAGCCAGTCTCGGCCAGGAGTGGCACGGCTTTGGTGGGGCGCTGTTTATACGTCCGATGGAGCAGGCCTGGCAGCAGGTATTGACCCCCGCTGCGGATAGCCTGAATGCACAGTGGCAGGCGGCCATCGTCGACGACTGGAACACGGCGTTTGGCGGGCGTTATCCGCTGAAATCCAGCAGCAGTGAGCTCTCCCTGCCACTGCTGGCGCAGTATCTTAATGCGGATAACGGACGTATTGCGCGCTTCCTGCAAACCCGTCTTAACGGTGTGCTACAAAAAGAAGGGAGCCGCTGGGTGGCGGACAGTATCAATGCGCAAGGGCTGACGTTTAACCCGGCATTTATTCGCGCCATGGATACATTGAGCTATATCGCGGATGTGGTGTTCACCAGCGGTTCCGCAGGAATGCATTTTGAAATACGCCCCGGTACCGCAGAGGGGGTGATGCAGACCAGCCTGACCATCGACAGCCAGAAGCTGGTCTACGTCAACCAGATGCCTGCCTGGAAACGTTTCACCTGGCCTGCGGACACCGAAGCGCCGGGAGCGGCACTGAGCTGGATAAGCACACAGGCAGGGACGCGACTTCTGGCTGATATTCCCGGTACCTGGGGCTGGATACGTTTGCTGGATACAGCACAGGTCTCCCCTTATCCAGGGCTGAACAGCAGCTGGCAGTTGAACTGGAACGCCCCGGATGGACGCAAACTTAACTATGTGCTGCGAACCGAGGCCGGTGAAGGGCCGCTGGCTCTGTTGAAGTTACGCAACTTTGTTCTGCCGGAGGCTATTTTCCAGACGACGGCGAGCGTATCAGAACCCTGGATTACGTCCTCTTTAGCTGAAACGGACATCGACTAATCACCTCATCTGGCAGGATCTCTTATGGCCACGCTAAATCAACTAGTTAACGCCTGTGGCGAAGAACAACAGGCGCTGATGCAACTCGCCAGACCATCGCTCGATTTGTGGGCGCGCTGGCTGGAGCCGATATCTGAACAGGAGCCCACCGGAGGAGACATCAGCTATCACGATGACTTCCAGATGATGCGCGAAGAAGTGAATAAACTCTCAGGTATTAATAGCGAGCTGATCTGCTCACTGGCGGAAACCCTGCTGGTTGAAGAGAGTAAGGATATCCGCGTTGTCACTTTCTATATCTGGGCGCGGCTGCAACAGGATGGTGAAGCCGGATTTGCTCAGGGGATCTGTCTGCTGGCTGCACTGCTGGCGCACTATCAGGGGGAGTTGTATCCCCGTCGCGAAAGGCAACGCAAGGCTGCTCTGGAGTGGCTGGCGGGTAGCAAAGTGCTTGATACATTGTCGCTCTATCCGGAGGTCAGCAAACATGACTTCCGTCTGACGGCCGGTGCGCTGGCGCTGCTGGAGCAGGTAACGCAGAGCTGGGATGATGCCGCACAGCCTGATCTGGGTGCACTTTATCGCGCACTGGACACCCGGATGGTGCAGTCTGGCGGCATGGATGCCGTGGTGCCGCAAAATAGCGCCAGCGCTGAGTCACACAAGAAAGTTGCCACCAGTTTTATGGCGTCCAGCTATGACATTACCTCCGGACGTGAGCTGATGGATGAGGCAAAAAAGCTGGCCAGATATCTGCGCAATCAGCCTGATGGCTGGCTTTCCAGTCATCGTCTGATGAAGGGGGTACGGTGGGACACGCTGCACCAATTACCCGCGTTGGATGCGGAGGGCCGCACGCGATTAACCGCACCGAAAGCAGAGTATCGTGCCCAGCTTAAGCGTCTGTATCTGCAACAGAGCTGGCAGGAGCTGCTTGAACTGGCCGATTCCATGTTTGCTGAAAGCGTCAACCATCTCTGGCTCGACTTGCAGTGGTATCAGTGCCAGGCCCTCAGCAAAATGGGGGGCTTGCATGAAAAATGGGCTGAGATTTTGCGTCAGGATCTCCAGGGAATGTTAAGCCGGATGCCGGGATTAGAAGGGCTGTCCTGGAGTGATGGCAGTGCGTTTGCCGATGAAGTGACGCAGAGCTGGATCACGCTTCAGGTCATGGGCAGCGAGGCGGGCTGGAGTGATGAATGGAAAAACAGCACACCGGTAGAAGACGATATTTTATTGCTGGAACCAGAAGCGCTGGAGCAGGCCGATAAAGGCGGCGTTGAGTCAGCGCTGAGTTGGTTGCAAAACCGTCCTGGAGCAACAAGCGTTCGTAGCCGCTGGAAGTTACGTCTGTTGATGGCAAGAGTTGCAGAGCAGCACGGTAAAAACGAACTGGCCGCACACCTGCTTGATGCCCTCGAAATCGATGTGCAGGAACTGACGCTGGAAATGTGGGAGCCGGAACTGGTGTTTGAAGTGAAGGCGCGTTCCCTGCACCTGCTGCGTATCAGGGCGGCACGCAGCGAAAGTGACCGGCAGCGCCTGCAAGAGAAGATGGACAGGCTGGTTAGTGGATTGATTCAGCTTGATCCGGTCAGGGCGGCAGTCTTGTGCGGGTAAAGCAGTAGTCAGACAAACATGCTGTAAGGACAGTGAATTTATGGACGATTTAACCCTGCGCTATTTCGATGCTGAAATGCGTTATCTGCGTGATGCGGCAAAAGAATTTGCCCGTGCACATCCCGACCGGGCGGCCATGCTGGATCTGGATAAAGCCGGAACCCCCGATCCTTTCGTGGAGCGTTTGTTTGAAGGTTTTGCCTTCTCGATGGGCCGCCTGCGTGAAAAAATTGATGATGACCTGCCGGAACTGACCGAAGGTCTGGTGAGCCAGCTCTGGCCACACTATCTGAAAACTATTCCGTCGCTGTCTATTGTGGCGTTGGAACCGGATATCTCGGCGATGAAAATGGGAGAGACAGTTCCGGCTGGCCTGGATATTTTTTCGCGCCCGGTTGGGCCGAAACAGACTGTTTGCCAGTATCGCACCACCCGGGATATGCCGCTTAACCCGCTTCGTTTGTCGCAGGTGGTAATGGATACCGAGCCGGATGGTCGATCCAGGCTCTGCCTCCGGCTGGAGTGTCATCCACAGGCAGACTGGCGGCAGTGTGATTTACGTCAGCTAGCGTTTTACCTGGCGGATGAGGTGCCGGTCAGCAACGCGCTTCACCTGTCGCTGACCCGACGGCAGGCGGCACTCTATATTCGCCTGGGGCAAAGTGAACGTATTCGTCTTGATGGCGGGTTCTCTCCTGGCGGGTTCCGTGAAGAGGATGCGCTCTGGCCAAAAGGCGATACCGCTTTCAGTGGGTATCAGTTACTGCTGGAATTTTTCACCTTCCGCGAGAAATTCCGTTTTGTGCATCTCCACGGTCTGGAAAACGTCACAATTCCGGCTGGAATACGCCACTTTACCCTTGAAGTTGTGCTGAACGAGCAGTGGGACAGTAATCTGCCGATCGCGCAAGATGCGATATGTCTGCACTGTGTCCCGGTGATCAACCTGTTTACCGTCCAGGCCGACCCGCTACGGGTAAACGGCCTTGAAAGTGAATACCTGCTTCGGCCGCGCCGCCTGCAGGACGGGCATACCGAAATTTATTCAGTGGATTCCGTGAGTGGTTCAAAACGCAGCAGTGATGCGCGTTATGCCCCGTTTGCCAGCTTTCGCCACAAGGGAGGGATGATGCGCTCTTCGGCCCCGGAGCGCTACTTCCATACCCGCGTGCGCAAAGGCCCCAGTGGACTGCACGATACCTGGCTGATTCTTGGTGGCGATCGGTGGGAGGCAGACCGCAACATGAGTGGTGAAACGCTCTCGCTAAATGTTACCGGCACTAACGGCCAGCTACCGCGAAAAGCGCTGCAAAGCACGCTGTTAGATCGCTGTGAGCAAATCACGCAAACGCCGTTGACGGTGAGAAATCTCTGCAAGCCGACGCTTCCTGCCTGGCCCCCTGCGGACGACGGTTTCCACTGGCGAATCCTCAGCCATCTGGGCTCCAGCTTCCTCAACATCATGAGCAGTGCAGAGGTGCTGCGTAACACGCTGGAACTGTACAACTGGCAGCACGACGAAATGAACCTGCGCAGGCTGGATGCTATTCAGAAGGTTCAGCATCATCTGATCCAGCGCTTTGAAAAAGGCTATCTGCTGCGCGGCGTTGATATTGAAGTGACGCTCGACAGCAATGGTTTTAGCGGGGAAGGGGATATTTACCTGTTCGGTGAGATGCTCAACCGTTTTCTGGCGCTGTATAGCGATATCCACCTGTTTAACCAGCTCACTCTTATTGTTCAGCCGGAAAATAAATGTATCCGATGGAAAGAAAATCACAATCAGCGACTACCCGGCTGACGCGGCAGCTTCAGCCTCACATCAGCCGCGCAAACTTTTATCGTTTTTGTCAGATGCTCGAGCAGAGCCAGCCCGATGCCCCGCCACTCGGTAGTACCTGGAGAATAGGCGCGGATGCGGTGCGCTTTCGTCCACATCCGGGTATGGGCTTTCCGGCGGGGGAGTTTAAACGGCTGGAATTTCCGGAGATCGCTGGCGATCCAGTTACAGCGCGCGTGACCTTTATGGGGCTGTATGGCGTTGAATCTCCGCTACCGGGTGCCTGCATTGATGATATTGCACAACGTCGCGATGGGTATGACGCCGTCACTGACTTTCTCGATATCTTTAATCATCGCCTGATCACCCAGTATTACCGTATCTGGCGCAAATACTCCTGGCCTGCCTCATTTGAGGAGGGGGGCAAAGATAAAACTTCGCAGTACCTGTTGAGCCTCGCCGGGCTGGGGCTGAAAGGCAGTGCCAGGAACATTGCCACACCGATTTCACGCTTCCTTGCTTTGTCCGGAATAATGCGGCTGCCGACACGAACCAGCGAAGGCATTCATGCGATTGTGCGGCTGCTCGCCCCCGATACAGACGCGGAAATCATCCCGCACGACGCGGTGAGGGTCGCGCTGCAACAGCCGCTGACGATGAGCGTATCGCAACCTGCATTACTGGCATACCGACCGGTAATGGGGAGTCATGCCACTGATGTTAATCACCAGGTTCATCTTCGCCTGACAACGCGTAATCAGCAGGAAGCGATGAGCTGGTTGCCGGGGGAGCAGTTGCATACTGACTTACTGGCACTGCTTGCGGTGTATTTAGGTGCAAGACTGGATGTGCGAATGACGCTGACGCTGGCGCGTGAACTTCTGCCCGATGCCGCTCTTAGCTGTATGGGAAACAGTCGTGTGTTACTGGGAAGAACTGCCGTTATGCGCCCTCAGGCCGGGTGTGCCTCGGGGGATAGCCCACCGATTACTATCAACCTGGGCCGTTATCAACGCTTAAAGGAACATTACAACAGAAGGGACACCGATGAAGAGGGCAATTACCGTGATTAGTATCCCCACCACGATAAAAAAACTGGCCGCCGTTACGCTGATGCCAATAGTGTTAAATGGCTGCGGTTTGACGCAAAAAGTCAGTGATGGCACGGTGGCGATGACACGATCCATTTTTTATAAACAGGTTAAAACGCTGCACCTTGATATCCGTGCCCGCGAAGGGGTGAATAATAACGCCAGCGGCAATGCGCTTTCCACGGTGGTGAGGATCTACCAGTTGAAAGACCGCAAGGCGTTTGACAGTTCGGACTATGCATCCCTGTTTACCATCGACAGCCAGGCGCTGAAAGCTGATCTGGTGGCGCAACAAGATATCCAGATAAGGCCCGGAGAGGCGATAACTGTCGATATGCCGCTGCAAGAGAAGGCACAGTTTGTGGCCGTAGCTGCCATGTTTCTCTCCCCCGATGAAGAGGGAAATAGCTGGCGTCTGGTGATAGGCCGTGATGCTCTGGATCCGGATAACGCGCGCAAAATTGAGCTGAACCAGCAGACACTGACCCTGCAACCGCTCAAGGAGCAGTAATGACAGACTCCCATAACAGGCCCTCGCTATATGAAATGCTGTATGGCAATTTTTCCGGCGGACTGGATCTGCATAGCGTCAGCGAAGAGGAGCAGGTGATCCTTTCAGTGCTGGACAATATGCAGCGTATCCTTAACTGCCGGGCCGGAACGCTGGCGCATCTGCCCGATTATGGCCTGCCAGATATGACGAAGATCCTGCAAGGGATGCCCGGTACCGCACATCAGCTGATGACTACGCTGTCAGATGTGCTGCTCAGGTACGAGCCACGACTGAAGAGAATTAATGTGGTTATGCTGGAGCAAACCATGCCCGGCGAGCTGCGTTATGCCGTTGATGCTGAACTGAAAGGCATCGGGCTGGTACGTTATGGCACAGAGTTTATGCCAGAAGGAAAAGTGCTTATTCGCCATATGAAGCAGCAGCAATATATTAATAATTAAGTTTTATTTAAATGCCCTCTTTACGGTGGGAATAACTACAGACAGGGTAATATTGAGGCTATATATTATTTCAGACCTCGCACTAATTTTTTTTGTACGAGTTAAATTTATTGCAATAATGTTTTATATACCCTCAATAATTCGAAGCGCAGGCGGGTGGTAACGCCATAAGTCCTTAGAATATTACTCTGGTAGGTGACTGGGCTGAATAACAAGGAAAGCCAGCTACTCTGCAACTTCAATTATGAAGGATACATCACTCTATTTATATGGCGTAAAACATCTTATTAATTAAGAATATTATGAATCAATTATCTAAACGTTACCTGAAAACTGGCGGCGATCCGCGTACCTTGCCAGATTATGCATCCCTGCGCGATGAGCTGAGTAAGCTGGCACATCCGGCCCGGCCTGACGTTAACTGGGTTTTTGTGCACAAACGCTGCCTGGCGCTGTTTGAGCACAATGGTGTGGAGCTACAGACGGCAGCCTGGTATACCCAGACGCGTGCACAGCTGGCCGGGTTGTCCGGGCTGAACGAAGGGCTGGCTATCCTTGAGGCGCTTATCAGCTATCAGTGGGAAACACTTTGGCCACAGTCGGTACATGCGCGAGTGGAAATACTCAGTAGCCTGAGCCGGCGTTTGCAAAAGATGCTGCGCACGCTGCCCCTCAGCTACAGCGATCTCAACCTCGACCAGCTGTATCTGGCAGAAGAACAGCTTATGCGACTTAATAAGGGATTGCAGCGCCGTGAGGTTCAGCACCTTTGCCAGTTTGATACCCTGACCTCACTGGTGCAAACCATTATGACGCGGCTGGAAAACAGTGATGAGACAGAGACAAACAGTGTTGAATTTATGGAAAGCAGCGACAGGCTGGCGGCGAAAATAGCTGTGCCTGAGCCTCCGGCAAGGGTGCCTGATAAGGTAACTCCACCTCCTGAGATTGCACCTGAGGAAGCACCTGCTCAGGTCAGGTGGATCTATGTCGCGCAGCCTGATGAGGAGGAGGGCGTTGCGGCGGTCATACCGGGCAAACCCATGTTCTGGAAGCCATTTGCGGCAGGGATGTGCGTCATGCTGGTAGTGGCGGGCGCTGCACTTTGGGGCTGGAATATCTTTTTCCCGCCGAATCCGCTGCTGGTGCAGCTGGAAAGTTCAGTTGCTCCGCTCCCGGTGCCGTTATCGGGCACTCAGATTCACTCTTTGCCCCCTGATCATCGCGTACCAGAGGATTTTGTTGAGCAGACCCGCCAGCAGCTGGCCTGGATTGCTACCTACAGTCCGGACTGGTCGCTTGCCTATGGTGAGCAGCTGGTAAAACAGTTGCAGTTACTGCGGCCGGAAGATGATGCTGCGAAAAAACTGGCACAAACCTGGCAGCAGCAGCTTGATGCGACAGCACTGCCGGTTGACGCGCTGCGCGGCTGGCACCAGGGGATGACAGAGTTACAGCAGCTCACCGCGAAGCTCAATACGCTTGACGGTAAGCGGGGAAAATATATGACGGTCAGCGAGCTAAAGTCTGTGGTGTATAGTGCAACGCAGGCTTTTAACCGTTCAGTTCCTGTGGAGGAGCAGCTGCGCCTTTACGCCAGCAGTCCGTCAGACGTTCAGAGAAGGCAGGCAGAAATGGCGCTCCAGCAGCTACAGAAGCGCTATTTTCTGCTCAGACAGGATAAGGGCAGTGAAAGCCCATAATTCAAATAGTCAAAACCCGCATGATGCGGGTTTTTTTTGCTCTGAATTTATTTTTTCTCTGTTTAGTAAACAAATAAGCCTGCGTATGACTGTTTTCACAAAAACGCTATCTGGTTATTAACAGGGCACGTTGAGGCTTGCTTGCGGAGATTTTTCCTTATAAATTTCCAAACGCCGACAGGAAGGAAAGCAGAAGATCGCAGGGGAAAGTGTTTCGGTTTACTTTTGGGGAAAATAAATAGCTGATTGAGTCTGTCAGCTCAGGCAATAAAAAAGGTGCCGTCAAAATGGCTAATATTCGTGATGTGGCCCGGCTGGCCGGGGTGTCCATTAGCAGCGTCTCAAATGTTCTGAATAACAGAGCAGGCCAGATGAGCGAGAAAACCCGGCTGCGGATCGAACAGGCTATGAATAAGCTGAATTATCAGCCCGAAAGAGTGTCGGTGTCTGATAAAAATATTCAGAAAAAAATCATTGGCCTTTTGGTTCCATCAATTGTGAATCCCAGTTTTTCGGCGCTGGCGTATGCTGTTGATTTATCTGCGCGAGCATATCGTTACCGCGTATTGCTCGGTAATTCTTATCGTCAGGATAATGAAGAAGCTGCATTTATTGAGGATATGTTCTCGCATGGGGTTCGCGGGATAATTGTGGCGGCAAGTGATATCAGAAAAACCCATTTCGTACGGGCTGCTGAAAAAGGAATGATGATAGTCAGCTATGACAACCATTATTCAGACAGTATGGCAGCTGATCATCGGGTGTTCGATAGCGTATCGATGGACAATATTGCAGCGGGACGTATAGCCGCTCAACATTTAATTGAGTGTGGCTGCAAATATATCGTGTTTGCGACCGAATCAGCATTGACGATAGGGCGCAGCCATAAGATTGATGGTTTTCTCACCGTATTACGTAATTATCAGCTGCCCATTGAGCACTGTGTTATCGAAGGCAAAGCCCGCAGTGAATATGGTGATACGGAAATGTTCGAGCTGGGTTTGACGCTGGTGGCAGAAATACTTGCTTTGACGCCCCGTCCGGACGGTATTGTGGCAATTAATGACGCATTAGGTATTGGTTTAATGGTGGGATTGCGTAAAGCCGGAGTGAGTGTCCCTGCCGATATATCTATTGTCGGCATCGATAATATTTTTTTATCCGGACTGGCTGATCCAGGCCTGACATCGGTTATGCCGCCGCGAGCAGAAATGGCTCAGGTGATGGTTGAGCGCCTGATTAGCCGCATAAATAATGGCGCGATAATGCCCGATGAGTTTCTTTTTCCTCCCACCTTGATCTGTCGGCAATCGGTAAAAACCAAAGCGAGTTAACTCGCACGGTTGTAAAAACTAAAAAATTTCAGGTGATAAGCACTTTCTTTCGTTTGGAAAAGAGTCAGCCAACATCAGAGGAAACAGTATGAATAGCCATGTAAATAGTCTCTCTACCCGGCAGATATTGAATGCCGGAGTAACAGAGCCACGACAGCTTTGGGTTTTGATGGGGGTCTCAGGGTGTGGTAAATCTGCGGTCGCTCAGAGCCTGGCTGCGCAGTCAGGGATCCCTTGTCTGGACGGTGATTTCCTTCATCCACGGCATAATGTTGACAAAATGGCTGCCGGTGATGCGCTGGATGATAACGATCGCTTGCCCTGGTTGCAGGCGCTTAATGATGCTGCCTACGCCATGCTGCGCACTAACACCACTTCACTGATGGTGTGTTCAGCGCTGAAAAAACGTTATCGCGATATGCTGCGCCACGGAAATTCCGGACTGCACTTTATTTTCCTTAATGGTAGCCATGATGTTATTAAGGAGCGTTTAAGAAAACGGAAAGGGCATTATTTCCGTGAGGATATGCTTGACTCGCAGTTCAGAGATTTAGAAATGCCATCAATAGATGAAAAGGATATTGTCATAATCAATATTGAACGACCGCTAGAACAGGTTGTTGCTGAATGCATTAATAAAATTCAGGGTTCCTGAACTCACATCCCCTCTTCTTTATTAAGAGTGCCTTGAAGGAACGGGTGATTAATTATTCCGATTGTCTATATTGGAAGAGATCTATTATGAAAAAAAGAACACCGCAGGATATTGAGCGCAGCGCAATAAGAAAGCTTACGCTGCATATTGTTCCCTTAATGATTTTGCTATACTTTCTGGCTTTCCTTGATCGAAACAATATGGCCTATGCTGCAATGGCATTAGAGGACAGTCTGGGATTAACAGCTTCTGCTTTTGGTTTTGCATCAGGCATATTTTTTATTGGTTATTTTATGTTTGAGATACCCAGTAACGCAGGAACTATTAAATTTGGCCCGCGTATCTGGTTTGCCAGAATCTTGATCTCATGGGGGGTGTTTGCCACTCTTCTTGGCTTTGTCAGAACACCGATGGAGCTCTATATTTGCCGGTTTATGCTGGGCGTTTGTGAAGCGGGTTTCTTCCCTTCAGTGGTCTATTATTTTACGGTTTTCTTTCCGGAGAAATACAGAACAAAAATTCTGGGAATGTTTATTATCGTTCAGCCGCTGTCCAATGCGGTAGGCTCTCCTATATCCGGGCTTATCCTCAATATTGATCATGGCTGGTTTGGATTTGAACCCTGGCAGCTGCTGTTTATCCTCGAAGGTCTTCCTCCGGTAATTATCGGCATTCTTATTCCGTTTATCATCAAAAACTCACCGAAAGATATTGGGTATTTAGATGTTGAGGAAAAGGCCTGGCTGATGGATAGCACCAGCCGAACCCGGTCAGGTTCTAAAATAACGTTTTCCGACTTCTTTAATGGGATTAAAAATAAAAAATATCTTATCTATGCCATGCTGAACTTTGGCATGGTCTGTGGAATTTATGGCTTCGGGATGTGGCTTCCTTCCATTCTTACCGCGATTTCCGGTGGGAATATATTCAGAGTCAGTCTGCTGGCGCTTATCCCTTATGGTCTGGCTGCATTACTGGTTTATCCCTGGAGCTATTGGGCCAGCAAAACCAAAAAAATCGGCGTATTCGCCGGAATCAGTATGATTGTTGCCGCTATTGGTCTGGTCGGTGCGGTGATCTTCTTTAAATATAATCTGTTTGTTTCGCTCTCATTCTTGTGTATCGCCTCCATCGGTATTTACACCTCTGTACCGCCGTTCTTATCCATGCCCGCCAACATTTCGACAGGAGCGGCGGCGGCAGCAGGGCTGGCGGTGGTGAGCTGTATCGGCAACATCGGCGGCTTTGTCGCTCCCTACGTGGTGGGAGTGCTGAACGATTTAACGCATAGCAGCACGCCGGGGCTGATATTCCTCTCTTTATGCTTACTGGTCACCGGTCTGATATGCATTTTGTACTGCGCCAGACAACGTGAAGGTGTCATCAATTCTTAATCCCTTTATAGGAGGGGATTAATAACGAGGAGTTAATAATGGGTAATCTTGCGGGAAAAAAAGTCTTTATCAGCGCAGCCGATCAGGGTATTGGCCGGGCAACTGCGGAGCGATTAATTCAGGCCGGTTGCGATATTTATATTCATTATCACAGTGCTGAGGATGGCCCGAAAGAATTAATAGCGCTGGCACACTCCCTCGGGCAAAAGGCTGCCAGCGGAAAGGCTGATTTAATCCTGCCCGCAGAGGCTGAACGCTGTGTTTTGGCTGGCGCTGAGTTTTTAGGCGGCATAGATATTTTGATTAATAATGCGGGTGGTATTGTGGCTCGTAAATGGCTGGGCGAGATCGACGGCCAGTTCTGGCGAACCGTTATCGATATCAATATGACCACAATGTTGAACGTAACGCAGAGCGCGTTGCCATTCTTAAAAGCGGCGTCAGACGGTGCCAGTATTATTAACCTGGCCTCGCTGGCTGGCCGTTCCGGCGGGCATTCCGGCTCTCTGGTTTACTCTACAACCAAAGGCGCGGTACTGACCTGGACGCGCTCTCTGGCAGCAGAGCTGGGTGAACATGGCATCCGGGTTAATGCGGTTGCTCCCGGGCTGATCCTCGGTACCAACTTCCATAACCGTCATACCACTAAAGCTTCGGCTGAGGAGACGATAAAATCTATTCCGCTGGGCAGGGCAGGTACGCCGGAGGATGTGGCGCGCGTGATTACTTTCCTGGCGGCGGAATATGACGGCTTCGTCTCCGGCGCTACCATTGATATTAATGGCGGTATTTATCGCATGTAAATAACTGGCAGGCAGCCTGCTTCGGCTGCCTCTGTTATCAGGGAATAGTTATGATTAAATCAGATATTATTCATCCGGAGTTGTTATACGCGCTGGCAAAATGCGGCCATAAAACCCGGATTCTTATTGCAGACAGTAACTACGCCTTTGTCACCAACTCGCCAAAAGATGCCACCATCGTTTATTTAAACCTGTCGCCGGGAACCGTTGCGGCTCCACTGATTCTGGAAAAAATTCTGCACTGCATCAATGTCGAGAGCGCAGCTCTGATGGCCTGTCCGCAGGATTTTATCAACACCATCGAAGCTGAGTACCTGCATCTGCTGCCGGAAAGTTGCCACATCGAGCACCTTGCGCGCGAAGATTTTTATGCCGAAGCTAAAGCGGATCAAACGCTGTTGATTATCGCCACGGGTGAACAGCGCCGCTTTGCCAATCTGTTGCTGACGGTTGCCCCAGTGATGTAACAGCCCCGAAGGAGGGGATGACAGGGATGTTGTTCGATCCGGATATGATTAAGATTTATTCGTATACGAAGGTGACCCCAATAACCGACTGGACATCACCGGCCACTACTTGTCCACTTGTTCTTGCATAAGAGGTGGTCAATCCCAGGCTTACAGGGCCGGTTCCTACTGTTCCCAGCGATATTCTTTTGTTGGTAGCAATTACACCTTTATTGTTAGAAAGCTGAACACCTATGCCCTTCGCCGGATTTGAAGACGAGGTATTGGCAAATAGGGTGCTGGCGGTATCAGTGGTTGTGCCGGTAAGATAATAGGCGACCCGTTGGTCTTTTGCACAGTGGACAGTTAATGGTACTGCAGCGGTACCAGGATAATCTGGCAGGCGAACCGCCACATTGCGTGATGAAACATCACAGCCGCCAGTGGGTACCACCACATTGTTATTGGCATAAATATTCCATGTAAAAGTGGCCGTATGAATGTTCCCTCCATCAGAAATATTCGAACCAACCTGCCTCATTACTAACTTAGCTATAAGTCTACCTTGCCTGATTACCACCCCGCTGGCAGTAGATATTGGAGTCAGGAAAAGTTGAACTCTCCAGGGAGTATAGTATCCTTCAGTGATGTTCACTGAACTTGTTTCATAACGGAGTGGGAAATTATACTCATAGTTATAATATCTCAAGGTGCCAATAAAGTTATCTAATACGCCACCATAGGCAGAACCTACAGCCAATCTTACCATATCATTTCTAGAGCCAGGAGCGTTATTTAAGCAACTTATTGAATTACTTAAATTCACAACCATAACTTTATCTGTCTGTAGAATTGGATCTATATTAACATAAACATTTAATGATCCTGTAATATTCCCACTGTTAAGTTTGTTTCCTTGGGCGTCACGGCAGGTAAATGCATCAGCACCCGACGAATACGCCATTATTAGACACGATATAACTAAGGCAGTGAGATTTTTTTTTATAAACATGTTTTTCATTTTTAAAGCAGGTTTCATTTGAGAACTCCCTTGATTTTAAGTGTAGGAGTAGGTGACATTAATCACAGCCTGGATGCTTCCTTGCTTTGCATTGCCATTCACCGATAATGCACGCACCCGCAGCGGCAGACTCGCTGCTTGTGTTGAGTCGTTAACCTCTACTGTCATTTTCTTGCCATTGCTAAGGTTATTGCTGCTGGTGTCCTGCAACTCCAGCTGAAGATTGGCAGCGTCCCCGAGATTTTTATAATACCCGGTGCTGTCGGTGGTACCGGTAAAGGTTGCGGTGACTCTTGAGGTGCCAATCGGACAGTTTGTCAGATCCATCGTTACCGGATACCAGTCAGAGCTGTCTCCCGCCTGAACAAAATTGAAGGTAAACAAGTCACCCAAATCTACCGTGCCTGATGGCGTTGACACGGTGCAGGGCTTGGCAACAACGCGACCGTTAACGGTAATGGTGACATCGGCTGCATGGGAACTGAGCGCTACGCTGAATATTAATATTCCCGCCAGCAGAGCTATCTTTAAAATGGTCATCTTCAGGCTCTCTTACTGAAACTCTAAGTTAAAATTAACTGTCGCCGCTACAATTCCAGACGAAATGGGAGAGCGCGTCACCATAAGGCGTGCATAAAATTCCAGAGTGTTGGACTGATTTGGCGTTAGTCTGGTCCAGTGAAGAGAATCCCGGGATGCATTGAGTGCAACCGGGTTCTTGTCGTTATCCAGAATCTGTATTGCCATGCCGCTTGCCGCGTTAATTCCTGCGTCAATTTTCAACAGGGTGGTATTCTCATTATCAGATGGCCCCATATAACCCACCTTTACGGCTGTCGCTAAACTGCCACACTTATTGAAAATAATCCTAAAGGGAACGTAGGGAGTAACGACCCCCACGGCATATAGTTCTTCTGGTTTATAGCTCATTAAATCCACAGAAAAGTTCTGAGAGTCCACTGAGATTGAGCAGGTGTTGTCGCCTCTTAGATAACCTGTAATAGCGATGGTACTGTCCGCTGCATGGGCATACCCCATGAGAGATGGCAGAAAGCACAACACTGAAAGGTGTCTTCTCATCGGTTTATCTTCTCCTGGTTTATCAGCGGCAAATGGCAGAGGCGTAACTTAGCGCCTGCTTCTGGCTGTTAGTCGGCAAGCTATACGTCGCCGTACAGAGCTCATTTGGGCCATTGCCCCATTTCGCGTTAACCGTTCCCTCTGGTGCGAGGCCGGTCAGATAAACCAGCCCACCATCTGCAACAATGCTGCCCGATTGGCCATCCCCATATGAGACCACTGAGCCAAAGGGAACAGGCTTACCGTTATTGGTTAAAGTCATCAGAACTTTCAATCCAATGCGTGTTTTAAAGTCTGCACGCACCACCGCCCCCCGCGTAGGCACCACGCTTAATACCGACTCTTCCAACTCAACATTGTTCTCAAGAGTGCCGGTATTTAACGATATGCGGTTTTCACGGTAGTCCATGGCATAAGGGATAACGGTATAACCGCGCCAGTCGGTGCTTACCCCGCTCTGGTTCTCAACGGCGACATGTTTCGCCCCCGGGGCTTTGATCAGCACCGTGGTATCGTTAAGCGGCTGGCTAAGAGTTATGCCATCCGCATGCGCCAGCAGACCACCGCTGAACCCGTAATAAAGCTGATTAGCGTCACCGCTGTGACTGTAACCAATGTTGGCATTGCCATACGTACCACGGTAATTAAGAGCCGTGTTGCCCGTAGCATTTGAATTGCCGCTACCGCCGCTGGCATAGCCTGTCTGGACGCTATAGCTGAGGTTGCTGTCCTCAAGCAGCGTGCCATAAAGTCCTGCCGTGTTGGTGGTATGCCCATGTAAATCAGTAGATGTGTTATAGCTTGCACTGGCATTTCTGAATGCGGATCGGCTGTCCGAGCGCATCCAGTGACTAAATGGAATATTAATATTGAAAGCCAGCAGCTGGTCTTTTCCGTCTGACCAGGCATTTTTGGCCAGGCTGTAACTCATATTCCAGCTGATATCCTCTATAGTGCTGTTATAGCCTAGCTGGAGCTGCTCATCTGATCGCCTGGTGTTCCAATAGCTTTGGTGGCTGCCGGTTAAATATAACGTCGAGGTACGGCCAAGCTGCTGTGTTACAGTCGCCTGCACGCGCCCGCGCTTTTTGTAGTTCAGGTTGTAATAATCCGTCAGCTTTGGCTTTATATTTACAATTCCGTCTTCGCTCATCACGGAATATCCTCTCATGCGCCGCCACGCGGTATCAGCCATCGAATAGAAACCTTTTGTTGAATAACGGTATCCGACCAGTTGGAAATTGGTGCCCAGCTCATTCAGAGATTTGTTATAAAGAAAACGCAGGGATTGCCCCTGATGCTTGCTGCTGTCAGGCAGGTTGGCGCTGGCCTGAGTGATGTCCGCAGATATTGCCCCGAGACGCCCAAGGTTTTTACCCAGCCCGAGGTTGATCGAGCGGTAATTGCGTGACAAGCGGCTACCGCCATAGGCTGTCCAGCCCTTTCGCAATCCCAAAATGGCGGTACTCTGGAAAAACTCCGGCTTATCCTGTTGTTGATTACCACTGCGATATTGTCCTGCGGTCATCGTATATTTCACATGTCCTTCTCGCAGCAACATAGGCACCGTTGAGAATGGCACGGTAAAAACCTGGTCTGCTCCATCAGCTTCTTTCACGGTAACTTGCAGGTCACCGCTATTGCCTGCTGCATACAGATCATTGATAGTGAATGCGCCCGGGGGCACGGTGGTCTGATAAATTTCATAGCCGTTCTGTTTTACAGAGACGCGCGCAGTCCCCCGTGCTATTCCATGAATTACGGGTGCGAAGCCGCGCTGGCTATCGGGCAGCATATTATCGTCTGAAGCCACCTGAATACCGCGGAAGTTGATGCCCTCAAAAATATCATCTGCCGTATAACCATCGCCAATGGTTAACCTGCTACGGAGCGCCACAATGTCACGTTCGAGCCAGGTGTTGATGTGCTGCCAGCGATTTTGGTTAGAACCCGCACCGCTGCTGTAGCTCCAGGTAGTGTTATTTCGCAGCCGCCATGCTTTGAGATTGAAACCGGTTTGCAGGTTAAGGAATGAATAGCGGCGTGTCCCCCCGTTACTGTTATGTACTTCGCTGGCGGTATAGTTGTAATTGAGTAAACCGGCGGTAATGCCGTCGTCCCACAGTTCTGGAGCAATATACCCGCGAGCCTGGTTACCCATAAATGCCTGGGGAATACTGATATGGAGGCGCTGGAGCCCGACATCAAATGAACTAGATGCATCGGTCATCAATCGGGTAAAAGGCACACAGGCGTCGCTCTTCATACCCGCAATATCAGGAACTGTCAGCGTATTAACCCCAAAAGAGGACAGCTGAGAACGTGTCAGGCAAGGTTCCAGTTTTTTACCGTCATGGTTTTTATCAAAAGTGATATCACGGGTGGTCATATAGCCATCATTTATATAGATATCGACACGGTAGGTACCGGGTGGCGCATCCAGGCCTTGTTCAAAGCCGGATAAATCAGCAACAGACTCTGTATCTTCAGCCAGGAATCGCGGGTTAAAATAATTTCCTGCACGTGCGGAAAATGTCGAAGCCACCAAAAGCAATGCCAGCGGAGTCAGCATCGCTTTTTTAAGGGGCACTGCCCTGATATGGTATTTTTTCATGCTTTCCCTGCCTGCTCTTTCATTCAGGTGCGGCAAACTCTCCTGAATACAATTATCCGTGCAGGTATTCCGTTTACCTGCGCTGTTAAATCCATTATCTCGCGAATGTCCAGAAGATTTACTGCGTACTGCCCTTCATCACTTTAGTCAGCGCACCGTAATCGTTAATGGTGCGGTAAGTGATTTCGCTGCCGGCATTGTTTGGTAACTTCACCGTCGCTGTTTCCAGCGGGGGCACCATGACACTGTCCAGTGTACGACTGCCCGCCTTTAATTCGGTGACCGTCAGAAAGTATGGTGTTGGGTTAGTCAGTACTAATTGATTTGCACTGCGTTTGAACGTTATCTTTTCCGGAGCCTGGTCTGGCGCAATATTGAGATTCCCCGGGCGATAAAACATTTTTATCCGGCTGGTAATTGCCAGCTGGAGAGTGTTTTCTTTCTGTTGGGCTTTCTCCAGCGAAGGGATCGCCTTAACATTGACCCAAAACAGACTTTCTCTGTCTTTTGCCAGGCTGTTATTTGTCGCATCGATAATACGCAAGGTGTTTTCTTTTTTTCCCTTCATAACAAATAACGGCGGGGTTATAACGAAGCGACCCTCTTTTTTTCCATCATCATTTTCAATCCAGGATTGAATCAGAAACGTATCTTTATCATCGTTGCTGCTCATTCCCAAACTGACCTGTTTCTGCTCTGCTGGGTAAATAACACGCGTGGCTCCAAGAGCGACACCCGCTTGCGCATGGCTGGCGAATAAGATCACTGCCAGAGCCAACAGTGGCCCCATGACTTTTCCGCTTGTTTTCATTTTTGTCACGTTAACCTCTTAATGCGGATAACCGCCATTGATTAGCTTTGTGCAATCGCTTATCTCTTATGGATAAACGTTTAAAAAGTATGATAACGAATCTTATTGATAGGTAAGAGAAAACCAGGCCTGTCCATTGGCGGCACCACCGATAACTGTATTTCCGGTTGCGCGGTATTTAGCGACAAACTGCAGCACGCGCGATCTATGGATTTGCGGCCGCCATGTCTGATTTTCAGATATTATTGGTAAGATTCTCCCATTGCTATCGAACAGGGCGATGCCAACACCAGATGCAATGCCCTCTCCCTCGCCGACCGAGAGGATGTTGGGATTTTTACCATCGGCGACGCCGTGAAAGACAATGCCAACCCGGTCACTGACGTTGGTATTACAATCATGAAGGTGTAAGGCAAAGGACACTGGGTTGGCATCATCTCCTGATGATTTGAATCGATTGCTGCTGACTTGCCCCATTCGAACAATCAGCTGCCTGTCGCCAGCTTCGACTGTACAAGTCTCAGCAAGCAGTTCGCCCTGGAAGCGCATCTGTCCGCCAGCAAGCGTGACAGGCCACTTGTTGCTCGCCATCGACAGCGGTGCAATTATCATCAGGAAGAATCCCAGTTTGATTTTTAGCATCGATTTCTCCCTTTCCTGTTGCCAAAAACAGGCCATCCTGGCCTGAGAGTGCGTCCTTACGAGTTCAACTGCTTAAAACACAGCCATCCTGGCCTGAGAGTGCATCCTTACGAGTTCAACGGCTTAAAACACAGCCATCCTGGCCTGAGAGTGCATCCTTACGGTTTCAGCTGCTGAAAATAGCCCTCCTGGCCTGAGAGTGCATCCTTACGAGTTCAACTACTTAAAACACAGCCATCCTGGCCTGAGAGTGCATCCTTACGGTTTCAGCTGCTGAAAATAGCCATCCTGGCCTGAGAGTGTGTCCTTACTCTTTCAACTACTGAAACAGGCCATCCCTGGCCTGAAAAAGCATTTTTAAAGACTGGTATTACTCGTATTGCACTTTAAAGTTGGCGTTAGCGTTAGCAGTACCCGCGGTGGCAACACCTGTCGCGATATAACGCACCTGGAATGGAATAGTGTTTACACCCTCGTTCAGCGTGAACTGAGGACCAAAAGTAGCACCATCAAATGCCAGAGCTTTCCCTGTTCTATCCAGAACCTGGATGCCAACGTTGGCAGCACCACCGGAAGATGAGGTACCTTCCAGAGCCAGTGCGGTTGGGTTTTCGCCATTTACAGCTACGCCGGAGAAGGCGATAGCAGCTTTAGTGGCGACAGCCGTGTCACAGTCATTCAGTTCAATGTTAAAACCTACTGGAGCGGTAACTTTATCTTTAGCGTTCAGGGCGGCCGTTCTCACCTGACCCAGCTGTACGGTTTGGTCAATAGAACCTGCACCTACAGCACAGGCGGCGTTAACAACTTCACCTTTAAAATGAATAGTTCCGCCATTAACGGTAGTGGTAACTGGTGCGGCGGGGGTTTCGGCTGCATGTGCCATACCTGCTGTTAACAACGAAGCTGCGATCAGGGTGTTGATGAGGCTGAACTTACGCATGTTTTAAAACTCCATATATTGGGAAAATTGCCATAAACTGGCATAACTATTTGATTCAAAAGTATATTTTAAACCTGTGCTCCACCCGGTGTTTTATGTCTTCGGGATTAAAAAACGTGGTCTAAGTAGACAAAATGAACCAAAATGTTTCATTTGCATTTAATGACTGAAACTTAATGCTGTAACAGGTTTTTTAATTGATAAAGCTATTATTTATGGTTTTATATATCAGAAAAGATCGCGATAATTCATGGTTGTTAAAAGGTGGAGGGATGGAGGCTTGCAAGAGGAGATGCAGATAAGCGAGTTTTAATTCTATTTCTGACTGCTTATGGGGAAGATTGAAGTTTTAAATCTTTTTTAAAAAAGATATACGACCCTAATTGACTTTATCTAATTGGCGATTCATAATGTTTACAGTTTGGTTCATTTTGTCTACTCCATCTTATTGTCTCCCTTTCTGCCATACTCCAATAAATCGTTCAGGATTACTCGAGGTATACAACACCGTATGCTGGATGTTGCGGTGACCCAGATAGTCTTGGATCAAGCGTGTATCTGCCCCTTTATTTGCTAAAGCATACCCACATGAATGACGCAACATGTGTGGACTCAGCGTGATTGATATTCCCGCTTTAATGCCATAGCTCCTGAGCATTTTATATACTTGCTGACGGGACAACTGCCCCCCTTTTTGCGAAAGAAAAATCCAGGGCGCATCAGCACCACGCCAGTTTTGACGCTCTTTTAACCATTTCCGCAGTAATATGATCTCTGATTCAATGAGAGGATGCGTGGTCTTAAGGCCATTTTTTAATCTGTTTACATGTATTACACAGTCTTCAAGATTGATATCTGAGAACGTCAGATTACATAGCTCGCTGACGCGAAATCCGTGGATAAAACACATTTTGATAAAGCACTCATCACGCCTGGGGAAGGTACCCAGGCGTGATGCTTTAAGTAAACGTGTGATTTCTTCTTGAGTGAGAAACTTTCTTTTTTTCATAATGAGTCTCCGGGCTGTGAGCAGTGTGAAAAAATAATTTCAGCGTTATTTAATAAGATATTGATATTCACAAGAAAAATTCTGGGGCGCAACATCCCCGATGCATTCAGCACTAACAGGTGAAGATGTATTGGAGTTATTTCGCTTTTTTTGTTAAATAATTTCTGGTTAGGATGTGTTTTTATGAAAGCAGCGGTTATATCACTTAAACAGTATAATATCTAAGTTTTTTATGCATGTTATTTAAATAACAATGCCTAAACCTCTTATTTTAGAATAAAGTGTTATCAATTATCAGTACCATCCCTGCTGTGAAAATTTAATGATCTTTCAATGCGTGTGAAATTTTTCTATAAAATCATTGGTTTTTATCTCATTGCATAGCGTGCTAATTTTTATTGGGAATTTTTAGGTGCATATCGTTGTAATTAATTTAGCTAGTCGATTTGCGAATTCAATTTGTTCTGGGTGTATGGAAGTAAATATATTTCATGTGGTAGGTGATTTATTTAATATATTTGTAAGTTAACTAAGGGGGATTAATGATAAATAAGGTACATATAAATTAAGAGGGGGAATCGAAAGGTTTCTTTAAATAGTGGTGCCCGGACTCGGACAAAAACGTCGGGAGCGTTTTTGCATGGTGCTTCAGCACCAGCCCCGGAGGGGCGAGTCTCATGGATGAGACGAGTAATCGAACGGAGTTCGATGGAGAGTCCGGCGACTCAGAAAGCAAAAAACCCGCCACAGGCGGGTTTCTTTAAATAGTGGTGCCCGGACTCGGACAAAAACGTCGGGAACGTTTTTGCATGGTGCTTCAGCACCAGCCCCGGAGGGGCGAGTCTCATGGATGAGACGAGTAATCGAACGGAGTTCGATGGAGAGTCCGGCGACTCAGAAAGCAAAAAACCCGCCACAGGCGGGTTTCTTTAAATAGTGGTGCCGCGGACTCGGACAAAAACGTCGGGAACGTTTTTGCATGGTGCTTCAGCACCAGCCCCGGAGGGGCGAGTCTCATGGATGAGACGAGTAATCGAACGGAGTTCGATGGAGAGTCCGGCGACTCAGAAAGCAAAAAACCCGCCACAGGCGGGTTTCTTTAAATAGTGGTGCCCGGACTCGGAATCGAACCAAGGACACGGGGATTTTCAATCCCCTGCTCTACCGACTGAGCTATCCGGGCAACGGGGCGCATTAAACCGTAAAGGCCGTTCCGCGTCAACGGCTTTGTCATAAAAAAGTGGTAAAACAGTGCCGGTTGCCTGCTTTTTGCCCGAAACAGAGAAAAGTGGTTTAGCTTAAGGCACCATTTTTACGGCACAGGGCAATACTCAGTACATCCTCTGCCAGGCGACGGGCATTCTCCACTTCCTGCACATTACGCTTCACCAGCAGACGAGAAAGGCAGCCTTCCAGGATCAGCTCCATCTGATGTGCCACCAGTTCAGGATTATCGGTATGCAACTCGGTTAACAGCTCGTGGGTATACTGCCAGGAGGCTTGTTTTTGCAGTTCTGCCACTTCATGTATCGGGTGATCTGGCTGAGGATAAAAGCTACAGGCAGCAATAAACAGACAGCCTGGATAGCGATGATTGTTGACGGCTTCTGCCAGCACCTGATAGCGAGCCAACAGCTTTTTCTCCGGGCTGAGGCTTTCGTCCAGCAGCAGCTTTCGCCGCCAGACATCAATCTGCTGACCATGGTAGCGCAGTGCGTCATACAGTAGCGCATCACGATCCGGCCAGAAGCGCTGAAGTTCCTGTTCGCTGCACCCTAGTTTTCCTGCCATTATGGTCAGGGAAGTGGTGGCGGCGAGTCCGTTAAGCTCAAGGATCTCCAGAGCCTGTTCGAGTACCTGTTCACGCTGCACTTACTTCTCCTCGTTTAACATTTCTCAAAACCTAGTGTCGTTTACTGCGTCAGTTTCTGCAAATGTGCGCGAAACGCTGCCGGTTTTAGAAAGCCGGTTACGCGCGATCCGGGAATCTCTTTACCATGAGCATCAAAGAACAGCAGGGTAGGTAGTCCCAGCACATTCAGGTGATTCAGCAGCGCACTGTCGGTGGCGCTATTGGCCGTGACATCGGCCTGTAACAGCTGCATATTGCCAAAAGCCGCCTGCACCTGAGGGTCACTAAAAGTGTACTTCTCAAACTCTTTGCAGGCTACACACCAGTCGGCATACAGGTCGAGCATGGTGATGTTGTCCGCACTGTTTGCCAACCGCTGATTAAGCTGCTCAATATTGCTGATGCGGGTAAAGGCTAAATGTGCGCTGGCTTCAGGCCGTGCAGTAGTTCCAAATGCCCAGTCCTGTAACGGACGTGAGGCTATCAGCATTGCACCCAGCAGCAGAATTTGCAGCACACGCAGCCAGCCACGATTGCTTTTCAGGCTGATAATAAACGCCCACCCGAAGAAGGCGACGGCCAGCAAACTCCACAGGCGCACTCCCCACTCATCACCGATGACACGCTCCAGCAGAAATACCGGCAGAGCAAGGATCACAAAGCCAAAACCCTCTTTTACTGTCTGCATCCACGGGCCGCTTTTCGGCAGCATACGATTACCAAACAACGTAATCGCAATCAGCGGCAGACCCATTCCCAGCGCATAGAGATAGAGCGTTCCGGCACCCGCCAGCATATTACCGCTCTGGGCAATGTATAGCAGGATGGCACTAAGAGGGGCAGTGGTGCAGGGCGAGCAGATTAGCCCGGCCAGTGCGCCCATCAGGAATACCCCGGGCAGGGAACCGCCCTGCTGACGGTTACTCCACAGCGTGAGCCGTGTCTGCAATGAGGAGGGAAGTTGCAGGGTGTACAGGCCAAACATGGACAGAGCCAGCACGATAAACAGCACAGAAAGGCCGATTAGTATTGCCGGGGCCTGGAGTGCGGCCTGGAAGCGCAGCCCGGCGGCGGCCACCACAATCCCCATCACGGTGTAGGTTAGCGCCATGCCCTGCACATAGACCATGGCCAGAGCAAACAGCCGGCCCAGACCATAACGGCGGCTTCCTCCAAGAATAATTCCGGAAATGAGCGGGTACATTGGCAACACACAGGGCGTAAAGGCAACGCCAATGCCAATCAGCAGCGCCCACAGCGGCGAGAAGGGCAAATTGTTGCTGCTGGTTGGCTCTGAAGCTGCGGCTGACGCAGAAGCGGTTTCAGGTGCGCTATGTGCTGTCACCGGATTCAGTGGCACCACGCGCGTTTCTGGCGGATAACAGAAACCTGCCGCCGCACAACCCTGATAGGTGACCGTCATCTGTGCCCCTGAATCGGCCTGGGCGATCGTGAAGGGCAGCGTCAGGCTCTGCGGATAGATCTCGGTTTTGCCGTAGAACTCATCTTCATGGGGCTGACCTGCGGGCAGGCTCCATTTGGCAAGAGTGGCCCCCTCTACGCTGATCTTTAGCTGCTGGCGATAGAGATAGTAGCCAGGCTTCACCTGCCAGCTCAGGGTAAGGGTGTCGCTCTTCTGGGAAAAATCGAACGCGAAGGCCTGATTGACCGGCACAAACTGGCTGTTGTTAGTCTGCCCGAACAGCGATGCGCTGGTGCTGACGCTGAAAAGAGTGACAAAAATCAGAAAGATAAGGTATGTAAGTCGCTGGGTCATAACGGGTCTTGTTCTCTCCATGTGGGACCAGCCGGGCGGCGAAGAGAGAGATAATAGCATGACAACCAGAGGGGAGAGCACGAGCAGGACGAGGCATTCCCCACCCTGCCGTGAGAAGCGTTAAAGAATAATACCGCCGAACAGGAATCCAAATGCCACCGAAAGAACAATTGCCAGCGTGCCGGGGATCAGGAATGAGTGGTTGAACACGAAGCGGCCGATACGCGTGGAGCCGGTATCGTCCATTTCTACGGCTGCCAGCAGCGTCGGATAGGTTGGCAGCACAAACAGTGCTGATACCGCGGCAAATGAAGCCACAGCTGTCACTGGGGAAACGCCCAGCATCAGGGCTGCCGGCATCAGCGCTTTGGTGGTTGCCGCCTGCGAATAGAGCAGCGTTGAAGCAAAGAACAGGATCACCGCCAGCATCCACGGATAGTCGCGTAACAGTTCACCCGCTACCTGCTGGATATCGCTGATATGGGCTTTAACAAAAGTATCACCCAGCCAGGCTACACCAAGCACGCAGACGCAGGCGCTCATCCCGGATTTAAAGGTGCTGGCGTTAAGGATTTCCCCGGTATCAATTTTGCAGGTCAGGCAGATCAGTGCAGCAACGGTGAGCATAAACACCACGATGGCTTCGTTACGCGGCAGCATCGGGTTTTGGATAAGACCCACGGCATCGCTGATGGCGGTGGCATAAAGCACCACTGCAACAATGCCGAGCAGCAGCAGCAACACTGAGCGCTTCGCCCCCGGTTTTTCCTGAAACTTGCTGGCTCCGCGCAGGGCAACTTCGCCTTTTGCCAGTCGCGCTTGATAGACCGGATCGTCCTTCAGCTCTTTACCAAGGAAACTGGTAATCAGCGCCGCAATAAAGATAGCCGCCATTGTAGAGGGGATCGCCACTGCCAGCAGCATCAGGTAGCTGATCCCTTTCGGTTCAAGTATGCCCGCCATAAACACTACGGCCGCAGAAATGGGTGAGGCGGTAATGGCTATCTGTGAAGAGACCACCGCAATCGATAGCGGCCTGGAAGGGCGAACGCCCTGTTCTTTTGCCACTTCTGCAATCACCGGCAGCGTGGAGAACGCCGTATGTCCGGTGCCCGCCAGTAGCGTCATCACATAGGTCACCAGCGGTGCAAGAAGGGTGATATGGCGGGGATGTTTACGCAGCAGGCGTTCAGCAAGGTTGACGAGATAATCCATCCCCCCGGCTACCTGCATAGCGGCGATGGCGGCGATCACGCCCATGATGATTTCGATTACATCGAACGGGATGGCTCCGGGTTTGATTTGGAATCCCAGGGTAAGCACCAGCACCCCGAGACCACCGGCAAAGCCGATGCCGATCCCTCCCAGCCGACTGCCAAGATAAATCGCGGCAAAGACGACGATAAGCTCAGGTAATAACATAAGGTGTTCCTTAATTTTTTTGCTAATAAACAGTTAAAATCTTGTGTGCCGTAAAAAGTAAAAAGGCACGCAGTTCATCAGAAAAGCGTGCCTTAAAAAGTTAGTTATCCGGTCTGTTATTGTTCATTTTCGTCGGTATAACGTTTGGCTTTATATACCGGGAACATCAGGTTCTGCGTAGAGAAAATGTCATCCAGTTCGCTTTCGGTCAGCAGGCCGCGCTCAAGCACCACTTCACGCACGCTTTTGCCCGTTTCGGCACAGATCTTGCCAACGATATCGCCATTATGATGGCCGATATACGGGTTAAGATAAGTGACAATACCGATGGAGTTAAATACGTAGGCTTCACACACCGCTTTGTTGGCGGTGATGCCGTCGACGCATTTTTCCAGCAGGTTGTAGCAGGCGTTGGTCAAAATATGAATGGATTCGAACATGGCCTGGCCAATCACCGGCTCCATTACGTTAAGCTGGAGCTGGCCAGCTTCTGAAGCCATGGTGACGGTAATATCGTTACCGATGACTTTAAAGCACACCTGATTAACTACTTCAGGCACCACCGGGTTAACCTTGGCTGGCATGATTGACGAACCCGCCTGCAATTCCGGCAGGTTGATTTCGTTCAGACCAGCGCGCGGCCCGGATGAGAGCAGGCGCAGGTCATTACAAATTTTCGACAGTTTTACTGCCAGGCGCTTCAGCGAGCTGTGCACCATGACGTAAGCGCCGCAGTCAGAGGTCGCTTCGATCAGATCTTCCGCTGGTACACAGGCGAGGCCGCTAACTTCCGCCAGCTTCTGTACCGCCAGCTGCTGATAACCATCCGGCGTGTTCAGGCGGGTACCGATGGCGGTAGCGCCCAGATTCACTTCCAGCAGCAGTTCAGCGGTACGCAGAATACTGCGGATCTCTTCATTTAGCAGAACATTAAAGGCGTGGAACTCCTGACCGAGCGTCATCGGAACGGCATCCTGAAGCTGGGTACGGCCCATTTTCAGGATAGTCGTAAATTCTACGGCCTTACGCTGGAAGCCTTCACTCAGCTGGCCGATAGCGTCCAGCAGTTTTAAAATGGAGCTGTAAACTGCAATGCGGAAACCGGTAGGGTAGGCATCGTTAGTGGACTGGCATTTGTTGACGTGATCGTTAGGATTGAGGAACTGATATTCCCCTTTCTGATGGCCCATCAGCTCAAGGCCGATATTTGCCAGCACCTCGTTGGTGTTCATATTCACGGAGGTACCTGCACCGCCCTGGTAGACATCGATCGGGAACTGATCCATGCATCTGCCGTTGTTCAGCACTTCATCACAGGCGTTGATAATCGCATTTGCCACGTCACGTGGGATGGTTTGTAGCTCTTTATTCGCCAGTGCTGCCGCTTTTTTAACCATAACCATACCGCGCACAAACTCAGGAATATCACTGATTTTGCTGTTGCTGATATAGAAGTTTTCAATCGCACGCAGAGTATGAACACCGTAGTAAGCATCAGCGGGGACTTCACGCATACCTAACAGGTCTTCTTCGATACGAATGTTATTAGCCATGAGAACCTTCTTTAAGGAATACCGGTAAAATCGTCACAATTTAAGTGCCTCTTTCGGCGGGCGACATCCAAAAGAATATCGTGCCAGGGAACGGCTGCTACAAGATTTTATCTGTTTGTGTCACCCTGAGCACGATCATATTCTGTTGCGATGTAAAAGCCTGAATCCAGATCACTTAAACTGCCTGCCATATCAAACAGTTTCAATGATATGTGATCGTACTCACAATGAAAGGGATGGGAGGTATTTCAACATTTCCCGTTGAAAAAGAGGCTTACCGTTCCCACCTTCTATACTATCGGTCACTATGATCGCCATTTTATGCCGCCGTGCACTCCGCAGGGTGGCCATTGATACAGGAGAATACGGTGCGCTGGTTACCGTTCTTAGTGATATTTGCCCTGGTGTGGATCGAGATCTCTCTCTTCATTCAGGTAGCCCATGTGATGGGCGTGTTAGTGACTATGCTGCTGGTGATCTTCACCTCCTGCATTGGTATCTCGCTGGTGAAAAATCAGGGGATGAAAAACTTTATGCTGATGCAGCAGAAGCTCAATGCGGGTGAGAGTCCGGCAGCTGAGATGATTAAGAGCGTGTCTCTGATCCTGGCCGGGTTCCTGCTGTTACTGCCGGGCTTTTTTACCGATTTCTTAGGTCTGCTGCTGTTGCTGCCTCCGGTACAGAAGCATCTGACGCTGAAACTGATGCCGCATTTGAAAGTATGGCGCGGCCCGGGGGCGGGGCCGGATAGCGGATTTACCGTTGACGGTGAGTACGAACGTAAAGACTCACACCTGATTGAGCACGACCGCAATAACGACAAACATTAATTCATACCAGTTACTTCAAAACGGCGCTCTCTTTCCCGGAGCGCCGTTTTATTTTGTCTGTTGCAACGAGTGCGCAAAAAATCGTCGAACAAGGCAGTTAACAAAAAAATTTACTTCTTACCCTTGAAAGGTATCTTCCGCGACCGCATCTCTTCCGTCACGAGGCCGGTAGCCAATGCAGCCCGGCTTTCATCCCAAAACTGATTGGACTTCTCAAAGGAGAGCTAACAATGAAAATTCGTCCATTGCACGATCGTGTTATCGTCAAGCGTAAAGAAGTTGAATCCAAATCTGCGGGTGGCATCGTGCTGACCGGCTCTGCGGCGGGTAAATCTACCCGTGGCGAAATCCTGGCTGTTGGCAATGGTCGCATCCTGGAAAGTGGCGAAGTTAAGCCGCTGGACGTGAAAGTGGGTGATGTGGTCATCTTCAGCGAAGGCTACGGCGCGAAAACTGAAAAAATCGACAACGAAGAAGTTCTGATCATCTCAGAAAACGACATTCTGGCGATTGTTGAAGCGTAATCAACGCGTAATTCACTGAACGAAACGAATTTAAGGATAGAGATAAAATGGCAGCTAAAGACGTAAAATTCGGTAATGACGCGCGTGTAAAAATGCTGCGCGGTGTTAACGTACTGGCAGATGCAGTAAAAGTTACCCTGGGCCCGAAAGGCCGTAACGTGGTTCTGGATAAATCTTTTGGTGCACCGACCATCACTAAAGATGGTGTATCTGTTGCGCGTGAAATCGAGCTGGAAGATAAGTTCGAGAACATGGGCGCTCAGATGGTGAAAGAAGTTGCTTCTAAAGCCAATGACGCTGCCGGTGACGGTACCACTACTGCAACCGTACTGGCTCAGTCCATTATCACCGAAGGCCTGAAGGCCGTCGCTGCGGGTATGAACCCAATGGATCTGAAACGCGGTATCGACCAGGCGGTTATCGCTGCGGTTGAAGAGCTGAAAAAACTGTCTGTACCCTGCTCCGACTCTAAAGCCATTGCTCAGGTAGGTACTATTTCTGCTAACTCCGATGAGACCGTGGGCGAACTGATTGCTCAGGCGATGGAGAAAGTGGGCAAAGAAGGCGTAATCACCGTTGAAGAAGGCACTGGCTTGCAGGATGAGCTGGATGTTGTAGAAGGTATGCAGTTTGACCGTGGCTACCTGTCCCCTTACTTCATCAACAAGCCAGAAACTGGCGCAGTTGAGCTGGAATCTCCATTTATCCTGCTGGCTGACAAAAAAATCTCCAACATCCGTGAAATGCTGCCAGTACTGGAAGCCGTTGCTAAGGCCGGTAAACCACTGCTGATCATCGCTGAAGATGTTGAAGGCGAAGCGCTGGCAACACTGGTGGTTAACACCATGCGCGGTATCGTGAAAGTCGCTGCTGTTAAAGCACCTGGCTTCGGCGACCGTCGTAAAGCTATGTTGCAGGATATCGCTGTGCTGACCGGTGGTACCGTAATCTCTGAAGAGATCGGTATGGAGCTGGAAAAAGCAGGTCTGGAAGATATGGGCCAGGCGAAACGCGTTGTTATCAATAAAGACACCACTATCATCATCGATGGTACCGGTGAAGAAGCAGCAATCAACGGTCGCGTGACTCAGATTCGTCAGCAGATCGAAGAAGCAACTTCTGACTACGATCGTGAGAAATTGCAGGAGCGTGTAGCTAAACTGGCAGGCGGCGTTGCCGTTCTGAAAGTTGGTGCAGCAACTGAAGTTGAAATGAAAGAGAAGAAAGCTCGCGTTGAAGATGCTCTGCACGCTACCCGTGCTGCGGTAGAAGAAGGCGTGGTTGCTGGTGGTGGTGTTGCTCTGGTACGCGTGGCTTCTAAACTGGCCGATCTGCGTGGCCAGAACGAAGACCAGAACGTGGGTATCAAAGTTGCGCTGCGCGCAATGGAATCCCCACTGCGTCAGATCGTTGCTAACGCCGGTGAAGAGCCATCTGTTGTGACTAACAACGTGAAAGCGGGCGAAGGTAACTACGGTTACAACGCTCAGACCGAAGAGTACGGCGATATGATCGACTTCGGTATTCTGGATCCAACCAAAGTGACCCGTTCTGCCCTGCAGTACGCGGCCTCTGTTGCTGGTCTGATGATCACCACCGAATGTATGGTGACCGACCTGCCTAAAGGCGACGCGCCTGATTTAGGTGCTGGCGGCATGGGTGGTATGGGCGGCATGGGCGGCATGATGTAATCCCCCACCGCACGTGAGTAAAAACCCTCTGTCTTTGACAGGGGGTTTTTCTTTTTGGGGGGAAAATAGTATAAGTAATGGCGCGAAGCTTACCCGATATGCTCAAAATAGTTCAAATTGCAGTATGGCGGGTATAGGCGGTTCTGGGGCAAGGATGAATATGAAATCATGCTGATTTCCGTTACGCTCTGGCCTGATTCTGATGATAATAAATGGGGATTAAAATGCGGATTAATTTGCTGGGGCTCTCAGTGGCAGCCCTGCTGCTGGCAGGCTGTAGTTCTTCTAACACGCTGAGTTCTGCCGGCGAACGTGTCACCTTTACCGATCAGCAACCGGCCAGTAACTGCCAGCTGTTGGGCAACGTTACCGGTGCGCAAAGTAACTGGTTCTCAGGTTCTGGCGGCGAAGGCAGTTCACTGCGCGGCGCGGCCAACGACCTGCGTAACCGTGCGGCAGAGATGGGTGGTAATGTGATTTATGGTGCCACCAGTCCAACCCAGAATATCTGGTCTAACTTCGCGCCGCTGGATAGCAAAATGAGTGGCCAGGTTTATAAGTGCCAGTAAACATTTTGATCTGATGCATTATCAGGTTCTGAAACAGGGTGGCCCACAGTGGCTCACCCTGTTTTGTTTTTCGCCCCACTTCAATTTTAAAATCCTCGATCCGCCTCGCAATTATCTCTGTTTTATTGCTTATTTTTCAATTTATTACTGTGATTCGCCGCATCTCTGAATGATAACTTTGCTGATTGCTTGAGTCTGGTTTCAGCTTGTTCTACTTTGCCAGGCAGGACGCGGGATTCACTGGCCCGAATTGGATGAAGATCTGAGTGCGGCGGGCTTACTGCGACAAACGGCGTGAATAATGGGGCGGAGATCCGTTCCGCCCGAAAATCTACTCCTGACGAAGCTGCAAATCCAGCGGTGTTTTACTGGGTTCGCCACCGATTTCACGCGCCAGCTTTGGCACCATATAACCTGATACCATTCCCAGCAGTTCACGCACAATAGCGCGCGCGCGGTTATCATCAACGTAGAAATGCGCGGCTCCCTGCACTTTATCCAGCACGTGCAGATAGTAGGGCAGTATCCCTGCATCAAACAGCGCGTTGCTCAGAGTGGCCAGCGTAGTGGCACTGTCGTTGATGCCCCGCAGCAGTACGCTTTGATTCAACAGCGTGACGCCTGCCCGCTTTAGCATCCGCATACCGTGGCGCAGGTCGTCGTCGATCTCCTGTGCGTGGTTGATATGCGTCACCATCAGCGTTTGCAGGCGCGACTGTGCCAGCCGCTGACACAACGCTTCAGTGATGCGCTTAGGAATCACTACCGGCAGGCGACTGTGGATGCGCAAGCGCTTGATATGCGGAATTTGCTCCAGTTCTGTTATCAGCCAGTCAAGCTCGTGATCCTTTGCCATCAGTGGATCGCCGCCGGAGAAAATAATCTCATCCAGTTCTGGCTGATGTCGGATATACTCCAGGGCTTGCTGCCAGTTGCGTTTATTGCCCTGATTATCAGAGTACGGAAAATGGCGGCGAAAACAGTAACGGCAATTGACGGCACAGCCGCCTTTGACCAGCAATAGCGCACGATTACGATATTTATGTAACAGACCCGGCACCACACTGCTCTGCTCATCCAGCGGATCGGTACTGTAACCCGGTGCATCAACGAACTCCTGCTGCGAGGTGATCACCTGTAGCAGCAGAGGATCCTGCGGATCGCCTTTACGCATACGTGTAGCGAAGGCCCGGGGGACGCGCAGGGCAAACAGACGCCGTGCGTCATGGCCTGAAACCAGTTCAGGGTGGTGTTGCAACGCTAAAAGTTGCAGTAATTCATCCGGATCAGTGATTACATCGGCAAGTTGATGCAACCATTCTTCTCGCACAGGGGTATTTAGGGTTACAATGTGTGCCATTTTTTTGGCTAAGTACCAGTAATAAATTGTAGAGGGCCTTTATGGCGACTTATTCTAGCAACGATTTCCGTCCCGGTCTTAAAATCATGTTCGAAGGTGAGCCTTATGCCATCGAATCAAGCGAGTTTGTTAAGCCAGGTAAAGGCCAGGCATTCGCACGCGTTAAAATGCGTCGTCTTCTGACCGGAACTCGTGTTGAGAAAACTTTTAAATCTACCGACTCCGCTGAAGGCGCTGACGTAGTTGATACCAACCTGAACTATCTGTACAACGACGGTGAGTTCTTCCACTTTATGCACCCGGAAACCTTCGAACAGCACCCTGTTGAAGCGAAAACCGTGGGCGATGCAGCAAAATGGCTGCTCGACAACGCTGAGTGTATCGTGACTCTGTGGAATGGTAAGCCGATCCAGGTGCTGCCACCGAACTTTGTTGAGCTGGAAATCACTGATACTGATCCAGGCCTGAAGGGTGATACCGCAGGTACCGGCGGCAAGCCAGCGACACTTTCTACCGGTGCGGTAGTGAAAGTGCCACTGTTTGTGCAGATTGGTGAAGTGATTAAAGTTGATACCCGTTCTGGCGAATACGTTTCACGCGTAAAATAAGCCCGAATCAGTAAGGGCCTGCACTGTCAGGCCCTTATCTTGCAGATTGCCGCTTTATACTCTCAAACATTCCTTTTTTCAGTGCCGGACGGGCAAGCGCATAAATTGCAGCTATGCTTATAGCGCTGTGCTTATCTCTAACTAAAAAGGAAATTGCTATGAAGAAAAGTATTGTTGCCCTTCTTTCTGTTCTGGTACTCACTTCCGTACTCTCTGCCTGTAACACTACGCGTGGCGTGGGTGAAGACGTTGAGGCGGGTGGTAAGGCAATTCAGAAAAGCACCAACTAATCTGTTTGCAAGGCCGGTGCTTGCTGCACCGGCTGATACAGAGTGTGATATTTACTGCTGATTCACCCAAATCAGCTGATCTACGGCGAACCCGGCACTACGAGCTTTCGCCAGCAACTCTGCTTTTATCCCGGCATCCAGCTGAGGCGTACGCGATAAAATCCACAGATAATCCCGATTCGGCCCGCACACCAGCGCATGTTGATAATTGCTGTCCAGCGCGATCACGTTATAACCACCGTAAAATGGCCCGAAGAATGACACCTTAAGCGCCGCCTGATCGGCTGGGCCGGTAAAATACGCTTTACCGATGCTCTCCTGCCAGCGCTGTTTACGGGTATTAAAGCCACGGTTCACTACCTTCAGACCGCCATCGTCGCGTTTACTGTAGGTGGCGGTAACATGGTCAAGCCCGCGTTCAAAGCGGTGATCGAGGCGGGCGATTTCATACCAGCTACCGAGATAGCGTTCGGCATTGAACCCTGAAATGGGAGTGACACCTTGCGGTGGGGTGGTAGAGCAGGCTACCGAGAGCAGTGCCCCGGCGCCTGCGGTGAACATTTTCCACAGCGACATATTAGCCATTCCTTTCTTATCCTATTGAATGGCTGTAAGTATAGTGTGTGCTGCGGCTTATATGGCGATGATACCAATCAGCGTTATCACGCTTAACAGCGCGGCAATACCGTAACAGAGCAGTTTGCTGGCCGGAATATGCAGTTTCAGGTCATGCATACTGTGATGCAGACGGTGCAGGGCGCACCAGAGCGGCAGCACAATCACCAGCAGCAGGATCACTCTGCCGGGCAGCGACTGAGCAAACCCCAGTATACGTTCATAGCTGAAAGCCTCTGCCGGTGCCCAGCCCAGCGGCAACAGCAGCCCTGCCAGCAGGACTACCACCGGGCTGACCAGCGCAGCCCACATGCCTCCTGCGCCAAACAGGCCCCAGAAGATCGGTTCATCAGAACGTTGCGGTTGAGTTTTCATTCTCACTCCTTAAGCCAGCAGCGACACGGCCAGTACGGCGACGCTTAAAACAATCATCACGATCCACAGCCCCTTGATTACCGGCTCCGGCGGCAGCTTCTCGCCTTTAACGATAATAATTTGTGCTTTCGGGGCCAGGTCGAACCAGGTTTTACTGTGATGCAGTGCCGCGATCAGCGTCACCAGATTGAGCAGCAGGACAATAGGGTTTTGCAGGAAGGAAACAAAACCTGCCCAGCTTTCCGGCCCCATTTTCAGGGCAAACAGGCCGATAATAAGCTCAATGCTGAACCACAGTGCAGGAACGGCGGTGCCTTCGCGCAGCATATAGAGGCGGTAGAACGGCAGCGATTGCCACCAGTTGCCCCGCATGGGGCGAATATAAGCCTTACGTTTGGTGGTCATAGACGGTCTCCTTAATGGGGTTTCAGCGTGGCGATCAGGAAGTCTTTACTGCTCTCCACTTTGCCCTGCTGGATAGCCGCTGCCGGGTCGACATGTTTCGGGCATACTTCCGAGCAGAAGCCGACAAAGGTGCAGCTCCACACGCCGTTAATGCCGTTAAGCTGCGGCATACGCTCTGCTTTACCATGGTCGCGGCTGTCGAGGTTATAGCGGTGGGCGAGGGTGATCGCCGCCGGGCCAATAAACTCTGGGTTCAGGCCGAACTGCGGGCATGCGGCATAACACAGCCCGCAGTTAATGCAGCCGGAGAACTGATGGTATTTCGCCATCTGTCCGGGGGTTTGCAGGCCCGGGCCTTCGCTTGCCTTACGCGTATTACCAATCACCCATGGCTTAATCGCCTCCAGGCTTTCCATAAAGTGCGTCATATCGACCACCAGGTCGCGCTCGATGGGGAAGTTTGCCAGCGGTTCTACTTTTACCCCTGCCGGGTAATCACGCAGGAAGGTTTTACAGGCCAGTTTAGGAACGCCGTTGACCATCATGCCGCACGAACCGCAAATTGCCATGCGGCATGACCAGCGATATGACAGGTCAAAGGCCAGGTTATCTTTGATGTAGCCGAGGGCATCGAGCAGCGAGGTGGTCTCATCCCAGGGAACGTCAAAGATCTCATTACGCGGCACCAGATCGGTTTCCGGGTTGTAGCGCATAATGTTTATCTGACGGCTTTTGCTCTCACTCATGACCAGGCTCCTTGTGGGTAGTGCCCTCAGAGGCCGCGCCATACACGCGTGCGGCCGGCGGCAGGTGGGTAATGGTCACTGGATCATAAGCGACCGTTGGCGCACCCTGCGGGTTGAAGAACGTCAGGGTATGTGCCAGGAAGTTTTCGTCATCGCGGGTGGTGCAGCCTTCATCCAGCCGCTGATGTGCTCCACGAGACTCTTTACGCTGAATGGCCGAGTGGGCCATACATTCCGCCACATCCAGCCCGTGGGCCAGCTCAACGGCATACAGCAGTTCAGTGTTGAATACGCTGGAGGTATCGGTCACACGCAGGTTGGAGAAACGCTGCTTCAGCTCTGCCAGCTTATCGATGGTTTTTTGCATCAGCTCCGTGGTGCGGTAGATCCCGCAACCCTCTTCCATTGCCATACCCATCTCATCACGCAGAGTGGCCGCATTTTCGCTGCCCTGCTGATTCACCAGGCCGTGCAGCCGTTTTTCAATATCGTTGCGCTGTGCACTCAGCGCCGTATCCCGTACCGGATGTGGCTGAGAGGCACGCTGTGCGGCCTGCTCTCCTGCCAGGCGGCCAAATACCACCAGCTCTGCCAGCGAGTTAGAACCGAGGCGGTTAGCACCGTGCAGCCCAACTGATGAACATTCACCTACGGCAAACAGCCCCTGAATACGGGTTTCACATTCGCCGTTGGTTTCAATGCCGCCCATGGTGTAGTGCGCGGTCGGGCGCACCGGGATGGGGGCTGTGATGGGATCAACGCCGACGTAGGCTTTACTTAGTTCACAGATAAACGGCAGGCGCTCACGTAATTTTTTCTCGCCAAGATGGCGCAGATCAAGGTAGACCACATCCCCGCGCGGGGTAGCGATGGTGCGCCCGGCACGCCATTCATGCCAGAAGGCCTGGGAGACTTTATCGCGTGGACCAAGCTCCATATATTTGTTTTTAGGTTCACCCAGCGGAGTTTCCGGACCCATGCCGTAATCTTGCAGGTAACGATATCCGTCTTTGTTGACCAGAATACCGCCTTCACCACGGCAGCCTTCGGTCATCAGGATGCCGGAACCCGGCAGGCCGGTCGGATGGTACTGAACAAACTCCATATCGCGCAGCGGGACGCCGTGGCGGAACGCCATGCCCATGCCGTCACCGGTGACGATGCCGCCATTAGTGTTATAGCGATAAACGCGCCCCGCGCCGCCGGTAGCAAGGATCACCGACTGTGCGCGCACTTCCAACAGCGTACCTTCCATCATATTGATGGCTACCAGCCCGTGGGCTACGCCGTCATCTACCAGCAGGTCGAGGACGAAATGTTCATCAAGGCGCTGGATTTGGGGGTATTTTAGCGAGGTTTGAAACAGGGTATGCAGCATGTGGAAGCCGGTTTTATCGGCAGCGAACCAGGTGCGCTCAATCTTCATGCCACCAAAGCGGCGAACGTTAATGGATCCGTCCTCTTTGCGGCTCCAGGGGCATCCCCACTGTTCTAACTGCGCCATTTCCTCAGGGCAGTGCTGCACAAAATAGTCCACCACAGGCTGCTCACACAGCCAGTCGCCCCCGGCAACGGTATCGTGGAAATGAGAATCGAAGCTGTCCTGCTGCTGGGTGACGGCGGCGGCCCCCCCTTCGGCTGCCACAGTGTGGCTGCGCATCGGATAGACTTTTGATATCAGGGCAATTTTCAGTCGCGGGTTGGCTTCTGCTGCGGCAATCGCAGCTCGTAACCCGGCTCCACCAGCACCAACAATGACCAAATCGGCATTCAGGGTTTGCACAGTTTCCTCCCTTATACCCGGCATACTCCGCGCTGCATGTGCGTTGACAATGTTTCCGCGACGCGAACCATGGTGGGTATTTTGTGTTTGAAATTTTTTCCAGAGGCAAAGCGGGTGGCTCTACCCAGCAGTCGCTGCCCAGTATAGGGGGGTTAAAAATGCGCTAATTTGATATGTTCGGGCATTTTGGCGGGTAACAGATAAAAACCATTCACTTTTTGTGGAAAACCTGTTGCTGGTTTTTTCGGCGTAGAATTGTGTGTTGCTGCCTGTACAGGTAGACTTCTTGACCCTACAGAATTTGGAGTAAAAAAGATGAGCGATTCGGCCAGCTGGCAGCCAAGTGCATCCATCGCTAATTTATTAAAGCGTGCGGCGATTATGGCTGAAATCCGGCGTTTCTTTGCCGATCGTGGCGTACTGGAAGTGGAAACCCCGGCGATGAGCCAGGCGACGGTAACCGATGTGCATCTGTTTCCGTTCCAGACCCGGTTTGTTGGCCCGGGCGCTGCCGCAGGTATCGATCTTTATCTGATGACCAGCCCTGAATACCATATGAAGCGGCTGCTGGCTGCGGGCAGTGGGCCGATCTTCCAGCTGTGCCGCAGTTTCCGCAATGAGGAGATGGGGCGTCATCATAATCCTGAGTTCACCATGCTGGAGTGGTATCGCCCCCATTACGATATGTATCGCCTGATGAACGAGGTGGACGATCTGCTGCAACAGGTGCTGGAGTGTGCCCCGGCTGAGACGCTCTCCTACCAGCAGGCATTTATTCGCCATCTGGAGATTGATCCCCTCTCCGCTGACAAAGCCCAGCTGCGTGAAGTGGCTGAAAAGCTGGGGGCTGGGGATCTTGCTCATCGTGAAGAAGATCGCGATACGCTGTTGCAGCTGCTGTTTATGCTGGGTGTGGAACCGGAAATCGGTAAAGAGAAACCGGCTTTCGTCTATCACTTCCCGGCCAGCCAGGCGGCGCTGGCAGAGATCAGTACGGAAGATCACCGCGTAGCTGAACGTTTTGAGGTTTACTTCAAAGGTATTGAGCTGGCTAACGGTTTCCGTGAGCTGACTGACAGCCGGGAACAGCGTCTGCGTTTTGAGCAGGATAATCGTAAGCGCGCGGCAGCGGGTCTGCCGGTACAGCCGATTGATACCAACCTGCTGGATGCGCTGGCCCACGGTATGCCGGAGAGCTCCGGCGTGGCGTTAGGGGTTGATCGCATTGTGATGCTGGCGCTGAAGGCAGAGCAACTGAGCGATGTGATCGCGTTCACCGTCGATCGCTGTTAAGCGTGTTTAGCCGATAATGAGTCAGGGTCAGGCATATCTGACCCTGATGATCGTCTTACAGGCCGCCCGATTTATAATTTCTTGCCGCCGGTGCGCCGTTGCTGGCTGGGGTTTTACGCCCGATAGTCTCCATGCGTACCTGGAACGGTGGGAACGGCATTTCCAGCCCGTGCTCCTGATAACCACGCAGGATCAGCTGATGCAGCTCATGCCGCAGCGGCATACGATGTCCCATCTCAGCGGCGTGAATACGCAGCTCGAATAGCTGAATCCCCTGCTGTAAATCGACCAGGAATGCTTCCGGCTGCGGTGTATCCAGCACGTAGCTGCATCGCTGTGCCGCCGTCAGCAGCACGTTGGTTACTTCTTCACTGTTGGCTTCTGCCGCTGCCGGAATGGTCAGTACCACGCGGGTGACCGAGTCAGAAAGTGACCAGTTAATAAACTGCTCGGTGATAAAGGCCTTATTCGGCACGATAATCTCTTTGCGATCCCAGTCGGTAATGGTGGTAGCGCGGGTGTTGATACGGGTGATGCTGCCGGTCAGCTCGCGGATAGTTACCGTATCGCCAATGCGGATGGGTTTCTCAAACAGAATGATCAGACCAGAAATAAAGTTGGCGAAGATCTCCTGCAAACCAAAACCCAGACCTACCGTCAATCCGGCGACCAGCCACTGCAATTTTGACCAGTCGATGCCAATAAGCGAGAAACCGGCCAGCCCGCCAATCAGAATCAGCACATATTTGGTCAGGGTGGTGATGGCATAACCTGTTCCCGGCGTCAGGCTGAGGTGTTGCAGCAGCGCCAGTTCCAGCAGGGCAGGCATGTTGCGTACCAGCTGGGTGGTAATAATCAGCACCAGAACGGCGATCATCACCGATCCCAGAGTGATCGGTTGCAGGCTCTCCACTCCCTGAACGGTGGTGCTGACATCCCACAGGCGGATATTTTCGAGGAAGCCGAACGCCGAGTGGATCTCAGACCAGAGTACGATCACTGAAACCAGCGCAACCAGCGTCAGGATTGAACGTACCAGGCGTAAAGACTGCGCACTGATAGCATCCAGGTCAATCACCGGTTCTTCTACATCTACGCTATCGGCAGCGGTCTGTTGAGCGGCTATTTCCTCTTCACCGCGCGCGCGCTGGGCGAGGATTTCCGCACGGCGCTGGCGGGCGCGGTCAAAGGCGATGCGCCGTCGCTGAATCAGCATCCAGCGGCGAATAATATGGTAAATCACCAGCAGCAGGAACCAGATTGCCACCGAGGTTTCCAGACGTGCCAGCAGCGCCTGTGCCGTTGCCAGGTAGCCGATGCAGGAGGCTAACGCCGCCACCATCGGAATGGCGATCATCGCATTCCACAGCACATTATTAATAAAGTTCTCACCGTTGCCCTCTTTATCGAGATGCAGCGGGATACCGGCACGTTTAAGGCTGACGGTTACCAGGCTCAATGCGCCACAAATCAGGATAAAGCAGAGGCGGCCAAGGGTGGCTGAGAATTCGCGATCTTCGAGGTTGTCGAAGGCGATCAGCATCATCATCAGCGGAACAACCAGCCCGATGCACAAGGTATAAAAGCGCATAGCGCGCGCCACGCGGGCTTTCGGCCAGCGGAAATGGACGATAAACAGGCCCTGCGGACGGGCAAAGGTATTGCTGACCATAAAGGCCCATAGCAGCGGGACGCTGGCGGTTACGCCGTCGCCGATAGCAATGGCGATGGGGTAGGGCCAGGCGTGTTGCAAACCATACCCCAGCGCTGCCCATAATACTGGCAGCGGTAATGCCACCAGAATTGACCAGAACACGGTTCGCAGCGTCAGGCTGAAATGATCCTGAGTGACTTTACCCACCTTGCTGGAAGCGCGCTCAAGGAAATTACGGAAGTGGCGACGTGAACTGATGCTGAAGCCCACCAGCAGCACTGCACCAAGCAGGGGGAGCACGGTTTCGCGGCTGGTCACCATCATCACCATTGCGCCACCCAACTGGCCAAAAGTGTCCAGCGACAGCAGGCGGTGCAGATCACGTGCCAGATCGATAGGGTAGCTGAAGTCCACGGCACTGACGTCCGCTGTCCAGAAGAGATAGCGGTGGGTCGCCTCTTTTACTTCGTTTAGCGCATCCACCAGCTGGCTGTTGGCCACTTTCAGCTTGGTGACGCCGAGGATCAGGTTATCACAGCCGGAAAGCAGGGACGTCAGCAGCTCTCGCTGGGTTTTCAGCTGGGCATCGAGAATGCGCCGCTGCTCGGTAGTCAGCTTGCTGTTGTCATCCTGGCGCAGCTGTTGCAGCGACTGCTGACGCTCAAGCAGGTCTTCATAATAGAGACGCTGGACCCGCAGCTGGGCCATTTCGTTGTCCAGCTGCTGCGGCTTAGGCATGTCCGGCAGGCGCGCAACCTGCGCCCTTAATGCTTCACCCAGCACGTTGGATACGCCCAGCCACTGTGACTGCTCGCGAATGGTGCTCAGTGCCTGGCGCACCTGAATGGTTTGATTGGCGGCGGTACGCTGCTGCGAAGCCACCAGATCCATGCGCTGCGCCTGCTGATTCAGTGCGCTGGAGAGTTCGCGGTTAACGCGGAACTGTTCGATAATGCCCTGCGGCATATCACCGCTGTTTTCCGCCAGCTGCTCGGTTCGTGCCAGCGCCATTTCGGCTTCGCGCTGGCGCAGGCTGTTTAGCTGGTTACGAAGATCCTGGAGATAGGCATCCAGGCTGGCGGCTTTACGCTGGTGGACTTCGGCGCGCATCCGCGCCAGCTCCTGGCGGTTATTGGCCGACAGCTGCGCCAGTTCCAGCTCATCCACCCGGGCTTTTTGCGCGGCAGACTCTGCCTGACGCTGGGCAAGCTGCGCCTGACCGAGTGGGGTAGTGGGCGCTGGCTGCCCCTGCAAACGGCGTTCGATTTCATTTAGCGCACGGCGCGCTTCCGTTTGCTGCTGCGGCAGCTGGGAAAGGGAATCACTGATTTCGCGTGCGCGATCCTGCTCTTGCTGAACCTGCCTGTTCTCCTCCACCAGCTGGCTGCTGACCTGAAGGATCTCCTGATCGAGATCGGCAGCGCTCATATTACTGCGCAGCGGTTTGCTACTGTCCGTCAGCGTCACGATCTGCTGGCGTAACTCGCGGGAAAGTTTAGGGAAGTCGTCAATGACCTGCTGATATTCCTGAGTTAGGTTAAGCGAGTTCTGACGCTCGTCCAGCCAGGTGAGGGTGGATTGCAGGGCCTCAATGAGTGCCGCCTGACCTGGCGTAGTCTTGTCTGACTTTACCTCTTCAAGTTGTTGTTTAATCTGCGATGCATCCGGTACGCTGGCTGCATAAACTGGCTGGAGCAAGCTCCAGCCTAACAAAAGAGTGAGAATCAGACGTGACATGGTTATCCGCTATGGATGGTGGAGGACGTCTTCCGCACTGTCTTTCTGTAGTGCGATGGCCAGGGTTGCGCCAAGACGTGTTTTACTTTCTGCCGCCAGGCTCTCAGCCAGCTTTACTTTGCCCGGGGCGAACAGGTTGATCACCGTTGAGCCAAGTTTGAATCGACCCATCTCCTGGCCTTTCAGCAGAACCACGGAACCGTCGGCATCCGCACCCGGCCAGCTCCAGCGCTTGATTACACCTTCACGCGGTGGTGTAACGGTTCCCGCCCATGCAGTTTCGATGCTGCCCACGATGGTGGCACCGACCAGAATCTGCGCCATCGGGCCAAATTCAGTATCAAACAGGCAGATAACGCGCTCGTTACGCGCAAACAGATTGGGAATGTTCTGCGCGGTGAGCGGGTTCACGGAGTAGAGATCCCCCGGCACGTAGATCATTTCGCGCAGGATACCGTTGCACGGCATATGCACGCGGTGATAGTCACGCGGTGCGAGATAAGTAGTCACAAATTCGCCGTCGCGGAACATCTCTGTCATCGCGCTATTACCGGCTAACAGTGCTTCCAGTGAATAGGTGTGGCCTTTTGCCTGAAAAATCTGCTCACCCTCAATATGGCCTAACTGGCTGATAGCACCATCGGCGGGAAGAACCAGCAAATTCGGATCCGTTTCGATTGGGCGAGCTTCATCGCGCAATGGGCGCACGAAGAATTCATTAAAGGTACGATAGCTGGCGGTGTCAGGCTTCTGCGCCTCTTTCATATCCACCTTGTAGTACCAGACAAAAGCATCGATTACCGCTTTTGTCAGCCATCCACCACGCTTGCTGGCGCCCCAGCCGGCCAGTTCAGTGAGAGCCTTTTTAGGCAATATTTTATTCAGGCCGAGTTTAATACGGTCTAACACGTTAGCCTCCTGGCTCAATCACATATCCCCTTCATACTTCAGGCTGCAGATGCGTTCGCTGCTCTGGCTCTCGCTGTGCTAAAAGGCTAAAGCCTCTTGCTTTTGCAACTCGAAATATTTTGGGTCAATAGGCTGTAGAAATATAAAGGGGGCGGATTGTAGCAGTGCCCGTGGGTTAAGGCTAATACCTGGTCCACGGTGCAATATCAAGTGCCCTTGCGCTCTATATTCAGGCCTGCATGGTTAGTTTTTGTCTGTAGTAAAGTTACGGCGTGTTTTCGCCTGTACTTCAGACATAGTTTCCAAAATCAGGTGGTAGTTGGCAAAACGTGACTCGTTGATTTCACCTTTTTCCACTGCTTCACGAATGGCACAGCCGGGATCGGTGTCATGTTTACAGTCACGGAACTTACATCCACCTAAATAGGTACGAAATTCGACAAATCCCTGAGTGATTTGTTCCGGTTCGAGGTGCCATAAACCAAATTCACGCACGCCCGGGGAGTCAATCACATCGCCGCCGTGCGGGAAGTGGTACAGACGTGAAGCCGTGGTGGTGTGCTGACCCAGGCCTGAGTTATCGGAGACGTCATTAGTCAGAATCTCTGCGTTGCTCAGTTCCAGGCCCAGCAGGGCATTCAGCAGGCTGGATTTACCTACCCCGGATTGCCCGGCGAAGATACTCACGCGGTCGGTCAGCGCCTGCTCCAGCTCAACCAGGCCCTCTTTGCGATGGCTCGATACCATCAGCACCTTGTAGCCAATATGGCGATAGATATCCATCTGCTCATCAACAAAGGCCCGGCCTTCGTCATCAAGCAGGTCGGTTTTGTTCAGCACCAGCAGCGGCTCGACGCCCAGCGTTTCGCAGGCCACCAGATAGCGGTCGATAATATTCAACGACAGCTCCGGCAGAATCGCTGAAACTACCACAATCTGATTAATGTTGGCGGCGATGGGTTTTACACCATCATAGAAGTCGGGACGGGTCAGCACCGATGTGCGTTCATGAACAGCCTCAACGATGCCTTTTACCGTTGCGCCGCCTTCTACGCCTGGACGCCAGCGCACGCGGTCACCGGTTACCAGCGAGCGGATGGTACGGCGGATGTTACAACGGTGAACGGAACCATCCGCATCTTCCACATCTGCATGCATACCAAAACGGCTGATCACTACGCCATCACGGACTTCACCGAACAGATTGTCATCTGGCTCAGGTTTATCGGCCCGCTGCTTCAGGCGACGATCGTGGTTGGCACTCACGCGACGTTGCTGACCTTTGGATAGTTTGTTTTTAGTCACTGTTCCTCACACCGATTCTGCATATTTCGCCCTGGCAGGGCAAAAGGTCTATCATACACGCTACTTAACCATGCCGCCCTATACTCTAATTAATTCGCGTTTAAGTATGACGAGTATACACCGTGAGAAAACTATGACTGCTAATGCTAACAACCTGATTTGGATTGATCTTGAGATGACCGGACTTGACCCGGAGCAGGATCGTATTATTGAGATCGCCACGCTGGTCACCGATGCCGATCTGAATATTCTGGCGGAAGGACCTGTGCTTGCCATCCATCAGTCAGATGCCCAGCTGGCGTTAATGGATGACTGGAACGTGCGCACCCATACCAGTAGCGGACTGGTCGAGCGAGTTAAGGCCAGCCAGTATGATGAAGACGCCGCCGTACAGGCTACCATTGAGTTCCTGGAAAAGTGGGTACCGGCGAACAGTTCACCTATCTGTGGCAACAGCATCGGTCAGGATCGCCGCTTCCTGTTTAAGTACATGCCAAAGCTGGAGGAGTATTTCCATTACCGTTACCTGGATGTCAGCACGCTAAAAGAGCTGGCGCGTCGCTGGAAACCAGAAATCTTGCCGGGCTTCAAAAAGCAGGGTACGCATCAGGCGATGGATGATATCCGCGAGTCCGTAGCGGAACTGGCGTATTACCGCGAGCATTTTATTCAGTTGTGAGTTGTCCGCTAACCCAGGCTACAGTGACATAGCCTGCGGCCTGGGTTATTGAGTGAAAATTGGTGGCTAAATCATCATATTGGCTGCTAAACCAGCACTCGGTTGAAAATATGAAATCTTTTTGGCTAGAGGGGTTGTATAGGGGCAAAATCCTCGTATAATTCGCACCCCGTACCGATGAAGAATTTCATTGTTACCCAGAGCGGGAATAGCTCAGTTGGTAGAGCACGACCTTGCCAAGGTCGGGGTCGCGAGTTCGAGTCTCGTTTCCCGCTCCAAATTTTTTAAGCAGTTAAGCACCACCCAAGCGGGAATAGCTCAGTTGGTAGAGCACGACCTTGCCAAGGTCGGGGTCGCGAGTTCGAGTCTCGTTTCCCGCTCCAAAATTTAATTTGCAGAGAGGCTATCCTGTCTGTAAATCAGTAAAAAAAGAGCCGAAAGGCTCTTTTTTTATGTCTGCTTTTTATAATAAATATTGTGCTGGTTCCGGTACTCATTGCTTACCGCTTCTTCCCTCTGACCTCTGCCAGTTTTTCAGTGCGGGCTGCACGCGCCCGGCGGGATTAGTGAGAGAAAATTTGTTGCAGCAGGTGACAGCTTTTCTCGAAGCCTGCTTTGCAGGAGTCCTGCAATAGTGAGACCCCGTAGCGTTCGTTTTTTTCCAGTGAGTCACCGCTTAAATACATCTTACCTAAATTGTATAAGGCGACTGATGAGCCTTTTCGCGCAGCATCTGAATATAACTCGATGGATTTTTTCAGGTCTTTCTCTCCGCCCTCACCATATTTATACATCGATGCAAGGTTAACTTCCGCATCCATACTGCCGCTGTTGTAAGCAACATTGAACCAAAAGCGTGATTCAACATCATCTTTGGCGACATTATGTCCCAGGTAATAAATCGTTCCCAGTTTAAACTGGGCGTGCATATTACCGGTTATGGCCGATCTTTTGAGTAACTGGAGTGATTTTTCATGCTGATTATCAGCGGTGGGTTGTGTAAAGTGTTCAAAAAGGAGTGTGCTTTTATCTGATAAATAGAGTGCGCCAGCGGTGGAGATAATTGAGCTCACCATGATGATGATAATGCCGTAAAGAAAAGTTCTCATTGTAACGCTAACCTTTTCTATACCCATCATGCTTTAAATTGCCAGCGTACCAGCAAATTAGAACATAACGGGTATAACCACCTGGAATTAAATCCAGGTGGTTATCAGTTAATCTAAATTACCAGCCCCAGGCAAAACCTGCTGCAATGCCAGTACCATTCTGGGTATCCCAGGAAGAGTGTATTTTCATTGCTGTATGCTCACTGGTTTTAAATGTCATTCCCGCGGCTAACGCTCCTTGATCTCTGTAACCTGACAATGCCATGCCGAAAGAGAAGTCGTCGGCGTGCACGAAAGGTATTGCCGTCATCGCCATCGCTCCTGCAATACCTGCATCAGCCCGTTTTTTGTTCTTGTTAACTTCTTTCGACAGGTTCTTGAATGAGCTATTCATACTGGAGAAAGAGTTCTCAAGATCGGTGATCTTTGAGGTGTTGCTGGCAATAGCCGTCTTGTTTTTGTTGATGTCAGTCCTGTTAATTTCAATGTTGGCCGTGTTAAGGTCGACTTTGGTATTAGTTTCAAAGAGTTGTGAACCATTTACCGCATCTTTTGAGTCTTTGGTCACGGCACCATTTTTAATGTTTGCGATGTTACGACCACCGACATCCACGGTTGTGGTGCCTTTATTGCCATCATTGAAAACAATTTTGTCGCCATCAATTTGCGCAACACCAGCTTTTCCGCTGCTGATATCATTGCTCAATTTACTAATATCATTAGTGTTTTTGGAGACCTGTTGATTAGTAGCATGCAGCTGAGAACCGTTTACCGCTTCGGTAGAGGTATCACTCAGTTCTCCTGCCTTAAGGCCGCTAATAGTACGGTCACCGCCTAAATCCAGTGTCTTGGCGTTTTTACCTGCCTCGCTAATCACCAGAGACTCACCGCCTTCACCCATCTCCAGCATTCCGGCGGCTCCATTACCACCATTACTGATGTTTTTCTCCAGGTCATCAACACGCGTATTGGTTTCATGCAGCTGGCTGCCGTTTACAGCTTCAGTAGAAGTTGAACTGAGCTCGCCCGCCTGTACGCCACTGATTTTGCGGCCGCCGATATTAAAGACTCTGGCACTGTCGGCGGCACTACCGAAGATCAGGTTCCCCCCGCTCAGTTGCACCAGACCAGCTTTTCCCGTCACAAGGTCGTTGATATCACCTGTATTTTTCTTAACGTCACTGTTGGTCAGGAACAGCTGACTACCGTTGACAGCCTCGGTCGAGTCTGCCGCGATTGTTCCATCTGTCACACCAGACAGGGTGCGGTTGACCTCGAATTTTTTAGCATCCACTGCGGTATCACTGAAAGCCAGGTTGCCCTCTTCATTCAGCTGCACCAGGCCCGCTTTGCCTACAGAGATATCGGCGATATTCTGCGAAAGGCTGGTAATATTCTCAGTGTTTAGCTGAACGTTGCTGTTGGTTTTAAACAGTTGGGCACCGTTGATGGCGTCGGTGGAGTCAGCACTCAGTTTGCCTTCTTTAATGCCAGTAACAGTTCGGCCAGCGAGGTCAAAGATCATCGCATCCTTTGCCACATCGCCGACGATCATGGTGCTGCCGTCGCTGCTCAACTGCACCAGGCCCGCCTTGCCGCTGTTAAGGGCATCAATATTGCTGGTGTTGGTGGCAATATTAGTGGTGTTGGTAGCAATGTTGCCCGCATTGGTGCTGATGTTATCGGTATTAGCAGTGATATTACCGCTAAAATCTTTAATCTGCTCACGGGTTTCATGCAGCTGGCTACCGTTAACCGCATCGGTGGAATCGGCGGTAAGCTCACCCTCTGTTACGCCGGTAACCTTACGCCCGGCCAGGTCAAATACCATCGCATCCTTCGCCACATCGCCGACGATCATGCTGGTGCCGTCGCTGCTCAACTGCACCAGGCCGGCCTTGCCGCTGTTAAGAGCATCAATATTGGTGGTATTGGTGGCAATATTGCCCGCATTGGCGCTGATGTTCTCCGTATTGGCAGTGGTGATGTCGCCATACTCTTTGATCTGCTCGCGGGTTTCGTGCAGCTGGCTGCCGTTAACTGCGTCGGTGGAATCGGCGGCAAGCTCACCCTCTGTTACGCCGGTAACCTTACGCCCGGCCAGGTCGAAGGCCGTGGCATCCTTCGCCACATCGCCGACGATCATGGTGCTGCCGTCGCTGCTCAACTGTACCAGGCCCGCCTTGCCGCTGTTAAGGGCATCGATGTTGCTGGTATTGGTGGCAATATTGCCGGCGTTGGTGCTGATGTTATTCGTGTTGGCAGTGATATTGTCGCCATACTCTTTAATCTGCTCGCGGGTTTCATGCAGCTGGCTGCCGTTAACCGCGTCGGTGGAATCCGCGGCGAGCTCACCCTCTGTTACGCCGGTGATCTTACGCCCGGCCAGGTCGAAGGCCGTAGCACCCTTCGCCACATCGCCGACGATCATGCTGGTGCCGTCGCTGTTCAGCTGCACCAGGCCGGCCTTGCCGCTGCTGAGGGCATCAATATTGCTGGTATTGGTGGCAATATTGGTGGTATTGGTGGCAATGTTGCCCGCATTGGCGGTGATATTCTCCGTATTGGCAGTGGTGATGTCGCCATACTCTTTAATCTGCTCGCGGGTTTCATGCAGCTGGCTGCCGTTAACCGCGTCGGTGGAATCGGCGGCAAGCTCACCCTCTGTTACGCCGGTAACCTTACGCCCGGCCAGGTCAAATATCATCGCATCCTTTGCCACATCGCCGACGATCATAGTGGTGCCGTCGCTGTTCAGCTGTACCAGGCCGGCCTTGCCGCTGCTGAGGGCGTCAATATTGCTGGTATTGGTGGCAATATTGCCGGCGTTGGTGCTGATGTTATTCGTATTGGTAGCGATTTTGCCGTCCAGATCCTTCTCAATCTCAAACAGCTGGCCGCCGTTAACCGCGTCGGTGGAATCGGCGGCAAGCTCACCTTCTGTTACGCCGGTAACTTTACGCCCGGCCAGGTCGAAGGCCGTGGCATCCTTCGCCACATCGCCGACGATCATGGTGGTGCCGTCGCTGTTCAGCTGCACCAGGCCGGCCTTGCCGTTGTTAAGGGCATCGATATTGCTGGTGTTGGTGGCAATGTTGCCGGCGTTGGTGCTGATGTTAGCTGCGTTGGCGGTGATATTGTCGCCATACTCTTTAATCTGCTCGCGGGTTTCGTGTAGCTGGCTGCCGTTAACTGCGTCGGTGGAGGTGTCATTGACCTGACCTTTATTTACGCCTGTGAGATCGCGATTGCCAAGATCAAGTTTAGTTGTTCCGCCGGCAGCACCACCGACCAGCAGCGTCTTTTTGTTCTTGCTCAACTGTATAAGACCGGCGCTGCCATTTGTCAGGCTGTCGATATTGTTGGCATTATTGCTGATAAGGGAATCGAACTGCTGTACCTGCTGGTCAACTTTAAATAGCTGGCTGCCGTTGACGGCTTCAGTTGAGCTACTGGATAGTGCCCCTTCAGCCAGATTGACCAGCTTTCTCTCTTTGCCAATAGAGCCAATGGAGACGGTATCATCAGCCGTTGCTGTTGAATTTGCACCCAGGGCTACGGAGTTTTTAGCGCCGTCAATGGATGTTGCGTTACCTATAGCAACAGAGTTTGTTGAATTTTTTATGGATGACGCGTTACCTATGGCAACGGAGTCTCCTGAAGCGGTAAGGTTGGCATTAGAACCCAGCACAATGCCGTTATTACTGGTTTTAACACTGGCGTTATTTCCCAGTGATACGGCATAGTTTGAATCATTATCAATTGTTGCCTTCGGCCCAATAGCCGTGCCATAAAGCGATCTGGCTTCAGCCGTATCCCCCATGGCGACGCTGGCCCAAAAACCTTTAGCGCCTGCTCCGATAGCAATACCATAGTCATTGCTATATTCGTCATTCTGTTCATTATTGCTATCTGTCGCAAAAGCGTCACCCTCGCCCCCACCTGCAATGCTGATCAGGCCATTTGCTGCTTTATATTTTTGGTTTAAGAGATCTTTTGTTGGTTCAGCGTTAGCCGCATATGCGGTTCCGGAGATGGCTACTAACAATGATGAGACAAGAAGAGAGTAACTAAAGAGGCCTGAAATACTCTGACTTTTAGGAGCTAGCTTTTGACGCCCACTCTTAATAGTGCTTTTAGCCAGTTCTGACGTAACTACGAAGCAGTGAGCATTTTTGTTCCAAATCACTTTGAATATCTTATTCATATAAATATTAGTCCGTTAAATTAAGTAATTTCCATCCTGGTGAGTTTTTGGTTCTTTTATTGATTTAATTAATTCTATTTTTTCCGATTATTGCTTATAGGCTCCTTTAAGGTGTTGTTAATTAGAGTTATGGTAGCGATGTGAGCTGCTTTGTGTCAATTAAGGTTTTTTTATGAGTACTGTTCTTTTTGTTTTTTTCTTGTTCGGTTGTCATTATATCCACCCTGGATATTAGATGATTTTTCTTTCTTTTACCTTTTTTATTAACAGGTAATTGTAATCTTCATGTTTTGTTCTTGTTTGTTTTTCTTATTGTCTATCCTGTTTTCATTGAAATTAGTATTTGAGTTTTACTCCCGAAAAAGTGATTGCAGGATTAATGAGGTTATATTGAGGTCTGATAAACACACGGGGTTGCTGGTTTAGTAACCAGAATGAATTTTTTTTGATACAGGGCTTGCCAGCATCCGCAAACAGGGCCATAATAGCGACCTCTCCTCCGGAAGGAAGAGTTAAAAGCTAAAATAATCAAGCAGTTATAAGGTTTTAGCTCATAATTTCAGCAGTAACCCTAAGCGGGAATAGCTCAGTTGGTAGAGCACGACCTTGCCAAGGTCGGGGTCGCGAGTTCGAGTCTCGTTTCCCGCTCCAAATTAAATATCTTCTCAATTTTCTTCTTCAGAATTATCCACAGCTATTAACGCCGTGCGATAGCATTCTACTGTCCAGCACAAAAATGTTTTTAACAGACTTATCCACAGCTTATGTTGTTAAGCTTTGCGCTCTGAAAATCCTGTGTAAAGTGTTTAATCTGTATAACCCATTGTTTTTAATGTTATTGTGAATCTTAAAATTTGTTATGTGGATCGCTTGCGGTTTCTGTGACGGTTGAATGACAACGACTTTTTAATTTTATGCACAGCATGTGGAAAACATTCTGCGTGGTTTACCCACCCTTAATTGTACATTTAAGCATCACGCGGTAACCCCTTTTCAATTACCCTCACCAGCCGTCGCTGCTGGCTGCTTTGTACCTCAATAGCTGATTCAACTCGTCGTGCCAGCTGGCAGCCAATTGCCCAGTCAATATGTTCATCCAGCATACTGTTTTCACCACGCCGCGCTTCCAGCGCCACCAGGTGGCTCTCATCCCATGGCGCATTGCCCAGCGCCACGGCAATATTACGTAGCCAGCGCAGATGGCCAATGCGACGAATAGCGGATCCTTCAGTAATCCGCAGGAATTTCGCTTCATCCCAGGCAAAAAGTTCGGTGAGTGGCGGGGCATGTAAGACTGCACGTGGGCTGAAATCGTCTTCATCAGTAAGCTGCCCGTAACGGTTCCACGGACAAATTAGCTGACAATCGTCACAGCCATAAATCCGGTTGCCGATTAAAGGGCGAAACTCTTCCGGGATAGAGCCTTCCAGTTCAATCGTAAGATAGGAAATGCAGCGACGGGCATCAACGGTATAAGGCTCGACAATGGCCCCCGTTGGGCAGGTAGTGATGCAGGCGACACAGCGCCCGCAATTTTCTTCAACCGGCTGGTCAACAGGCAGCGGCAAATCGATAAGCAGTTCGCCCAGGAAAAACCATGAACCCGCTTCCCGATTGAGGATCAGCGAATGCTTACCTGTCCAGCCTAAACCTGCTTTTGCCGCCAGCGGGCGCTCAAGCAAGGGGGCAGAGTCGACGAAAGGGCGGAACTGGGCATCGCCACAGCGCTCACGGATCATATCGCCAAGCTTTTTCAGTCGATTGCGTAATACTTTGTGGTAATCACGGCCTAGCGCGTAGCGGCTGACATACCCCAGAAGTGGGTTTTTCAGCGTGCTGGCAAATGCGGCTTTAGCGGGGAGATAATTCATCCGCACACTGATCACCCGCAGTGTGCCGGGCAGCAGTTCATGGGGGCGGGCGCGCATCATGCCGTGACGGGCCATCCAGTCCATCTCACCGTGGTATTGTTTATCAAGCCAGGCCTGAAGCCGTGGTTCTTCCAATGTTAAGTCGGTATCACAGATACCCACCTGCTGGAAGCCGAGATCAAGCCCCCACTGTTTAATATCCAGGGCGAGTTGATGGAAATCGAGAGGATGCGACATGAATAACCTGAACCAGCAAAAAGACCGCACCAGTTTACCCTATTCTGTCTGGCCTGTAGAAGCGATAGCCGGACTGGAGCGCGAAGGAGCAGATAGTCAGGGTATCACCCTGTTTGAGTTAATGCTGCGGGCGGGGGAAGCCGCCTTTAGCCTGATACGACAGTTGTGGCCTCAGGCGCAGCACTGGATGATTCTCTGCGGTTACGGCAACAACGGCGGCGATGGTTTTGTCATAGCACGCCTGGCGCAGGCTGCTGGTCTGAAGGTGACGCTGATTGCCGTTGACAGTGACAGGGCATTGCCAGAGGAAGCGAATCAGGCTCGTGAAAACTGGCTGGCTGCCGGTGGGGTGATCCATGATGCTTCCGCCCGCTGGCCTGAAAGTATCGCGCTAATTGTTGATGCGCTGCTTGGTACCGGTTTAAATCGCTCTCCCGATGAGCCATATACCCAACTGATCGAGCAGGCTAATCGTCATTCCGCTCCCGTATTCTCCGTAGATATCCCTTCCGGATTAGTGGCTGCTAACGGTACAGTCCCTGGTGTGGTAATAGATGCTGAACATACTCTGACGTTTATAGCGCTAAAGCCGGGGCTGTTGACGGGCAAAGCGCGTGACCATGTGGGAAAATTGCATTATCACAGCCTGAATCTGGACTTGTGGTTACAAGGCAGGCCGGCACCTATTGCGCGCTATGATGCCAGCCATCTGACCCGATGGCTGCCGCCAAGGCGGGCCACCTCCCATAAAGGGGATCATGGACGTCTGCTGGTGATTGGCGGCGATCACGGTACTGCAGGTGCCATCCGTATGACTGCAGAAGCCGCTTTGCGCAGTGGCTCAGGGCTTGTGCGAGTACTTACTCACATTGAGAATGTTGGGCCATTGCTGACTGCACGACCAGAACTGATGGTGCAAGAGTTAACAACAGAGGCGCTGGATGCTGCCCTAGAATGGGCCGATGTCATTGTTATCGGTCCAGGGCTTGGTCAGGGAAGCTGGGGTAAAAAGGCCTTGAAAAAAGTAGAAAACTCTCAGAAAACGATGCTTTGGGACGCAGATGCGCTTAACCTGCTGGCAATCAGCCCCGATAAACGTCAAAATCGCATTATTACGCCGCACCCTGGCGAGGCCGCAAGGCTGCTTAATGTAAAAGTTAGCGATATTGAAAGTGACCGCTTACTGGCTGTGCGCCGTCTGGCAAAACGTTACGGTGGTGTTGTGGTGCTTAAGGGCGCCGGAACGCTGATTGCTGGCGAGCTGGATGAGCTGGCGATTGCCGATGTGGGCAATGCAGGTATGGCCAGCGGGGGAATGGGAGATGTTTTATCAGGGGTTATCGGCAGTCTGGCAGGGCAAAAGCTCTCTCTGTACGATGCCGCCTGCGCAGGATGCGTAGCGCATGGAGCGGCGGCTGACGCAGTGGCACAACGCCGCGGCACTCGCGGTATGTTAGCCACCGATCTGTTCTCCGAGCTGTATCTGTTTGTCAATCCTGAGATTTCGAATACTAAAGAATGATGACCTGTGTAATTTCATTGCCCGATGAGGCAGCAACTCTCGCACTGGGTGCCAGCCTGGCCCGCGTCTGTAACGGCGCGGCGACCCTCTATCTCTATGGTGACCTGGGTGCAGGTAAAACCACCTTCAGCCGCGGTTTTTTACAGGCACTAGGCCATCAGGGGAATGTAAAAAGCCCCACTTATACTTTGGTTGAGCCCTATATACTGCCCGGCTGCCGGGTTTATCATTTCGATCTGTACCGTTTGTCTGATCCGGAAGAGTTGGAATTTATGGGAATTCGTGATTACTTCGGCCCTGATAGTCTGTGCCTGGTTGAGTGGCCGCAGCAGGGAGCGGGGGTGTTGCCTGAACCAGATTTAGAATTGCACCTCAGCTATCAAGGGCACTCCCGCGAAGCGCTACTCCGTGCCCGCTCATCTGCGGGTGAAGCGATGCTGGAGCGTATGACTGATAAACAGGGTGGAGCATGATGCTGCGATTCAAAGCCTGGTGCCTGCTGGCCCTGTTTTGCTGTTCATTTAGTTCGCTGGCGGCAAATTTATCGGATATCCAAGTTTCTAACGGCAGTAATCAGGCACAGGTCACCCTGAGTTTTGCCGGTCAGCCGGTTTATGCTTTCTTTCCTCTGCATAACCCGGAACGGGTGGTACTGGACATTCGCCAGAGTGGCATTGTGCAGGGCCTGCCGCTCAATTTCAGCGGTGAAAATATTGTAAAGCGTATTCGCTCCAGTACCGCGAAAGATAGCCAGAGTATTCGCCTGGTACTGGAGCTGACTCAGCGGGGTAAAACTCGCGCCGTCACCCAGCGTAACGGCAATAATTACAATGTGGTGTTTACCATTACCGGTACTCAGCCCGCAGCGCAAACTGCCAGCCGCAACGCGCCGGTGAGCAGTGTCTCCAGTTCGCGTCCAGCCAGCCAGCCAGGGAAAAGCCCGTTTAATGCTAACCCGGTTACTGCTGTCAGCAGCGGTAACGAGGTGGCGCGACCGCGCAGCAGCACTGTTAGCAGCAATGATACGGTGATTGTGGCCATCGATGCCGGTCATGGCGGTCAGGATCCCGGCGCGATTGGCGGGGGCGGACTGAAAGAGAAGAATGTGACCATCGCTATTGCGCGCAGGCTGAAAGAGCTGCTCAATGCCGATCCGATGTTTAAAGGTGTGATGACCCGCGACGGCGACTACTTTATCTCCGTAATGGGCCGATCCGATGTTGCGCGTAAGCAGAACGCTAACCTGCTGGTTTCCATTCACGCTGATGCAGCGCCTAACCGCAGCGCCTCCGGGGCGTCGGTATGGGTGCTCTCTAACCGCCGTGCAAATAGTGAAATGGCTGGCTGGCTTGAGCAGCATGAGAAGCAGTCTGAACTGCTGGGTGGTGCAGGCGATCTGCTGGCTAACAGCCAGGCCGACCCTTATCTGAGCCAGGCAGTGCTGGACTTGCAGTTCGGGCATTCGCAGCGTGTGGGTTACGATGTAGCTGTTAAGGTGATCGCGCAGTTGCAACGCGTGGGTGCGCTCCATAAGCGCCGGCCGGAACATGCCAGTCTGGGCGTACTGCGCTCGCCGGATATTCCTTCTCTGCTGGTGGAAACCGGCTTTATCAGTAATCCTTCGGAGGAGCGACTGCTTGGCAGTAGCGCTTACCAGCAGAAGATTGCCGAGTCGATTTATAAAGGCTTACGCAACTACTTCCTGGCGCACCCGCTACAATCGATCCCAAAGGAGGAAAACCGACCGTTGCAAAGCGCAGCGGCGGTTGAGCCAGAGGAGATCCCGGTACCCGCAGCAACGCAATATACCGGGGCGACACAGCGCCATGTAGTCAAACGTGGTGAGACGCTCTCCGGCATTGCTGCCAGTTACGGGGTTAGCATGGAGACGCTTCGCTCGATGAACACCCTGAAAAAGGATGTAGTGTGGGTTGGGCAGCGCCTGAAAGTACCGGCAGGCAGCAAACAGGTTGCTACTGCTGTGGTGAAAACACGCCAGCCAGCCAGACATAAAGTGGTTCGTGGGGATTCGTTAACGGCGATTGCCGCCCATTACGGCGTCAGCCCGCAGGCAATTCAGCAGGCGAATAAGATGAAGTCTCAGAATGTGATGCTGGGGCAGACACTAAAAATTCCGGCATCATAAGAAAGGGCCAATTTTTTGCCATCTTGCCGGGGGGAACTCCCGTCCAGGATGGCGGTGTTGATAACAAGGACAAGCCATGCGCATTCAAGTACTACCACCACAGCTTGCGAACCAGATTGCCGCCGGAGAGGTGGTCGAGCGCCCGGCGTCGGTGGTGAAGGAGCTGGTGGAAAATAGCCTTGATGCGGGTGCCACGCGCATTGATATCGACATTGAAAAAGGCGGCGCAAAGCTGATCCGTATTCGTGATAACGGCTGCGGGATTGATAAAGATGAGCTGGCGATGGCGCTTGCGCGTCACGCAACCAGTAAGATTACCACGCTGGACGATCTGGAAGCGATTATCAGCCTGGGATTTCGCGGTGAGGCGCTGGCAAGTATCAGTTCAGTATCACGTCTGATTCTGACATCCCGAACGGAAACACAGAGTGAAGCCTGGCAGGCTTATGCGGAAGGGCGCGATCAGACGGTCACCGTGAAACCGGCTGCACATCCGGTTGGCACCACACTAGAGGTGCTTGACCTGTTCTACAACACCCCGGCGCGCCGTAAATTTATGCGCACCGAAAAAACCGAATTTACTCATATTGATGAAGTGATCCGGCGCATTGCGCTGGCGCGCTTTGATGTGGCGATCTCGCTTTCCCATAACGGTAAGCTGGTGCGCCAGTATCGCGGCGTTAGCGACAATACCCAACGTGAGCGCCGCGTGGCTGCTATCTGCGGTACGGCGTTTATGACGCATGCCCTGACGATTGAATGGCAGCATGGTGAGCTGAGTTTGCGCGGTTGGGTGGCCGATCCGGTGGGGTCAAAAGCGCTGCCCGAATTACAGTACTGCTACGTTAATGGTCGTATGATGCGCGATCGCTTGATCAATCACGCTATCCGCCAGGCCTACCAGGATAAGCTTGGGGATCAGCATCAGCCTGCCTATGTGCTGTATCTGGAAATCGACCCGCATCAGGTGGATGTAAACGTACACCCGGCAAAACATGAAGTGCGTTTTCATCAGTCGCGTCTGGTTCATGACTTTATTTATCAGGGCGTAGTCAGCGTTTTGCAGGAGAGCGGAGCCGAAACTCTGCCTGAGATGTCGCAGGCACCGGCAGAGCGCTGGCAGCCAGAAAATCGCCCGGCGGCAGGAGGTAATCACTTCTCCGTGCCTGCCCCTGCGGTAACATCTCACTCTGTGCCTGCTGGTAATGGGGGCGGCGGCAGTAGTTGGCAGCGTCAGGAACCGGGCTATCAGAAACGTGAGGGCGCGGTCTATCAGCAGCTATTAAACACTCCGGCCGTGAAGCACAGCGAAGAGCCGCGCCAGATGACACCGGCAAAAAAAGAAGTTCAGCCAGCGCCTTTGCCCGGGCACGTCCATAGCTTTGGTCGCGTATTGACGGTGGTTCAGGAGCAGTATGCGCTGGTCGACGGAGCCGCAGGCGTGGCATTAATGTCGCTGGCGGTGGCCGAACGCTGGCTAAAGCAGATGCAACTGGAACCTGGTGAGGAAGGATTAAAGCCGCAGCCATTATTGATTCCGATCCGGCTGAAACTGGAAAAAACAGAGAGTGAAGCTGGAAAACGCCATGGCGCATTATTGAGTCAGATGGGCATTGACCTGCTATTTGATGCTCATCATGTGATGCTGCGAGCCGTACCTTTACCATTACGCCAACAAAATTTACAAAACTTGATTCCAGAAATGTTAGGGTATTTAGCCCGGCAGCAGGATGTTTCAGCCAGCCAGACGGCGCAGTGGTTAGCGCGTCAGTCGGTTTCTGAGCATCAGCACTGGAATCACTCGCAGGCGATTACCTTGCTGGCAGAAGTTGAAAGGCTTTGCCCGCAGTTAGTGAAATCGCCACCTTCTGGACTACTGCAATACATCGATATTGAAACGGCGATGAACGCCCTGAAGCATGAGTGAACAATCCACGGCTGGCCTGCCTAAGGCAATATTTTTGATGGGACCGACGGCCTCCGGGAAAACCGCGCTGGCAATAGCATTGCGCCAGGCGTTACCTGTAGAGCTAATTAGTGTTGATTCAGCGCTGATCTACCGCGGGATGGATATTGGAACCGCCAAACCATCCGCAGAAGAACTGGCGCTTGCGCCCCATCGTTTGCTGGACATCCGCGATCCGTCTGAGGCCTATTCGGCCGCAGAGTTCCGGCGTGATGCGCTGGCTGAAATGGCGGAAATTACCCGGCGGGGTAATATTCCGTTGCTTGTTGGTGGCACCATGCTTTATTACAAGGCGTTACTTGAAGGATTATCGCCGTTGCCCTCGGCCGATCCAGAGGTACGTCAGCGTATAGAGCAGATGGCGAGCGAAGAAGGATGGGAAGCCCTTCACCGCCAGTTATGTGATGTAGATCCCGTTGCTGGACGTCGTATTCATCCGAATGATCCCCAGAGACTCTCGCGAGCACTGGAAGTTTTTTTTATTTCGGGTAAAACTTTAACGGAACTGACAAAAACGTCGGGCGATCCACTGCCGTATGATGTTTACCAGTTTGCTATCGCTCCGGCGAGCCGCGAACTGATTCATCAGCGTATTGAGCAGCGCTATCACCAGATGCTGGCGTCAGGATTTGAAGCGGAGGCTCGGGCGCTCTTTGCACGAGGTGATTTGCATACGGATATGCCTTCCATTCGTTGTGTCGGTTATCGCCAGATGTGGTCATTTTTATCCGGTGAAATTGATTACGATGACATGGTTTATCGGGGAATTTGCGCAACCCGGCAGTTGGCTAAACGACAGATGACCTGGTTACGTGGCTGGAAGGACGTTCACTGGCTTGATAGCGAACGCCCTGATGATGCCTACTCTACGGTGTTACAGGTTCTTAGTGCGAAGCCTGGGTGATTGTGTACAATTGGTGGGTTATCTTGCGCAAATTTTTTACGTCGTATTTCGAACCCTATGGTTCTTAAGTTACAAACAACAAGCATATAAGGAAAAGATAGAATGGCTAAGGGGCAATCATTGCAAGATCCGTTCTTGAACGCACTGCGTCGCGAACGTGTTCCGGTTTCGATTTATTTGGTAAATGGTATCAAACTACAGGGCCAGATCGAGTCGTTTGATCAATTTGTTATTCTTTTAAAAAACACGGTTAGCCAGATGGTGTATAAGCACGCGATCTCTACCGTTGTTCCGTCCCGTCCGGTCTCCCATCACAGTAACAATGCGGGTGGCGGAAGCAGCAACTATCACCATAGCGGAAGTAACCAGGGGGCCTCTTCTCAGCAGCCTCAGCAAGACAGTGACGACGCTGAGTAATTAGCGTGGCTGTCCCTCCAAGACGGGGAGTCTGGTGATCTTAGTTCCCCGTCCTGGCAAAATGCCCAGTCATGGCAACAAATATATCGCCTGGCTTCCTTATTGCGTCTTAGACATTAAGTGAATCCATGCAAAAAACGCCGTTTAGTGAGCTGAACGCGCATTTTGAATCTGGTTTTGACGCAGTATGGCCAACGCGCAGCAGGTTTAACAAAGTATCGAGAGGTTTTAAGTTTGTTTGACCGTTATGATGCCGGAGAGCAGGCCGTACTGGTGCACATCTATTTCTCGCAAGAAAGAGATACAGAAGATCTACAGGAGTTTGAAACTCTGGTGTCTTCTGCTGGCGTTGAGGCGCTGCGTGTCGTTACTGGTAGCCGCAAAGCACCACACCCTAAATATTTCGTTGGTGAAGGAAAGGCTGTTGAAATTGCCGAAGCGGTAAAAGAGAGCGGTGCCTCCGTGGTGCTGTTCGATCACGCCCTGAGTCCGGCACAGGAGCGCAACCTTGAAGCGCTGTGTGAATGTCGGGTTATTGACCGCACCGGACTGATCCTGGATATCTTCGCCCAACGCGCCCGTACCCATGAAGGTAAACTGCAGGTTGAGCTGGCGCAGCTTCGTCACCTTGCCACGCGACTGGTTCGCGGCTGGACGCACCTTGAGCGCCAGAAAGGCGGTATCGGCCTGCGTGGCCCGGGTGAAACCCAGTTAGAAACCGACCGCCGTTTACTGCGTAATCGTATTACCCTGATTCTTTCCCGCCTTGAGCGCGTCTCGAAACAGCGCGAGCAGGGCAGGCAGGCTCGCAACAAGGCCGATGTCCCTACCGTGTCACTGGTGGGATATACCAACGCCGGTAAGTCCACATTATTTAACTGCCTGACCACCTCTGAGGTGTATGTGGCCGATCAGCTGTTCGCCACCCTTGACCCGACCCTGCGTCGTGTTGACGTGGTAGACGTGGGGGAAGTGGTGCTGGCGGATACCGTAGGCTTTATTCGTCATTTGCCCCATGACCTGGTGGCGGCGTTTAAAGCCACGCTACAGGAAACCCGTGAGGCGACGCTGTTGCTGCACGTGATTGATGCCGCAGATGCCCGGCTTGATGAAAACATCGAAGCGGTCAATGTGGTGTTGGAAGAAATTGAATCCGATAAAATCCCCAGCCTGCTGGTGATGAATAAGATTGATATGCTGGAAGATTTTGTTCCGCGTATCGATCGTGATGAAGAGAACCTGCCTGTTCGTGTCTGGCTTTCAGCCCAGACCGGAGAAGGGGTTCCGCTGCTGTTCCAGGCGCTTACTGAACGTCTGGCCGGTGAAATCGCGCAGTATGATTTACGCCTGCCGCCAGCAGCAGGGCGGCTACGCAGCCGCTTTTACCAGCTGCATGCGATAGAGAAAGAGTGGAATGAAGATGATGGTAGCGTAGGGTTACAAATACGTATGCCGATTGTTGACTGGCGTCGACTGTGTAAACAGGAACCGACCCTGGTCGATTATATAGTTGCCTGACACGTGTATCCCGGCCTGGGATACCACCGCACACACAATTAATGGAGTATAAACATGGCGTGGAATCAGCCCGGGAATAACGGACAGGACCGCGACCCGTGGGGAAGCAGCAATAATCAAGGCGGCAACTCTGGGGGAAATAAAGGAGGGCGTGATAAAGGGCCCCCTGATTTAGATGATATCTTCCGTAAACTGAGCAATAAGCTTGGTGGCCTGGGCGGTGGTAAAAAAGGCGGTGACGGTACAGGAAACGGCAGCAGCCAGCGTAAGCCAGGCAATGCCGGGCGTCTGGTTGGTATCGTAGCTGTTGCAGCGGTAGTTATCTGGGCTGCGAGCGGCTTCTATACCATCAAAGAAGCTGAACGCGGTGTAGTTACCCGCTTCGGGAAATTCAGCCATCTGGTAGAGCCGGGCCTGAACTGGAAACCGACTTTCGTTGATCAGGTTCGCGCAGTGAACGTGGAGTCGGTACGCGAGCTGTCGGCTTCCGGCACCATGCTGACCTCTGATGAAAACGTTGTGCGCGTTGAAATGAACGTGCAGTACCGTGTAACGAATCCAGAACGCTATCTGTTCTCCGTCACCAGTGCGGATGACAGTCTGCGTCAGGCAACCGACAGCGCCCTGCGCGGTGTTATCGGGCGCTCCACCATGGATCGTATTTTGACCGAAGGCCGTACCGTGGTGCGTAGCGAAACACAGCGTGAGCTGGAAGAAACTATTCGTCCATACGATATGGGGATCACCCTGCTGGACGTTAACTTCCAGACGGCGCGCCCACCGGAAGATGTTAAAGCGTCCTTCGATGATGCGATTGCCGCACGTGAAAACCGCGAGCAGGCGGTACGTGAAGCAGAAGCTTATGCTAATGACAAGCTGCCACGTGCCCGTGGTGATGCGCAGGGAATTCTGGAAAAGGCTCGTGCCTACAAATCTCGCGTAACACTGGAAGCACAGGGTGAAGTGGATAGCTTTGCGCGTATTCTTCCGGAATACAAAGCAGCGCCACAGATTACCCGTGAGCGTCTGTATATCGAAACCATGGAGCGCGTGCTGGGTCATACCCGCAAAGTGCTGGTTAATGATAAAGGTAGCAACCTGATGGTATTGCCACTGGATCAGCTAATGCGTGGTCAGGGTGGTGCATCTGCCAACGGTCAGGACGGTAGCGGTGGTTTGCTGCGTCTGCCACCGGCATCAGGCAGTAACGAGCGCGTCAGCGGCAGTTCGTCGTTCAGTCCGGACGATATTATGGATCAACGCCGGGTGAATGCTCAACGTAACAATGCCCAGCGCGAAGGGAGAGAATAAGCGATGCGTAAGCCATTAATCGTAGTATTGATTGTTGTGCTGGTGGTGCTGTACGCGTCACTGTTTGTTGTGCAGGAAGGCCAGCGCGGCATTGTGATGCGCTTCGGCAAAGTTCTGCGCGATTCTGATAATAAACCGCTGGTTTATGCACCAGGTCTGCACTTCAAGATTCCTTTCCTGGAATCAGTGAAGTCACTTGATGCACGTATCCAGACGATGGACAACCAGGCTGACCGCTTCGTCACTAAAGAGAAGAAAGACCTGATTGTTGATTCCTATATCAAATGGCGCGTGAGCGACTTCAGCCGTTACTACCTCGCCACCGGCGGTGGTGATGTTTCTCAGGCAGAAGTGCTGCTGAAACGTAAATTTAGTGACCGTCTGCGTTCTGAGATTGGCCGTCTGGATGTGAAAGATATCGTCACCGATTCCCGTGGCCGTCTTACCACTGACGTTCGCGATGCGCTGAACACCGGCAGTGCTGGTCAGGATGATGAAGTTGCTACACCAGCTGCTGATGATGCTATTGCTTCCGTCGCGAAACGCGTTGAAAGCGAGACCAACAGCAACGAACCGGCGATCAACCCGAACAGTATGGCGGCGTTGGGTATCCATGTTGTTGATGTGCGTATCAAGCAGATTAACCTGCCAACTGAAGTCTCTGATGCGATCTACGCACGTATGCGCGCAGAGCGTGAATCTGTTGCTCGAAGCCAGCGTGCTCAGGGTGCAGAGGAAGCAGCAAAGGTGAGAGCTCAGGCAGACTACGAAGTTGAACGTACGCTGGCCGAAGCCCGCCGTCAGGCGCTGATTACTCAGGGTGAAGGTGATGCGGAAGTGGCGAAACTGTTTGCTGATTCCTTCAGTCAGGATCCAGACTTCTATGCCTTTATCCGTAGCCTGCGTGCCTACGAAAACAGCTTCAATAGCAACCAGGATGTAATGGTGCTGAGTCCGGATAGTGATTTCTTCCGCTTTATGAAGAGTCCTTCCACCACCACCCGCTAATCATCTAATATCGCATTATAAGGGCCGGATTTTCCGGCCCTTTTTTTATGTTTCTTTTAATAGCAAAGACGGTGAGTGAACAACATGAATGCGACAGTGTGGATGGCGCTGGGGTTAGTGCTGGTATTTGAAGGGTTAGGCCCGATGCTGTATCCGCGTATCTGGCGGCGGATGATAATTGCCATGGCACACATGCCCGATGGCCTGCTGCGAAGAGTTGGGGGTGGGCTGGTGGTGGCAGGCTCGGTGATTTACTACATGCTTAATCGCGGAAACGGTGGTTAAGAGTATCGCGAAGTGCTGTCACAGCGGCACAAAGTGCTAACTGGCAAAAAACTATGCAATCGTATGCTTAAATTGCTGAAAGAGGCAAATGACGATGGTAGAATCCTTTTTTAAGCAATCTGGTGATTTAAAAAAATGGGTAAGAACGTCGTCGTACTGGGCACCCAATGGGGTGACGAAGGTAAAGGTAAGATAGTTGACCTCCTGACCGAACGCGCTAAATATGTAGTGCGCTACCAGGGAGGCCATAACGCTGGCCATACGCTAGTCATCAACGGTGAAAAAACCGTCCTCCACTTAATTCCGTCTGGCATCCTGCGTGAGAACGTGACCAGCATCATCGGCAACGGTGTTGTGCTGTCTCCGGCTGCGCTGATGAAAGAGATGAAAGGTTTGGAAGATCGCGGTTTCCCGGTGCGTGAGCGTCTGTTCATTTCTGAAGCCTGCCCGCTGATCCTTGAGTATCATGTGGCGCTGGACGTAGCGCGCGAAAAAGCGCGTGGCGCAAAAGCTATCGGCACCACTGGTCGCGGTATCGGCCCGGCGTATGAAGATAAAGTAGCCCGTCGTGGTCTGCGCGTAGGCGATCTGTTCAACAAAGAGACCTTTGCCGAGAAGCTGAAAGAAGTGATGGAGTACCATAACTTCCAGCTGGTGAACTACTACAAAGTTGAAGCAGTAGATTACGATAAAGTGCTGGCGGATACTCTGGCAATTGCCGATATCCTGACTGGCATGGTGGTTGACGTTTCCGAACTGCTGGACGGCGCACGTAAGCGTGGCGACCTGATCATGTTCGAAGGCGCGCAGGGTACACTGCTGGATATCGACCACGGTACCTATCCGTATGTGACCTCGTCTAACACCACTGCTGGTGGCGTTGCAACGGGTTCAGGTATTGGCCCTCGTTACGTTGATTACGTACTGGGTATCGTGAAAGCTTACTCCACTCGCGTGGGTGCGGGTCCATTCCCGACTGAGCTTTTCGATGAGACCGGTGAGTTCCTGTGCAAGCAGGGTAACGAGTTCGGTGCTACTACTGGCCGTCGTCGTCGTACCGGCTGGCTTGATGCGGTTGCCGTGCGCCGTGCGGTTCAGATTAACTCTCTCTCTGGCTTCTGCATGACCAAACTGGACGTGCTGGATGGCCTGAAAGAAGTAAAAATCTGTGTTGCTTACCGTATGCCAGATGGCCGTGAAATGACCACCACCCCTCTGGCAGCGGAAGGTTGGGAAGGCATTGAACCAATCTACGAAACGATGCCAGGCTGGTCTGAGACCACTTTTGGTGTGAAAACGCTGGAAGGCCTGCCGCAGGCAGCGCGCAACTACATTAAGCGCGTTGAAGACGTGACCGGAGTGCCGATTGATATTATTTCTACCGGCCCGGATCGTAGTGAAACCATGATTCTGCGCGACCCGTTTGACGCATAATTCAGTTTCAGGCCGGGCATTGCCCGGCCAGTTTTTATTCAGTACCGGTTTCCTGCCGTTCTCTTCTGCCGTTCTCACCTTAAATAAAATGGCCCGGCTAGCTGTGGCTGGTTTATTATCATTGTTAACAATACAAATTCTTGAGCGGATCACAACTTCACCTGCGGTTGTATCTCTGGGGTTACCGTGCAGCTAACCAGTTTTACCGATTACGGCTTACGTGCACTGATCTATCTTGCTTCGCTACCTGCGGGCCAGATGACCAGTATCAGCGAAGTAACTGACACCTACGGTGTGTCACGTAATCATATGGTCAAAATAATCAATCACCTTAGTCGGGCCGGATACATTGCCGCAGTGCGCGGTAAGAATGGCGGAATTCGCCTGGGTAAGCCTGCCGAAGATATTGTGATTGGTCAGGTGGTACGCGCGCTGGAACCACTACAGTTGGTGAACTGCCACAGTGACTTTTGTCACATCACCTCAGCCTGCCGCCTGAAAAAAGCGCTGCATGATGCCGTGCAGAGTTTTCTGCGCGAGCTTGATCAATACACCCTGGCCGACCTGGTTGAAAATAACAATCCGCTCTACCAAATTTTGCTCAGTGAACGACCTTCACTAAGCAGCTGACAACGGAGGAACCTCGATGTCACACGATCCCTTTCAGGAACGCGAAGCTGAAAAATACGAAAACCCTATTCCCAGCCGCGAATTCATTCTTGCTCATCTGGACAAACGCGAAAAACCTGCCAGCCGTGAAGAGCTGGCAGAAGAGTTAGCGATTAGCGGAGAAGAACAAACCGAAGCCCTGCGCCGCCGCCTGCGCGCCATGGAGCGTGACGGTCAGCTGGTCTTTACCCGCCGTCAGTGCTACGCGCTGCCGGAACGTCTTGACCTGTTAAAAGGCAAAGTTATCGGTCACCGCGATGGCTTCGGCTTCTTACGCATCGAAGGGAGTAAAGACGATCTTTATCTCTCTGCCGAACAGATGAAAATGTGCATGCACGGGGACATGATCCTCGCGCAGGCAATGGGCGCTGACCGTAAAGGTCGTCGCGAAGCGCGCGTAGTGCGCGTAGTTGAACCACGTAACAGCCAGATTGTTGGCCGTTACTTTACCGATTCTGGCGTTGGCTTCGTAGTGCCGGACGACAGCCGTCTGAGCTTTGACATCCTGATCCCGGCTGAAGAGCTGATGGGTGCGCGCATGGGCTATGTGGTAGTGGTGGAGCTGACTCAGCGCCCAACCCGCCGCAGCAAAGCCGTCGGTAAAATCGTTGAAGTGCTGGGTGACAACATGGGCACCAGCATGGCCGTAGATATGGCGCTGCGCACTCATGATATTCCACATGAATGGCCGGAAGCGCTGGAAAAACAGATTGCCGATCTGAAAGAAGAAGTGCCGGAAGAAGCCAAGCGTGGCCGCGTAGATCTGCGCGATTTGCCGCTGGTCACCATCGATGGTGAAGATGCCCGTGACTTTGATGATGCGGTATTCTGTGAACGTAAACGCGGCGGCGGCTGGCGCCTGTGGGTAGCCATTGCCGACGTAAGCTACTACGTGCGCCCGGGCACCCCGCTGGACGATGAAGCGGTTAACCGTGGTACCTCGGTTTACTTCCCGTCTCAGGTCGTGCCAATGCTGCCGGAAGTGCTGTCTAACGGCCTGTGTTCACTGAACCCGGAAGTTGACCGCCTGTGCATGGTGTGCGAGATGACTATCTCCTCCACCGGTAAGCTGACCGGCTACAAGCACTACGAAGCGGTGATGAACTCCTTCGCCCGCCTGACCTATAACAAAGTGTGGAACATTCTCCAGGGCCATCAGGAACTGCGTCAGCAGTATGAACCGCTGGTGAAAGACCTGGAAGAGTTGCACCGCATGTACCTGGCGCTGGAAAAAGCTCGTGAGCAGCGCGGCGGTATCTCGTTTGAAACCGATGAAGCGAAATTCATCTTCAATGCCGATCGCCGCATTGAGCGCGTTGAGCAGGTTTCCCGTAACGATGCGCACAAGCTGATTGAAGAGTGCATGATCCTCGCGAACATCGCCTCAGCGCGTTACGTTGAGAAAAATAACGAACCTGCGCTGTTCCGTGACCACGACCGTCCGGGCGATGAAAGCATCAAAAGCTTCCGTTCCGTGCTGAATGAGCTGGGGCTGACGCTGCCGGGCGGCGATAAACCGCAGCCGGTAGACTACTCCGCGCTGCTGAATCAGATTGCCGGTCGTCAGGATCACGAAATGCTGCAAACCATGCTGCTGCGTTCGATGAAGCAGGCGGTCTATGACCCGGAAAACCGTGGCCACTTCGGCCTGGCGCTGGCGTCTTATGCGCACTTTACGTCGCCAATTCGTCGTTATCCTGACCTGTTATTGCACCGCGCCATCAAGTATTTGCTGGCGAAAGAAGCGGGCACCTTGCAGGGCAATACCACACCGACCGGTGGCTACCACTACGAGATGCAGCAGATGCTGCAACTTGGCCAGCACTGTTCGATGACCGAGCGCCGTGCGGATGAAGCCACTCGCGATGTTGCCGACTGGCTGAAATGTGACTTTATGCAGGATCAGGTGGGGGAAACCTTTACCGGGGTGATCTCCAGCGTTACCGGCTTTGGTTTCTTTGTGCGCCTGACTGATCTGTTTATCGACGGCCTGGTTCACGTCTCCACCCTGGATAATGACTACTACCGCTTTGACGCCGTCGGGCAGCGCCTGATTGGTGAATCCGGTGGCCGTACTTATCGTCTCGGTGACACGGTGGAAGTGCGTGTCGATGCGGTGCATATGGACGAACGTAAGATCGACTTTGCGTTGGTTTCCAGCAGCCGCAAGCCACGTGGCGAAGGCAAAACCGAACGTGAACGCGAAAAGCGTGCTGCACCGAAGAACAGCGGCAGCCGCCGCCGTGCACCGCGTAAAGGAGCAAACTTTGAACCGGACAGCGCATTCCGTCCGGCAAAAACAGCAGACGGCGCTCCGGCCGCTGCCAAAGAGAAAAAACCGCGCAAACCGTCGGATAAAACCCGTAAAATCGCCTCGGCCACCCGCGCGAAGCGTGCGAAGAAAACTGACGACGCATAACAGCCTCCGGGTGACGCTTGCGTCACCCGGGGCGTAAATTACGAACTACTGAGTCAATGAAATGAGTGAAATTGTTTTTGGGATCCACGCCGTGCAGGCGCTGCTTGACAGCGACCCGCAGCGTTTCCAGGAAGTCTTTATTCTGAAAGGGCGCGATGACCGTCGTTTGCAGACGCTGGTCAAAGCACTGGAAGCGCAGGGCATCGTCATTCAGGTGGCGAGCAAGCAGGTGCTGGATAGCAAATCTGAAGGGGCGGTACACCAGGGGATTATTGCCCGCGTGAAGCCAGGCCGTCAGTATCAGGAAGGCGATCTGCCGGATCTGCTGGCCAGTCTGGATAGCCCGTTCCTGCTGATCCTTGACGGTGTAACTGATCCGCATAACCTTGGTGCCTGTATGCGCAGCGCAGATGCAGCCGGTGTCCATGCGATTATTCTGCCAAAAGACCGTTCAGCCCAGCTGAATGCCACGGCGAAAAAAGTCGCCAGCGGCGCGGCTGAACATATCCCGCTGATTCGCGTAACTAACCTGGCGCGCACTATGCGTGTTTTACAGGAAGCCAACGTATGGATCGTCGGTACTGCTGGAGAAGCCGATCACACCCTGTACCAAAGCAAAATGACCGGCCCGATGGCGCTGGTGATGGGCGCAGAAGGTGAAGGAATGCGTCGTCTGACCCGTGAACACTGCGATGAGCTGATCAGCATCCCAATGGCGGGCAGCGTCTCCTCGCTCAACGTCTCGGTAGCGACCGGCGTTTGCCTGTTTGAAGCGGTGCGCCAGCGCAGCGTGAAGTAACCACCTTACCGGGGCGTTCCCAGCGCTCCGGAATTATTACCCTCTGAAGCCCCGTAGAAAATCGCCGATGCGTACCACAGACCGGGTGCCACCGTTTCGTTAACCAGCAGAATTTGATAGTAACGTGCTCCCGCTTGATTGGCTCTCGCTGCCAGCGCTCGAATTGCATCGTCAGGGGATCCGCGCACTGTCACGCTGGCACTACCGATACGAGGCAGCGATCCACTCTGCGCCCGGTTAATCTCCACCGCCTGCGCTTTGGGGGCGGGCGGAGGCTGCGGCGTACTCTTTAGCACGCTACAGCTGCTTAATAACAGGGCAATCAGCAGGGCCGTTATCGGGCGCTTAATCGGAAGCATAGTCATCATCTCAAAACGATATGACTTTCAGTGTACGCCAGTTTAAGACTTGACGTTAAACACCTTCACCAGTTCGCTGAGGTGATGCCCCTTACGGCTGAGTTCCTGTGCGGTTTGCTCAGAATGCATAACCAGTTCACTGTTTTGATGCGTTGCCTGACCGATTTGCGCCATGGCCATATTCACATGACTGATACCGCTGGACTGCTCGTGTGACGCAACGTTAATTTCACTCATTAACGCTTTCACCTGCTCAATGCGTCCGGTGATATTGTCCATTGCCTGGCGGGTTTGTTCAGACAACTCATGCCCCTGCACCACTTTACGTAGTGAATCAGCAATCAGGTGATCAATCTCTTTCGCGGCATGTGCGCTGCGCTGGGCCAGAGCCCGTACTTCAGCGGCAACGACGGCGAAACCTTTGCCATTTTCCCCGGCACGCGCCGCTTCCACCGCAGCATTCAGTGCCAGAATATTGGTCTGGAAAGCGATAGACTCAATAACCTGAGTGATATCGGCAATGCCCTGAGATGCGGTCTTGATATCAGACATGGTGACCACCGAATGGCTGACGGTGGCGGAACCCTGGCTGACAGCTTCTGAGGCTTCCCCGACCAGCTGCAACGCCTGGGCTACATTGCCCGCGTTCTGTTCCACCGTGGCGCCCAGCTGTTCCATACTTGTGGATGTCTCCTCAACGCTGCTGGCCTGGCGGGTAATCTGCTCACTGATGTTTCCGCTGCTGGTGACAATGGCTTCGGTACCGCTGGCAATGTCATCCGCTGCATGACGTACCTGGGCCACCACACGTTCAAGGCCGTCACCGATGCCGTTAATAGCGACAATCAGCTGACCAATTTCATCCTCACGTCGTGTATCCAGGGTTGCCAGCAGATTGCCCGCGGCATACTGCCGTGCCAGGGTAATCACCTGTTGCAGCGGCTGGCTCACCCAGCGACGTGTGATCCAGACAAACATCATGGCAAACAGCAGCACCATTGCAGCACCAATCAGCAGAAACAGATTGCGCGTCTGCTTCACTGGTGCCAGCAGGCTGGTTTTATCAACATCGCCCACAACGACCCAGTTCCATTCCGGCACATATTTCCAGGTGAGGATCCTCTCTTTACCTGCGCTGTCCGTGGTTTCCAGCGTGCCATCAGGCTGTTTTAACAGCCGGTCACGGGCCTCCTGCGGCAGATCGGGCTTTTTACCCTCAAGTGAGGTGTGGAACAGATAGTCGCCGTACTGCTTCCCCTCAGCCCGGTTCAGTACGTAGAAAGAACCGTCAGCACTCGGGTGCTTCACCAGCACTTTTTGGCGGATAATCGCGTACTGTTTTGTGATATCTACACCGACAAACAGAATGGCAATCACCTCACCTGCGGCATTACGAATCGGCAGGTATTGAGTGATATAGCGCTTGCCAAACAGCATCGCCATACCGCGAAAAACCTCCCCTTTCTGTATCGGTTGCCAGGCGGGGCTGCTATGGTCAAGTTTGGTTCCGATAGCTCGCTCGCCATTTTCTTTGCGCAGTGAGGTGGAGATTCGTACAAACTCCCCGGCCTGAGTACGGACAAAAATAGTGGCGATGGCGTCGGTACGCTCCTGGAAATCATCAACCAGCACCTGATCAAGGTTCAGAGTGCGCAGCCCGGCACGCAGGGTTGGCGTCTGCTGGTCGCCGACTGCGATTGGCTGGGATTCGTCCAGCGAGAAGCGTTTCGGCAGGAAACTCTGGAACAGTTCGCTGTAGTTACTGACCTCTTCGGCCAGAGTAGTGTTAAACATACTGGCCATATCGCCGATGCCGCTTACCTGGTTTTCCATATCCGTCAGCGTCAGGGTGTGGGCCTGTTTTGCTGCGTTATGACTGAGCGTCAGGGTTAGAATAATAAACAGCACAGCAACGCTTATAGAGGTCATTACCGAAAGTTTTACGCCCAGACTCCATGTCTTGAGAGAGAGACGCTTCATCGTTATGCCTTAATTCGTTAGGGGATTACACGAATTAACGGCATTCCTGGAAGAAAGTTTACCCCTTAAACTCAGGGGAAACCGGCTGTGTTTTTCTGCTCGCGATATCCTGTTAATAAGGCTGTGCTTTTATTCACCACTACGGCGCTATGTTCTAAAAAAAAGTGGGCATCGCGCGCATTTTGACAAGGAGATGTAATGATTGAAGTGAACACAGAACGTTTCGCCAATATCGAATGCTTACATGCCTGTCCGGCGGGTCAGCGACATGAGCCACTGCCTACGGTGCTGTTCTATCATGGCTACACGTCATCAAAAGAGGTCTATTCCTACTTTGCGGTAGCGCTGGCGCAGGCGGGTTTCCGTGCCATTCTCCCGGATGCAGATATGCACGGATCACGTTACGACGGTGACAGCGAGCGGCGCTTAACCCACTTTTGGGAGATCCTGCGTAGCAATATTGACGAAGTGGCGGGTATTGTACAGGCGCTGCGGGAGCAGACTCTGATTGAGGGGGCAAGGCTGGCGGTAGCCGGGGCCTCAATGGGCGGGATGACTGCACTGGGAGCGCTGGCACGTTATCCACAGCTGCGCAGCGCAGCCTGCATGATGGGTTCTGGCTACTTCAGCCAGCTGGCCCATACGCTGTTTCCGCCGCTGGTGGCGCGCACCCCTGATCAGCGAAAGGTGCTGGCTGAAAGGCTGGCACCGCTGGATGAGTATGAGGTCAGCCACCAGTTAGCCAAAATAGCCAACCGCCCGCTGCTGGTATGGCACGGCGAAGCGGATGATGTGGTGCCTGTCGCTGAAAGTGTACGGCTGGAAAAAGCCCTGCGTGAAAGCGGGCAAGACAGCAATCTGACCTACCTGACAGAAAAGGGCATCGGGCACCGCATCACGCCGCCAGCGTTGACCGCGATGACGGCCTTCTTTAAGCACCATTTGTAATCCTTGCGGGCGGGGGATGACCCGCCCAGGTTCGCCCCAGAGATTTACCTTGTGTTCGTCGCCCCTCGCAAGTATGATTACGCGTCAATTTTTCAGCCGCATTCTCAGGTCGTGACCGGCACTTTTTTGGTCATGGCTTATAACGTTCCTTGCTTCCATGGGCCGCGGCTGACCCCGACAGGAGGCTGAATAATCCGTAAGGAGCAAATTCGATGCGTCATTACGAAATCGTATTTATGGTTCACCCTGACCAAAGCGAACAGGTTCCTGGCATGATCGAGCGTTACTCTGCAACCATCACTGGTGCAGAAGGTACGATCCACCGCCTGGAAGACTGGGGCCGCCGTCAGCTGGCTTACCCGATCAACAAACTGCACAAAGCCCACTACGTTCTGCTGAACGTTGAAGCTCCGCAGGAAGCGATCGATGAGCTGGAAACTAACTTCCGCTTCAACGACGCCGTTATCCGCAGCATGGTTATGCGCGTTAAGCACGCGGTAACTGAAGCATCTCCGATGGTTAAAGCGAAAGACGAGCGCCGTGAGCGTCGTGAAGATTTTGCTAACGAAACCTCTGATGATGCAGATGCTGGGGATTCTGAAGAGTAATTTCCGTGACGGCTAATCGACTGATGCTGTCGGGCACTGTGTGCAAGGCACCAACGCGAAAGGTCAGCCCGTCAGGAATTCCACACTGCCAGTTCGTGCTTGAGCATCGTTCAGAGCAGGTGGAAGCCGGTTATAACCGGCAAGCCTGGTGTCGGATGCCGGTGATTATCAGCGGCAAAGCCCATCAGGCCATTACTCAAAGTATAACGGTCGGCACGCAGCTAACTGTTCAGGGATTTGTTTGCAGCCATCAAGGGCGCAACGGCCTGAATAAACTCGTACTGCATGCCGAGCAGATTGAATTGATAGATTCTGGAGACTAGCCAAATGGCACGTTATTTCCGTCGTCGCAAGTTCTGCCGTTTCACAGCGGAAGGCGTTCAAGAGATCGATTATAAAGATATCGCAACGCTGAAAAATTATGTCACTGAAAGCGGTAAGATCGTACCGAGCCGTATCACCGGTACTCGCGCAAAATACCAGCGTCAGCTGGCTCGTGCTATCAAGCGCGCGCGTTACCTGTCCCTGCTGCCGTACACTGATCGTCATCAGTAACGGCAACTGTCCATTAACGACTTTAAGAGGATAAGGTAATGCAAGTTATTCTGCTTGATAAAGTAGCAAACCTGGGCAGCCTGGGTGATCAGGTTAACGTTAAAGCGGGCTACGCTCGTAACTTCCTGGTACCACAGGGCAAAGCTGTTCCTGCTACCAAGAAAAACGTTGAATTCTTCGAAGCACGTCGTGCAGAACTGGAAGCCAAACTGGCTGACGTTCTGTCTGCAGCTAATGCACGCGCAGAGAAAATCAATGCACTGGGCACCGTTACCATCGCGTCTAAATCAGGCGACGAAGGTAAACTGTTCGGTTCCATCGGTACCCGTGACATCGCTGACGCAGTAACTGCGGCTGGCGTTGAAGTGGCTAAGAGCGAAGTTCGTCTGCCGAACGGCGTTCTGCGTACTACCGGTGAGCACGAAGTGGACTTCCAGGTTCACAGCGAAGTATTCGCTAAACTGATCGTAAACATCGTTCCTGAAGCTTAATCGCCTCAGTATCGCATGTACAAAACGCCGCCCCTCGGGGCGGCGTTTTTGTTTGTCGCCGTAGTCGCCGTAATAGCAGGCGACTGCTGGGGCAGCAATATTACTGCGCTTTTATAAACGTCCCGTCTGGCTGTCGGGTAAACAGAATCTCGCCATCTGCTCCTGCCAGCGTTAACCCGGTTACCACTCCCTGTGCATCCTGACGGATCCTCACTGCCTGCCCGGCATGTAACGTGCTGAGGGGTTTGTCGTCGCCCTCCACCTGCGCCATCGCAAACACATCATTGACCGGCAGATTATTATCGCGGAACAGCTGCGCCAGCGTCTGGCCTGAAGCGATGGTGAAATCATGCCATTCGCCCTGTGAATCCTGCTGCTGTGTGGAGGCAGGAGGCGGAGGCGCATCCGACAGTTCTGCCTGCAAAGGAACATCGGTTGCTCCACTCTGTATCGGCGTCACGGTACGTTGTGGAGCCGGTGCAGGCCACAGGAAGGCCAGCAGGATCAACAGCGCCGCAGCAATAATCCCGCGGCGATGCGAGGGCGGCAGTGGATCCATCCAGCGAATATCATCTGGCAGATGCCAGAGACGGCTGAACCACGGCGATAAGCGTGATATAAGCGGTACATTTGGCATGGTGTCTTCCTCCTGGCGCGACACTCGCGCGATCGGTAAGCTCTTCGTTATCCATTGTTTGACTCTGGCAACAAAAAGCGGCCTTTTCCTTCGCCTGCGGGCAATCTGGCCCATTTAAAACCTCTGAATACATGTAGCTGAACCGATACCCGTTATGCCCAGGATAAAAATCCCGGCTAATGAAAGTATAGGCCTGACAGCCACAGGAGATGCTGAATAGTGAGAGGCGGTATTGTTTCTGTTTCCTGGCGAAAAGTCACCAGTGGAAGATGGGATTTTACGCCCGTTGCCTGCGCTGTTATGCTTCGTCTTCGGTTTTATCAATGATGAAAGGAAAATCCATGACAACCCCTTCTTTTGACAGCGTTGAAGCGCAAGCAAGTTACGGTATCGGCTTACAGGTCGGTCAACAGTTGCAGGAATCAGGTTTGCAGGGTCTGCTGCCGGAAGCACTGCTGGCAGGTCTGCGCGATGCGCTGGAAGGGAATGCCCCGTCCGTTCCTGTTGATGTGGTTCACCGCGCCCTGCGTGAAGTTCACGAGCGTGCTGAAGTCGTCCGTCAGGAACGTCAGAAGGCGATGGCAGTAGAAGGTCAGAAGTTCCTGGAAGATAACGCGAAGCGTGAAGGCGTCAGCAGCACTGAGACAGGCTTACAGTTCAGCGTGCTGACTCAGGGTGAAGGAGCTATCCCATCCCGTCAGGATCGCGTACGCGTCCATTACACCGGTAAACTGATCGATGGCAGCGTGTTCGACAGTTCCGTACAGCGTGGCGAACCGGCTGAATTCCCGGTAAGCGGAGTGATCCCTGGCTGGATCGAAGCACTGACGCTGATGCCAGTAGGCTCCAAATGGGAACTGGTTATCCCTCACAACCTGGCTTACGGCGAGCGTGGTGCCGGTGCCTCCATTCCACCATTCAGCACCCTGGTGTTTGAAGTGGAACTGCTGGAAATTCTGTAATTTCTGCAAGAATTACACTAAGTCATTAACACGAATGCCAGCCGCTAAACTCAGGCTGGCATTTTTGTTTCTACTGGTGGCGCTGACTCATTATTGCGCGCAGGCGATAATGAGCGATGAGACAAAGCCTGAACCTGAACCCTCCCTCCGTGTTACGGATTGAAGTCGGGTAACCCTCGCAGAATAGAGTGAAATCTTGCCGTGCTATCACAGGAAATTGTGATGCTGTTCGCGGATTTAGCCGTCCGGAGAACCAATGGCACATCGCCTCACCTGACATCCGTCAATGCAGTCAAAAATTACAGGAAAGCGTGTCCCGCTAAGGCAGGTGCGCTATGCTGTTGAAAAAAGGCTTACCCAGTGCGTTTTACCACGGCAGCATGCGCCATAGATGGAACTGCTATCCTTAAATAGGGGCATCCGGTGCTGCGCAGCAGTGCCGTGATAACGCCAGGCGATCAGGAGGTGAACAGTGTTAGATAAAATTTGCCAGATGGCACGTGAAGCAGGCGATGCCATTATGCGCGTATACGACGGACAGGTGCCGCTTGATGTGGCGCATAAATCAGATGATTCACCGGTGACGGCGGCGGATATTGCTGCGCACAAAGTTATCGTTGCCGGGCTGTCACAGCTGACACCGGAAATCCCGGTACTGTCAGAAGAAGATCCTGCCAGCTGGGAAATCCGCCAGCACTGGCAGCAGTACTGGCTGGTTGATCCGCTGGATGGCACCAAAGAATTTATCAAGCGTAACGGCGAGTTCACAGTAAATATTGCCCTGATTCAGCAGGGTAAACCGGTGCTGGGCGTGGTTTATGCCCCGGTGCTGAATGTGATGTACTCGGCGGAACAGGGCAAAGCCTGGAAAGAAGAGGGCGGCCATAAAATACAGATTCAGGTGCAGGATGCGCGCCCGCCGCTGGTGGTGATTAGCCGCTCTCACGCCAGCTCAGATGAAGAGCTGAAAGAGTATCTGGCTCAAATGGGTGAGCATCAGACCACGGCAATCGGCTCCTCGTTAAAATTCTGCCTGGTGGCGGAAGGAAAAGCCCAGCTCTATCCCCGCTTTGGGCCGACCAATATCTGGGATACCGGCGCAGGTCACGCCGTGGCACTGGCAGCAGGCGCGCATGTGACTGACTGGCAGGGGAAAACGCTGGACTATACGCCGCGCGAATCCTTCCTCAACCCAGGTTTCCGCGTGTCGATCTACTGATTCGTGATAGCGGGGCGCTATCTGCGCTATCTGCGCTATCTGCGCTATCTGCGCTCCGCTGCGCTGACCGGGTTATCCGGTCAGCCCGACATCATGCTCTATTGCAGTAGCTGATGTAACAACGCCATCACCTGTTTTACCTCATCCTGCGTCAGCGCCCCTTCTTTGACGAATTGTACCTGCGCGTGTTTATCCAGCACGATAATCGCCGAGCCGCCGCCAGCCAATTGCCACGCCTGATTGACTGCGCCATTGCTATCGACAATAAACTGCGACCATGGGAACTGCCGTTTATTGTTCTCAATACTGCTGCGCACAAACATACCGGTGCCCGGGATCGCATCGTCAGTATTTACAATCGTGGTGGTCTGATAACGGTCATGAGGCAGTTTGGCGGCTTTGATAGCCTCTATCAGTGCGGCATTCTGCTCTTTAGCCGAAGAGCGTCCGGCAATATGTTGGATCACCCGTACTTTCCCTGCCAGCTGTGCACTGTTCCAGTTTTTGTAGCTAAACTTATCCTCTTTGAAAAGCAGCTCCCCCCTGTCTGCGACGCCAACCGGTGCCAGGCGCTCACCGGGGTGAACATTGTGTGCCGCCGTGGTGAACGGCAGCAGCAGCACGGAAAGCATTACTGCGAAAATACGGATTCCTGACATAGTTGCTCCAGTATGTTTAGTGGTCTGATCAGTTAGTCATGCTACTGAAATAATATGCGCGGATGATGCTGCTGTCGCATCGAACTAACATCTTTGCAACACACCGCACAAATCCCTGTGAATTGAAGGTTTATACTGTGTCTGTACAGTCAGGTAACAGAGAGTACTGTCATGATGTGTAAACACAGTAAAAAAATTCAATTTTAGGAACATTGGAAGCGAACGATGTTCTATAGTACAGGCACTTTGCGTTTCACCAATTCGTGCCCAGCTTGGCAACGACGAGGCGTATTTACTCTTTAGGAGTTGAACAAGAATGAAGATTTTCCAGAAATATAACCCATTTCAGGTAGCGAAATATGTTAAGACGTTGTTTCGCGGACGGTTATATATCAAAGACGTTGGTGCTTTTGAGTTTGATAAGGGCAAGATCCTTATTCCACGCGTCAAAGATAAGCAGCACTACAGTGTGATGTCGGAAGTTAACCGTCAGGTCTTGCGATTGCAGACCGAATTTAACTAACAAAAAAAGGCGCTGACAGCGCCTTTTTTGTGTCTGAAATTCAGAGCGAGAGACTTCACTTTGCTTCTCTCTTTGTGTCGGCGACTGCCTCGCCTGACACTCCTACGAAGACATAGTGGCGTCTTCAGGATCCTTCGGTAATGCAGGCGCTGTTGGCGGGCGCGCATCAATACGGGTCACCAACAGCTGATCAATACGGTAACTGTCGATATCCACCACCTCAAACTTAAAGCCATGGAACTTCACAAAGTCGGTGCGCTTAGGAATCTTACGCAGCATAAACATCATAAAGCCGCCAATCGTTTCGTAGTTACCTGACTGCGGGAACTCATCGATATGCAGTACACGCATCACGTCATCAATCGGGGTGCCGCCTTCAACCAGCCACGAGTTCTCATCACGGGCGACAATCTGCTCTTCCAGCCCCTGACCAACCAGATCGCCCATCAGCGTGGTCATCACGTCGTTAAGAGTGATAATCCCCACCACCAGCGCATATTCATTCATGATTACCGCGAAGTCTTCCCCGGCGGCTTTAAAGCTCTCCAGTGCCTCTGACAGCGTCAGCGTATCGGGTACGATTAGTGCCGAACGGATTTGCAGGCCGCTGTTCAGCGCCATACTCTGATTGCCCAGCACGCGCAGCAGCAGCTCTTTCGAGTCGACATAGCCAACAATATGGTCAATATCTTCGTTACAGACCAGGAACTTAGAGTGCGGATGGCGCGCAATCTTCTCTTTCAGGCTGTTCTCATCTTCATGCAGATCGAACCAGACTACGTTTTCACGCGAGGTCATTGATGAAGGCACCGTGCGTGACTCCAGCTCAAAGACGTTCTCAATCAGTTCATGCTCCTGCTTACGTAAAACGCCTGCCAGCGCTCCGGCTTCCACCACCGCATAGATATCGTCAGAGGTAATGTCGTCTTTGCGCACCAGTGGAATTTTAAACAGGCGGAAAATGATGTTCGCCCCGCCGTTAAAGAACCACACCAGAGGGCGGAACATAAACAGACAAAAGCGCATAGGATGGATGATTTTCAGCGCAACGGTCTCTGGTGCAATCATCCCCAGGCGTTTGGGGAACAGGTCAGCGAATAGAATAAACAGGCTGGTGACCAGCGTGAAAGAACAGATAAAGCTGATACTTTCGGCCGTTTCCGGGGTAGTCACGCGCTCAAACAGCGCACGGAACGCGGGTGAAAATGCGGAGTCGCCGACAATACCGCCGAGGATCGCCACGGCATTCAGGCCAATCTGCACCACGGTAAAGAACATGCCGGGATTCTCCTGCATCTTCATCACGTGTTGCGCATTGACATTGCCTTCGTCGGCAAGCAGCTTGAGTTTTATTTTGCGGGCAGCCGCCAGCGAGATTTCAGAGAGAGAGAAAAACGAGCTGATCGCGATCAGCAGCACGATGACAAGAAAACTGTCTAACATAAAGCATCCATTAGTTGGCTCGGCTCAGTGGGCAATCGGGAAAACAATCGCGCGGAAAGAGAAGGCCGGGTTAATCACTTGTCATTTTTGGCCTGGGCAGCGCGCAGTCAGTATTTCCTGCGTACATCACATCAGGTAGTGCAGTGATTCAGGGCTATCCGTGCCAAAAATGTCTGCGATTCGGCCAGCGCCGGAGCAGAAGGGTAATCAGGCTGCGGAGCGGCCTGTGAGGTGATTATAGCTGCGGCATCGGGCGCTTACAATTGCGGCAGCGCACAGACGCTAATTATCCTTAAGGCACACTAATTACGTGGTTTATGCCAGATGACAGCTTATGAAAATCCAGGTGCAATCTTACCGTAGCCACTACACCTCCAGGGCGTCAGCGCAGAGAGAAGGCGGGCTGATAAACGGGATGATACTTGTCTGATACTGATAGCACGTTACACTCCTTTTACGGCAAATTACGATCCTGTGTTGTAACGTACCGTGACTTTGCACAGAATAAGCACGAAATTTGCGTTAGGTACGGACTGAATCGAGCCAGAAGAAGAGGTAAGGTAGTGCGCAAAACAACACTTTTTTTTCGGTTCGCGAATTAATTTTTACCAGATTAAGCCCAGTGGATAGCGGGCTGGCAATAAAAACGGGAGTAAGCGTGCCACGATTTCATGTGTATTGCATGTCTTGTCTGCTGATCGTCGCACCTGTCGCTCAGGCTGCGAATGTTCGTTTGCAGGTAACAGGTTTATCGGGGGAATTACAGAAGAACGTCAGGGCGCGTTTATCCACCATCACCAGTGATGAAGTCACCTCCGACGGGCGCTTTCGTGCGCGCGTTAGCGATGCGGTGAAAGAGGGGCTGAAAGCGCTGGGTTACTATGAACCGCAGATCGATTTCGAGCTTCAGCCGCCGCCAGCAGGTGGGAAACGTCAGGTTCTGATCGCAAAGGTTACACCGGGGGAGCCGGTGAAAATTGCCGGAGAGACGGTGATTCTGCGCGGCGGCGCCCGCACTGATGAAGATTACCAGCAGCTGGTTCGCGATGGTAAACCTAAACTGGGTACGGTGCTGAACCACAGCGATTACGATAAGTTTAAAAGCTCTCTCAGCAATATGGCGCTGCGTAAAGGCTACTTTGACGGCGATTACCGCAAAAGCCAGCTTGGCGTATCGGTTGAACGGCGTGAGGCCTTTTGGGATCTCGATTATGACAGCGGCCAGCGTTATCGCTTTGGCGACGTCAGTTTCGAAGGCTCGCAAATCCGCGAAGATTACCTGCAAAACCTGGTGCCGTTTAAAAAGGGGGATTACTACAATTCTCGCGATTTAGCCGAACTTAACCGCCGCCTCTCTGCCACCGGCTGGTTTAACTCGGTGGTGGTTGCCCCTGAATTTGATAAAGGACGTGACAGCAAGGTGCTGCCGCTGCATGGCGTTGTTTCGCCGCGCACCGAGAACACCATTGAAACCGGCGTTGGTTACTCGACGGACGTCGGCCCGCGCGTCAAAGCTACGTGGAAAAAGCCCTGGGTTAACGATCGCGGGCACAGCCTCAGCACCAGCGCTAACATCTCCGCACCTGAACAGCAGTTAGATTTCAGCTATAAAATGCCGCTGCGTAAAAGCCCACTGGAGCAATATTACCTGCTGCAGGGCGGGCTGAAACGTACCGATCTTAACGATACCAAAGCGGACTCAACCACGCTGGCCGCCTCTCGCTACTGGGACAGTTCCAGCGGCTGGCAGCGCGCGGTTAACCTGCGCTGGAGCCTCGACCACTTTACGCAGGGTAGCGTTACCAACACCACGATGCTGATTTATCCTGGTGTCAGCGTCAACCGCACCCGCTCTCGCGGCGGCCTGATGCCTACCTGGGGTGATTCACAGCGCTACTCTCTTGACGTCTCTGACACCACCTGGGGTTCGGATATCGACTTCGCGGTGATCCAGGCTCAGAACGTCTGGATCCGTACCTTGCAGGATAAGCACCGTTTTGTGGTGCGCGGCAATCTTGGCTGGATTGAAACCAACGACTTTGAAAAAGTCCCGCCAGATCTGCGTTTCTTCGCCGGGGGCGACCGCAGTATTCGTGGTTACAAATACAAAGGTATTTCACCACGAGATGATGAAGGCAAACTGACCGGTGCCTCGAAGCTGGCTACCGGCTCGCTCGAATATCAGTACAACGTCAGCGGGAAGTGGTGGGGGGCAATGTTTATTGACTCCGGCGAAGCCGTTAACGACATCAAGAAGAGCAATTTTAAAACCGGTGCGGGTGTAGGCGTGCGCTGGGAGTCGCCGGTAGGGCCGATAAAACTTGATATCGCCCGTGCAATTGGCGACGACGATCATCGTGATATTCAGTTTTACATTGGTTTGGGGCCTGAGCTATGAAGTGGTGGAAAAAGGGCCTGATTGGCATTCTTATTTTTATCGTGCTGCTGTTTGGCGGCGTGGCATTTCTAATCGGAACCACAACCGGCCTGCATATGGTGCTGAATGGTGCTGCACGCTGGGTTCCCGGGCTGGATATTCAGCAGGTGAACGGAGGCTGGCGCGACCTGACCCTGCGCGGCGTAAAGTATGAAATGCCGGGCGTTACGGTCAACGCGGGCGAGTTCCATCTGGCATTACGGCTCGGCTGCCTGAAACAGAGCGCCTTCTGCGTTAACGATCTTTCACTGAAGGACGTTCACGTGGTTGTG